>JAUMXX010000037.1:0-9337 GCA_030535285.1 bacterium | reverse complement strand
TGCAGGTGAAGTTATTGACGTTGACGCGTACACCGGCGGGTTTAATCTGCAAATTGCATTTTCTACCGGTTATTGTGCGGGGAACAAAGTTTTAGGGTAAACAGACGCGGGAATCCACGCTTTGAACCGTAAGCATCGTATTGTTGACCGGTAAATAAAGCAGTTCGGGTGAAATATAAGGATAATAGCCTTAATATTGTATCTGTTATTTTTGTTTTGTAACTGAAAGGGATTTGGTGATTATATGAATATGATATCTATAGCAATTGATGGTCCGGCAGGTGCCGGTAAGAGCACGATTTCTAAAAAAGTTGCGGCTGAACTTGGATTTGTTTATGTTGATACAGGCGCACTGTATAGAACGGTTGGATACAGTTTAATCAGTAATAATGTCTCAATCAAAGATGTTGAGGCTGTACAGAGGCATTTGGCAGAAATCAAGGTTGATATGCAAAACAGCAATGGTGTTCAAAAGGTGATACTAAACGGGGCAGATGTTTCGGATTGTATAAGAACACCAGAGGTTTCAATGGCAGCCTCGGATTGCTCGGCGCTTGCATGTGTCAGAAGCTTTTTGCTCGATATTCAAAGGCAGATTGCCGCGACACATAATGTTGTGATGGACGGAAGGGATATCGGAACGGTTGTTTTACCAAATGCGGATATAAAAATATTTTTGACGGCCGACCCTGAGGAGAGGGCTAAGAGGCGTTATGAGGAACTGATTTTGAAGGATCCCGATATCAAATATGAAGATGTTCTCAGTGACCTGTTGCGTCGCGACCATAATGATTCTCATCGTGAGATAGCACCGCTTAAACCTGCCGATGATTCCATAACGGTTGATACGACCGGGAATGAGTTGGAAGAGTCGGTGGCAGTGATGCTTAAAACTATAAGGGATAGATTGTGATTAAAAGGTTTTAAGTTAATTTAAGGTGGGTTGGAAAGGAATATGACTAAGTTTTATAGGGTAGTACGTGCTGCGGTGAAGCCGTTGGTTGCATTATTGTTCAGGGTAAAATATTTTGGAGTGGAAAACTTTCCTGATGATGGCGGCATAGTTCTTTGCTGCAATCACACATCGTTGACTGATGTTGCATTTTTAGCAGTGTCTTGTAAACGTCAGATTTTTTTTATGGCAAAAGAAGAACTTTTTAAAAATAAAGTGCTGAGATGGTTTTTCACCAAAATGGGTGCTTTTGCAGTAATGCGCGGTAAGGGAGATACGGGAGCGTTGGATTACGCGGAACAAATAGTGTTAAATGGTGGAGTGATGGGTATTTTTCCTGAGGGAAGAAGGGTGTTGAACAGTCGTCCTACTAAGGCAAAGACCGGCGCGGCCGTAATTGTTTCGAGGGCTCAAGTGCCGGTAGTACCTGTTTCTATATACCATGAGGGTGGAATCAAGTTGTTTAAAAAGGTAACAGTAAGGTACGGAAAACCCATAATGCCGGAGAACTTGGCGTTTTCAGATCAATCGAGGGCGGAAATCCGCAGGGTGTCGGACATGATCATGGGTGAGATTATTAAACTTTGGGAGTTGAAACATTGAGCGTAATTAAATTGGCAAAAACATCTGGATTTTGTTACGGGGTTAACCGTGCGATAGAAACGGTCTACGATCTGCTGCGGCAAGGGAAAAAAGTGTGTACGCTCGGTCCAATAATCCACAATCCCCAAATGGTTGATGAACTGGCGTCAAAGGGTGTAAGGATTGTAGAATCACCCGATCAGGTGAAAACCGGAGAAACGTTGGTAATACGCTCTCACGGTGTAGAACAAAGCGTTATTGACTGTGCGGTAAAACTAAATGTTGATTTTGTTGATTTGACCTGTCCGTTTGTTTCGAAAATACATAAAATTGTTTCTCAAGCCGGACAAGAGGGCAGAACCGTACTTGTAGCGGGTGATAAGTTTCATAAGGAAGTCGTCGGTATTGTCGGACATAAAAAAGGCAAATGCATTGTTTTTGCCGACCAAAATGAACTTGAACAATTGCAAAAAGACGGTCAGATTTCACCCGATGAGCAACTAACCGTTGTTGCACAGACCACTTTTAACAAAGATTTATGGGAAGAATGCCAAAAAACTTTAAAAAAGGTATATACAAATCAAATAATTTTTGATACAATATGTAATGCGACTGCCAAAAGGCAGAATGAGGCAAAGGAACTCGCGGCACAATGTGATGCAATGATTGTGGTAGGCGGGAGACACAGTTCAAATACTAAGAAGTTGAAACAGGTTTGCGAAGAGAGATGTAAAAACGTTGTTCTTATTGAAACTTCCGATGAACTAGATGTTAAATCCTTTGAAAATTGCAGCTCTGTTGGGGTTGTGGCCGGTGCATCGACACCGTCCGGTATTATAAAGGGGGTTCTTAGAACAATGGATCAGATTGGATCTATTATTGAGGAGAAAGACGAAATTAATTTTGATGAAATGTCTTTTGAGGAGGCTTTAGAGGCTTTCGGTGACGCTGATACTGAGCGTATGGTTAAGGGTCAGGTTGTTTCTGTAAACCAGTCGGAAATTCAGGTTGAAATTGGTAGAAAGCATGCCGGTTTTGTTCCTGCAAGTGAATACTCAAGTGATCCCACCGTTAAATTAACCGAAGAAGTTAAAGTGGGCGATGTGCTCGATTTAATAATAATGCGCACCAATGACCAGGAAGGTACTGTCCTGCTTTCGAAGCGTCGAGTTGATGCTATTGCGGGTTGGGAAGCTGTTAAGGCCGCTAAGGAGTCACAGGAAATTTTAGAAGGTGTTGTTTCCGAGGTGGTTAAAGGCGGACTGACAACCTTTTATAAAGGAGTTCGTGTTTTCATCCCTGCTTCTCATGCAGGCGTATCAAAGAGTGACCCGCTTGATTCATTAAAGGGTACTAACGTCAGGTACCGTATAATTGAGATTGCAAGAGGCCGTCGTGTTATAGGTTCGGTACGCTCGGTGCTTCGTGAAGAGAGAAAGGCACAGTTGGAAAAATTCTGGGAAAATGTCGCGGTGGGTGATAGGATAACCGGAACAGTCAAGTCGTTAACGGGATATGGCGCATTTGTTGATTTAGGCGGCGTTGATGGAATGATACATATTTCAGAACTTTCTTGGGCTAAGATTAAGCATCCGTCAGAAGTAGTTAACGTTGGTGACAGTGTTGATGTGTATATTAATGAACTTGACAAGGAAAAGAAGCGAATTTCTTTAGGATATAAAAAAGCAGATGAAAATCCGTGGTTGATTTTTGAAAACAAATTCGCTGTCGGAGATGTTGTTAAGGTTGTTATTGTAAGCCTCACATCATACGGTGCTTTTGCACGTATCATTCCGGGTGTTGACGGTTTAATTCATATTTCTCAAATTGCCGACCGTCATATTGATAAACCAAAGGATGAGTTGTCAATAGGGCAGGAGGTTGACGCTAAGATTATCGAGATAAATACAGAGAAAAAGCGTATAAGCCTTTCGATTCGCGCGTTGATTGCAGAAAATGTTGTTGAATCTGATGCCGAAGCAAATGATAGTGAAGCAGAACAAGAGCAGCAGGCTGAGGAGTCTGTTGAGGCACAACCTCAAGCACAACAAAACGAAACTGAAGAGGTTAACGAATAAAATATATAAAAATAAATAAGGGTAAGCAGGTAAAATGGCTTATCCTTATTCTGATTAGGTGAATGAAATGCATGAGTCAAAGATTAAGTCGGTTATCAAATTGTTTTTATACACGACGTTTGCAGCAGTAATATGTGCGATAGTTTATATTGTTTCAATGACAACGTTTGAAGGATTCATGACACAAATTACCGGTTACACCGTGTATGAACAACAGGAAAACGGTAAAAGCAAATTGGTTTCGGAAATAACTCTGGCTGAGGGACAAACCGGCTCAGATATTGAGTTAGAAGAAAACCAGATAAAAATCCAGGTAAGAAGTGAGATGTCGACCGTTGAGAAAATAATCACAAAGGTTATTACTCAAGCTATCTTGTTGATTATTTTCTATATGGCAGTATTCATGAAGTCGGGGGATATAGGCAGAAAACAACGGTTTCTTGAAATTTGCAATCAATGCGATGTTGACAAGTGGTTAGGTCTTAAAATAGGCCTAATGGCTTCGATACCGTCTGCCCTAATGTATATTGTTTTGGTTGTGTGCAAATTTTTATCGGTCAATTTCCTTAACATATTTAAGGTTTATCATTCAGCGTTCAGACCGTTGGTTGATTGGATATGCAATGAGTCTAATAATATAAACGATGTATCGATACTAACGGTATTTTTGATGATTATACCGACAATCTTAATGCCTGTAATTTCTCAATTAGCATATTTATACGGATACACAAACGGGCAGGCAACCCAGAAAATCATCTACAAATAAGTATAAAAGGTGGGGCATAAAATGGGGTTCTTTAAACATAATTTTCGACCGGGTCCCGGTGTTGAAAAGAATCAGCCTCAGAAACGGGAATTCTTTTATTTTTTCGAACTTCTGTTTTTGAATATGTCAAAAATTTTTAAAACCGGTTTTATTGCGGCGTTGTTCAGTGCTTTTTTGGTTACTAACGGCTTAGGGGAAGTCGGCTTGACATTCATAACCCGCGCTGCAGCAAAAAGAAGGCCTATTTTTGAATTCAGTGATTTTTTTGATGCCGTTAAAAAGCATTGGAAAACAGCACTTCCGTTGGGAATTTTGAATCTTGTAATTACGATTGTTTCATTAACAAGTCTTTATAGCGCGATGCAAATGTTCGGTACTGTTATGGGAATAATTCTGATCCTTTCTTCTTCTCTGTTTGTTATATTGTTTATGATGAGCAAATACTACCATTATTTTTTGCTTATCACCTATGATATGCCACTTTTCAAAATATATACCACGTCTTTAAAATTGGCATTTTGCGGATTGTTGAGAAATACATTAATTTCCTTTTTCCTTCTTATTATATATGGTGTGATATTTGTCATATGGTACTATTTAGGGGCTAAGGCGGTACTGCCGTTGACCCTGTTGTATTTTGTCGTGTTTAAAGGGCTAAGGTCACTGATCATACAATTTAATATTTTCCCGATAGTACAGAGATTTTTGTTTGATCCTTATTATAATGAGCATCCTGATGAGGATATTGAACTGAGAAAGAGTTTGGGTATTTATGTTGAGTCGGCAATTGAGGAAAATGAGGACGAGACCGTGAGTGATGAGGTTGATTAATAATTAAAATGCACGGGGTTTTGCAAAGTTAATTGCTCATGTTTTATTATTGCTTTTAGCGTATATTTTATATAATAATTGCTATTTTACCTAAATGTTTCATATTTGTTGTATTGATAATTATTTTATTTTATCAATCTTTTTAATTATCCGAAAAAACTATTGCTTTTTAGAAAAAAATGGTTAAAATATATATTAGCACTCAAATGGCAAGAGTGCTAAAATTTCATATATTATTTTATGGAGGGATCTATAATGAATATTAAACCATTAGCAGATCGTGTTGTTTTGAAGTCGGTTGAGCCGGAAGAGACAACCAAAAGCGGAATTATACTTGCTGCCGCTGCACAGGAGAAACCTCAGATGGCAGAAGTTGTTGCTGTCGGTCCGGGAGGGATCGTTGACGGCAAAGAGGTTAAAATGTATGTGAATGTCGGAGATAAGGTTATTACAAGCAAATATTCAGGAACAGAAGTTAAACTTGACGGATGTGAATATAGTATTGTGAGACAGTCTGATATTTTGGCTATTGTAGAATAATTTAAAGGAGCAGTGTTATAGATATGGCTAAAGAAATTATATTTGGAGAAGAGGCCAGAAAAGCATTACAGTCAGGCGTCGATCAGCTTGCTAATGCTGTTAAGGTCACCTTAGGTCCTAAGGGAAGAAATGTTGTATTGGATAAGAAATTCGGTGCACCGTTAATCACAAATGATGGTGTTACTATTGCTAAAGATATTGAACTTGATGATCCATTTGAAAATATGGGTGCGCAACTTGTTAAAGAGGTTGCTACCAAGACTAACGATGCTGCCGGTGACGGAACAACCACCGCAACTGTTCTGGCTCAGGCAATGATTAACGAAGGTATGAAAAATGTTGCTGCCGGAGCAAACCCGATGATAATTAAAAAGGGAATTAAGAATGCGGTTGATGTTGCTGTCGATTGTATCGTTTCAAATTCTAAAAAAGTAAGTGGCTCAGAGGACATTGCACGTGTTGCAACAATTTCTGCTGGCGATGAGGTTATCGGTAATTTAATTGCTGAGGCTATGGATAAGGTTACATCAGATGGTGTTATCACTGTTGAGGAGTCTAAAACTGCTGAAACATATTCTGAGGTTGTAGAAGGTATGCAGTTTGACCGCGGATATATTACACCTTATATGGCAACAGATACAGATAAAATGGAAGCCGTAATGGATGATCCGGCAATTTTGATTACTGATAAAAAAATCTCAAATATTCAAGAGATTTTGCCGTTGCTTGAGCAGATTGTTCAGTCGGGCAAGAAACTTTTGATAATTGCTGAGGATATCGAGGGCGAAGCCCTGTCAACTATTATTGTTAACAAGTTAAGGGGAACCTTTGTTTGTGTTGGTGTTAAAGCACCCGGTTTTGGTGACAGAAGAAAAGAAATGTTGCAGGACATTGCTATTTTAACCGGTGGAGAAGTTATTTCTTCTGAGTTGGGACTTGAACTTAAGGATACACAGATGTCACAGTTGGGTTCTGCAAGACAGGTTAAGGTTGGCAAAGAGAACACAATTATTGTCGACGGTGCCGGAAGTTCTGATGAAATTAAGTCTCGAATTGTTCAGATAAAATCACAGATTGAAACGACAACATCAGAGTTTGACCGTGAAAAATTGCAGGAACGTCTTGCAAAACTTTCGGGTGGTGTTGCTGTTATTAAGGTTGGAGCTGCAACCGAGATAGAAATGAAAGAAAAGAAACTTCGCATTGAAGATGCGCTTTCTGCAACAAAGGCTGCTGTTGAAGAGGGAATCGTTGCAGGCGGCGGAGTAGCATTGCTTAATGCATCCAACTCAATCCGGAAGTTGTTAGATAGCACAAGCGGTGACGAAAAGACCGGTGTGTCAATCGTACTTAAGGCAATAGAGGCACCGATACGCCAAATTGCTTTAAATGCTGGTTTAGAGGGTTCTGTAATCGTTGAAAAGATTGTTTCAAACGATAAGGCAAACTATGGTTTTGATGCTTTCAATGAAAAGTACACCGATATGATCGAGGCTGGAATTGTTGATCCTACAAAGGTTACAAGAAGCGCATTGCAGAATGCGGCAAGTGTTGCTTCGATGTTGTTAACTACCGAGTCTCTTGTCACAGATAAAAAGGACGATGCGGCTAATTCCGCAGCAGCTGCTGCTGCAGCAGCAGGTGCAGGCGGTATGTATTAATAGTGTTTGTCAGTTGCGTCTGGCAATGGTTAGAAAAAAGGCGATGCTCTTTATAATGAGCATCGCCTTTTTAATTATTTTATTAATTGAATTTTTTAGGGTTAAATTTCAACTAAGTTTGCTACTTGATCAGCCAGTTTGTCAAGGATAGTTAAAGCGGTTTCCTTGTTGTTTGATATGCTTGACAGATAGATTTTGATTTTTGGTTCTGTTCCGGAGGGTCTGATAATAACCGAACCGTCTTCAAATTTGTATTGTAAAACATCAGACTTAGGCAAATTAATAGTGCTGGTATTATCGGTGACAGAACATGTTTTGGTTGAAGTCATATAATCTGAGATTTCCGTTACGCCATAACCTGCAATTGATTGCGGTGGGTTGTTACGCAGATTTTCCATTATTGATTTCATTTTTTGCATACCCGACTCACCGGTTAGTGTAAAACTTAATTGACGGGTTAGATAATAGCCGAATTCTTTGTTAATCTCTTCAAGCACATCCAGGAGAGTTTTACCCTGCTTTTTATAGTAGCATGCCATTTCACAAATAAGCATTGATGCCACAACCGCATCCTTGTCACGAACCTGAGTTCCGACTAAGTATCCGTAACTTTCTTCGTAGCCCAGAATGAAACGGTCTTGTTCTTGTTTTTTGCTTAAAAGTTCGATCTGTTCACCGATATATTTAAAACCGGTAAGCACTTCAATCACTTCGCAACCATATTTTGCAGCGATTTTACGGCTTTGATCACTTGAAACAACGGTTTTTACGATAATAGGATTTTTGGGCAGGGTACCGCTTTCTTTTCTTCTTTTAAGCAGGTAGTTTATAAGTAAGGAACCTATTTCGTTACCGTTTAAGAGGGTATAACTTTCGTTTGATTTAACAGCTACACCCACACGGTCACAGTCCGGATCGGTTGCAAGAAGTATATCGGGATTAACTTTTTCGGCTAACTTCAATGCATAGGTATATGATTCCTTTATTTCGGGATTAGGATACGGTGCGGTGGGGAAATTACCGTCGGGCAATTCCTGTTCGGCAACCACGATAATATTTTTTATATCGATTTTATCAAGGATTGCTCTAACCGGTTTGTTACCGGTCCCGTTTAACGGGGTATAAACAACCCGAAAGTCACTTTTATCAATTTCAGCAGAAACGCATTGATTTTTTACATATTCAAGGTATTCTTTAATCAGGTCATTACTAATGTATTCAATGATCCCGTTTTGTAACGAAACATCAAAGTCACTGTGCTTTACACCGTTGAATATGTCAATGCTGTTGATTATTGAGAGGATTCTTTCACTTGCCTCTAAGGTCAGTTGATAGCCTTCAGGCCCGTATGCTTTGTAACCGTTGTAGGCCGCAGGATTATGACTTGCGGTTATAACAATACCTGCACTGCAGGATAGTTTTTTAACTGCATAAGAAAGCATGGGTGTAGGCATAAGTTCAGAGTAAATATAGACCTTGATACCGTTTGCTGCAAGCACATCGGCAGCCGCCCGTGCAAATTCATCTGATTTAATTCTGCTGTCATACGCTATGGCGACACTTGGGTTGCTGAAGTTTTCTTTTAAGTACTGTGCAACACCCTGTGTTGTGCGTGAAACAGTATATACATTCATTCGGTTGGTTCCGGCTCCAATGGTACTTCTCAGTCCGGCGGTACCAAATTCAAGATCTTTGTAGAAACGGTCCGATATTTCTTCAGGGAAATCCTTAATTGCCTTAAGTTCTGAAATCAGTTCAGGTTCTTTTACATTTTTAAGCCAAATATTATAAAGTTGTGTAGTATCCAATTAAATTTCCCCTCTTAGAATTAGTTTAAAAACAAACGATAAATCGTTAATATATTTGCTGATTTTCAGGGTAATAATTACCATAATAAAAACTGACAAACTATTATAAATAATAC
>JAUMXX010000114.1 GCA_030535285.1 bacterium | reverse complement strand
ATCTTTACCGCCGCTGTTGCCGAAAAATATTCCGGTTGCACCGCTTTCGTTTAAAACAGATTTTATAAAGGCTACCCTGTTCTCAAATTCAAGTTTATAGTCACGCATTTTTTTCCTCTTTAAACTGAAATTTTTAAATATTATGATTTGCCGGATTTTAGATATTTTACTATTTTTTAAAAACATTGTCAACCAATCGGACAACGCAAAAAGGTAATATCATTGGTTTACTCTTTGAATTTTCAAACTTTTATGTTAAAATAAAAGGTGGTATAATATTGTATAAAGCAAATAATAGTTTTGCGGTTTTCAGGTGGTCGGTTTTAAACAGAATTCATAGTTATTTGAAAGCGTTTTGTTAAGAAACGGGAGAGTTGATTTTTTGATGGATTGTTTTGAATTGGTGTCAAAATATAAACCTACAGGCGATCAGCCTCAGGCAATAAACAAATTAACAGAAGGCATTATGAAAGGTCATAAAGAGCAGGTTTTACTGGGTGTAACAGGTTCCGGCAAGACATTTACTATGGCAAATGTTATTGCAAATGTAAACAGACCAACCCTTGTTCTTGCTCATAATAAAACCCTTGCGGCACAGTTGTGTTCTGAGTTAAGAGAGTTTTTCCCTAATAATGCTGTTGAGTATTTTGTGTCCTATTACGATTACTATCAACCCGAAGCATATATTCCGGGAACAGATACCTATATTGAAAAAGATTCTTCGATTAATGATGAAATTGATAAACTACGACATTCGGCGACCTGCGCCCTTTCAGAGCGCCGTGATGTGATAATTGTTGCGAGTGTTTCCTGTATTTACAGTCTGGGCAATCCGATTGATTACAGAAACATGGTGATTTCACTGCGTCCGGGCATGAACAAAACCCGTGACGGTTTATTGCTAAAACTTGTAGATTTACAGTATGAGCGTAATGATGTAAATTTCGTCAGAAATAAGTTCAGGGTGCGCGGTGATGTGGTTGAGGTTTTCCCTGCATATTCTATGGATTCTGCGATCCGCATTGAATTTTTCGGTGATGAGGTTGAAAGGATAAGTGAGATAAACACCGTTACGGGTGAGGTTAAAAATGTTTTGAGCCACATCGCGATATATCCTGCCTCGCACTATATAGTTCCGGAGGATAAAAAAGAGGAAGCCCTTGCTGAAATAGAGGAAGAAATGGAACAACGGGTTTCATTTTTTAAGCAAAACAACAAGTTCATCGAAGCACAACGCATCCGACAGCGTACAGAATATGATGTTGAGATGCTTAGGGAAATCGGAACGTGCAAGGGTGTTGAAAATTATTCGAGGGTTTTGTCAAGAAGACCTGCAGGAAGCACCCCTTTTACGTTGCTTGATTTCTTTCCTGATGATTTTTTGTTCATAATTGATGAGTCACATGTTACTATACCTCAGGTACGCGGCATGTATGCGGGGGATAGAGCGCGAAAGGAAAATCTGGTAGAATACGGCTTCAGACTGGAGTCGGCGTTTGATAACCGACCGCTTAAATTTGATGAATTTTACAAGAAGATAAATCAGGTTATATTTGTTTCGGCAACACCGGGAGAGTTTGAAAAAGAAAACAGTCAGTGTCTTGCTGAGCAGATCATCCGTCCTACAGGGCTTGTTGATCCTGAGATTATTGTGAAGCCGGTTGAGGGACAAATTGAGGATTTGATTTCTGAGATTAATATAAGAATTGATAGAAAAGAGAGGACTTTGGTAACAACACTTACCAAAAAAATGGCTGAGGATTTAACCGATTATCTTGAATCGGTCGGCATTAGTGTCAGGTATATGCATTATGATATTGATACTATAGAGCGCATGGAAATTATAGCCGATTTGCGAAAAGGTGAGTTTGATGTCTTGGTGGGCATAAATCTTTTAAGGGAGGGACTTGATATTCCAGAAGTTTCTCTCGTTGCTATTTTAGATGCTGATAAGGAAGGCTTTTTGCGCTCTGAAACCTCGTTGGTTCAGACTGTGGGAAGAGCCGCACGAAATGTTAACGGTAAGGTTATTATGTATGCCGATAAGGTTACGGGTTCAATGGAGAGGGCAATTACCGAAACTAATCGCCGTCGAAAAATACAGACCGAGTATAATATCAGAAATTCAATAACACCCAGGTCGGTTGTTAAGGATGTTCATGAAGTTATAGGTATTACTTCTAAGGACAAAGACAGCAAGAAGTCGGACAAGAAACTCAGCCGTATTGAAAGGGAAAGGCTAATACGATCTTTGACCTCGCAAATGAACCAGGCGGCAAAAATGCTTGAGTTTGAGCATGCGGCGTATCTGCGTGACCGGATAAATAGATTAAGGTCTTCAAAGTAGAGCATTTATTCTTAAGGAGGAAAGATTTTGTCAAAGGATAAAATTATTATAAAAGGTGCCAGAGAAAACAATCTAAAGGGTGTTGATCTTGAAATTCCCAGAGATAAGTTTGTGGTTTTTACGGGGCTTTCGGGTTCGGGAAAGTCATCTTTGGCGTTTGATACGATATATGC
>JAUMXX010000113.1 GCA_030535285.1 bacterium | reverse complement strand
ATATGACAGAAAGCATCCAAGAGAGTCTGCATAGAAATTGTTTTTGTTTCAAGAATTGCCTCTACCCCGTATTAAAATTTATTTCGCATTAATCAAAGAAAAGATGTTTTCAATTTGACTCAAAATATTTTTGTGCAATGATGTGTGAAATTATATTTTTTAATTCAGGTGAAATCAGTCGGCAGGTTATCGGAATGGATTGAATTTATTTTTACCAAGTGGAATTATTCGAGTGCGGAGAATTGTATATCTCTCACACGGCACATCTGTCGAAGGTCATCGTAGAAAAACATTTATATGGCAAGGGAGAACGACTGTGACAGAGAATTTTGATAAGAAAATTCTTGGGTAAGGTATTTACCCTACCCAAGAAAGTTAACCTCGTAAATCATCGTGTGTCAGGAAGAGTTAAGACCTAAAAATCGATTATAGAGTTATGACAAAGGGTTTTCCAATGGTTTTGAGACAAAACTATTCAGGGTAAGGTAAGTTACACCACCAAACAAAAACACCTGCTGAAACAAGGGGTTTTCCAGCGGTTGTAACATCTTAAAATCGATTTGAAAGGACAAACGAAAGTATAAGATATCACCTGATGGGGCGCCCCTTTTTGAACGAAAGTCAAAAGAATAAAATGAAGCAGGAAAAAGCACTGGTGCATTTGAAATGCCCCAGTGCGGTTAAACACCGACCGGCAGTGCCGTTCGGGGCTTTTAAAACAGGTGCTGTTCGAGGAGGGTTGGTGCTGTTTTGTGTGACAGAATCGAGAAATTCCGCATTGTAACGCATTAAAATCGTGTGAAATCTTGATGCTGCGTTTTTTGCGATTTAATAGAATTTGTGTGCTAAGTACGGATAAACCGCCGTTTGATGCGGTTTGTTCGTGTGATAAATCAAAAAATATTAAGAAAGGAGGAAAATCAATGGGAAGACAAGAAAATAGACACCATATCAGTCTATGGCTTGAAAATGACCTCTATAAAAGATGTGAAAGCAATCGTATGAGAGGCCGTGAAATACTCACCCGGACTGAGTATGTGACAAAGGCTCTTGAATTCTATAACGAGTATTTGAAGGTAAAGGATTCTGAGGAATATATCAACGATAAAATCCTCGGCAGAATGGAAGCCATGCTATCAAATCTCGAGAACAGAATCGGCAGACAGATGTTTAAATCTGCTGTAGAGTCTGCAAAAATCGCTCATGTGCTCGCAAATGAATTTGATATTGAATGGGAAGAACTTAATGACCTTCACGTTGAATGTACCAACGAGGTCAAAAAGATTAACGGAGCAATTACATTCCCTTCTGCAAAAAGAAATTCGAATGAGTGATTTTGATTTTCGCTGCCATAAAAATCTTTTTCAAAAAAGCTCTAAAAATAGTTAGAGTTGAAATTTTTGAAAAAGACACATGGCAGCATTTCCTTCGTGGACTTCCTCTCTCTTATGTGGTATGCTTTGTCTCGCAGGAGGTGAAATTATATGACAAAGCATACGAGAGTACTAAGGCGATTGTGAATTCGGTTTGTGAATTAGCAATCGCCTTTTAATATTCAAGTTAGCTGAAACATTGGCAACAAATTTTCAAAACTGTATTCGAAAATTTATTCGGTATATAATATTTGAAAAGCCGTCTGCAGAAATAAGTCTACAGACGGCTTTTTGGGATTAGCCTTTGTTATTACCGAGAACTTTATCAGGAAATACAGATGCATTGATTAAATCGGCGGGATCTATATCAAGGGCATCGGCAATATTAAAAAATACTTCTAAAGAAAATGGATGTGCAATACCTGGTGCTTCAATCGCACTAATGTGAGAACGACTGACATGTGCCATTTCTGCGAGTTTCTCTTGTGAGAAACCTCTCATTTTACGAATAGTTGATATTGCAATACCTAACTGAATAAATCTATCACGATTCTTGAAATCCACAACACCACTCATTTTAGATCACCTACCTCTTACATATTATTATACTTTGATTTGTCAGTTGTGTCTGTATTTGACGGTAAACACTTGACTACATTAGTGAGCAATAGTATAATAAATTATGTATGAGATGAAATAAGTGAGCAAAAATGCAATTTATTGTGCAATTGGTGAGATATATGATAGATACAACCAACACTTGCTGTTTCTTCGGTCACAGAAAGATTGATGAAACGGAAGAATTGAAAAATAACCTGTGCGGAATCATAGAGAATTTAATTACAAACGAAAAAGTGAACACCTTCCTTTTTGGGAGCAAAAGTCAATTTGATAACTTATGTCATAAGGTTGTAACCGAGCTAAAAGAAAATTTTCCTCACATAAAAAGGATATATGTCAGGTCGGCATTCCAACATATTCCCGACTGGTATGAAGACAGCTTGCTGAAACATTATGAAGGCACATACTTCCCTGAACACATGGAAAATGCAGGCAGAGCTTCCTATGTAGAACGAAATCAGGAAATGATTAACCATAGCAAATTCTGTGTGGTTTATTACGATGAGAATTATCTTCCACCAAGGCGTAGAAACA
>JAUMXX010000112.1 GCA_030535285.1 bacterium | reverse complement strand
TCAGGTGTTCTCCTAAGCGGTGACCCCGGTATTGGTAAATCAACCCTTTTAATGCAAATCTGCGGAATCTTGGCTGAAAAATATAAAATTTTATATGTATCGGGTGAAGAATCTTCAAAACAACTTCGACTACGCTCACAAAGACTTAATGTTAACAGTGATAATATAAGTATTATGATCGAAACAGACGTTGAAAACATATCATCATACATCTATGGTGAAAAGCCGGACATTGTCATGGTTGACTCGATCCAGACCATGAGTTATGCCGAACTCAATTCCTCACCCGGAAGTATAACACAGGTTAGAGAATGTACTAATATTCTGCTTCGTGCCGGAAAATCTATGGACATACCGATTATTATAGTCGGTCATGTCAACAAAGACGGTGCGATTGCAGGTCCTAAAGTTATGGAGCACATCGTTGATGCGGTATTATATTTTGAGGGTGAGCGCAATTATTCATATCGTATCCTCAGAGCAATAAAAAACCGTTACGGCTCAACCAATGAGATAGGTGTTTTTGAAATGACAGACGAGGGTTTAAAAGAGGTACACAGTCCCTCAGTCGCTTTGCTTTCTGGAAGACTAAACGGTGTCTCGGGCAACTGTATCGCCTGTGTTATAGAAGGTTCTCGGCCCATTCTGGCCGAGGTTCAGGCACTTGTTGCTTCGACATCATTCGGCAATCCTCGTCGGATGGCAACCGGATTTGATTATAACAGGGTAAATATGTTGTTAGCGGTTTTGGAAAAAAGACTCGGTTTATTGTATTCAAATCTGGATGCTTATTTGAATATCATTGGCGGATTAAAATTAGATGAACCTGCAAGCGATTTAGCTGTCGCGCTGGCCCTTGTGTCAAGTCTTAAGGACAAACCTTTACCCAGTGATCTGGTTGCCTTCGGTGAAATCGGACTCGCCGGTGAGATTCGCAGCGTACCGAGAATTCTTTCTAGAATAAACGAAATATCTCGGTTAGGATTTAATAAATGCGTTATACCGTATTATAACTTCAAACAAATCAAGGATAAGGTACCACAAAACGTTGAATTAATCGGCGTTAAAAGTATCAGTGAGGCTGTCAGGTATTTTTTCTGATACGCTTAAGTAATGTGCGCACCGACCATCACTGCATGTGACATTTGCAGTGCTGTCAAGCATGCAGTAACCGTTATCTGAATGTCGGCAATCACAACTGCACTGTATTATATACATATAAAATATCACCTCAACAAAAAAGGAAGTTAAATTAAAAATGAGAGATTTAAGAAATATAGCAATAATAGCACACGTTGATCACGGTAAAACGACACTCGTTGATCAAATGTTAAAGCAGAGTGGAACTTTTAGAGAAAACCAACAGGTTGAAGAAAGGGTTATGGACTCTAATGACCTTGAAAAAGAACGGGGTATTACTATTCTCTCAAAAAACACCAGTGTTATGTATAATAATACAAAAATTAATATCGTTGACACACCGGGACACGCTGATTTCGGCGGTGAAGTAGAACGTATTTTGATGATGGTTGACGGTGTTGTTTTGTTGGTTGATGCATTCGAGGGCTGTATGCCTCAGACGCGTTTCGTATTAAAAAAAGCATTGGCGCTCGGCAAAAAGCCTTTGGTAGTTGTTAATAAAATTGATAGACCTATGGCGCGGCCGGTTGAGGTTGTTGATGAGGTTCTGGATTTGTTTATTGAACTGGGCGCAGACGACGATCAATTAGAGTTTCCGGTTGTTTACGCCTCGGGCAGAGATGGTTACGCGTCATATGATGCCGATCAAAAAGGCGAAAATTTGAAGCCTCTCTTTGAAATGATTCTAAAAGAAATTCAACCCCCTCGCAGCAATATAGAACAGCCACTGCAAATTTTGATTTCAAACATAGAATATGATGATTATGTTGGGCGTATCGGTGTTGGACGTATTGAGCGCGGTGTTGCAAATATAGGGCAGTCATGCGTTTTGTGTCATGGTGACGGAAGTACAAGTAATGTAAAAATATCAAAGTTGTATGTTTTTGAGGGTCTGAAAAGGACAGAGGTTGAAACTGCACACGCCGGAGAGATTATTGAAATTTCGGGAATTAGCAATATAAACATCGGTGAAACTATTTGTGATTCTAACTGTGTCGAACCGCTTCCGTTTGTGAAAATCGACGAGCCTACAATTTCAATGAATTTCATTGTGAATAATTCTCCCTTTGCAGGTAGGGAAGGAAAGTTTGTAACCTCGAGAAATCTGCGTGACCGACTTTTTAAAGAGGTTGAAACCAATGTCAGTCTTCGCGTTGAAGAAACCGACTCTGCTGACACCTTTAAGGTTTCGGGTCGAGGTGAGCTTCATCTTTCAATTTTAATTGAAACAATGCGCAGACAAGGCTATGAATTCCAGGTTTCTCAACCTACAGTTATATACAAATATGAAAATTCAACTATGTTGGAGCCTATTGAATTGCTCATGATTGAGGTGCCTGAAGAGTATGTCGGTATCGTCATGGAGCGTCTGGGAAGCCGTAAAGCCGAGATTAAAAATAT
>JAUMXX010000005.1:7978-34452 GCA_030535285.1 bacterium | reverse complement strand
TTATTGCTGCGGATATTATACTCTCGGCAAATGTTGTTGATACGGTGTTAAACATATAAGTTCATTACCTTTTAACTTTTTTGAATTTTCATTTAAATCCGCAATCTTTATGCGTAGTTCTTTGCTGATATCAAGATATTGTTTTCCTAACTCATATAAATCCATTTTCTCCCTCTTCCCACAATTTGTGTGTTTTTTATGACAAAAAATAAGACGTCTTTTGTTGACATGTTGTATATGATACCAAAAACCGTGTCAAATTTCAATACTTTTGGTGTAAAATAACACATTTTGTGTAAAATTTTAATTGTTGCTGAAACTTTTCTGCAACAATTATCAATTTTTATAAATTTATTCGACAAAAAATCTTGAATTTTTACACAATATGTGTTATTGTAAAAAAAACGGAAAGGATGTTTGTATGTTGAATTTCGGTAAAAACCTACGCATTTTAAGAAAATCAAAAGGATACACACAAGGACAATTGGGAAAACTATTGGGTGTTTCTGCCAGCACTGTCGGTATGTACGAACAAAACCGCCGTGCCCCTCAGTCAACCATGTTGAAAAGGATCAGTGACGTTTTTAATGTTTCGACCGATGTTTTACTGCTGGAAGCTTCTCCTCAATCCTTTGAAGTTGAAAGTATTTTACAACTCATGCAGTTGCAAGTTAATTCAAATCAAAAATATGTGTTCAAAGGCAGGTCTATAACATCTGAAGATTTCAGCAAACTTATTAATGCTGTTTCTGTTGCTATAAACGTCACCTTAAACGACACGATTCTTTAAACCTAAAAAATGCACTTTCGGCAAACAAAAATTTGTTTGTAACTAAATCTTCAACCCGGCAGCTAACCATATCAAGTGTTCCGGCAAAACACAGTTGCAAAACTTTTTTGTTGACATACTACCGCTTTTTAGGTATAATGCATATTTGATAGGTTATGTGAATTTGTCTTTATTTTTTAAATATGAAAACATAACTGCTGCCACATTTGAAGGTCGAAGGAGGTTATTCAGAGTGAAAAGAACTTACCAGCCTAAAAAGCTGCATCGTAAAAAAGAACATGGCTTTCGTAAAAGAATGGCCACTGCAAACGGCCGCAAAGTACTTGCCCGTCGCAGATCAAAGGGAAGGAAAGCCCTCACCTATTGATGAAAGGCCACATTTGTGGTCTTTCATTTTTACAGCAAATAATAATTATGAAAAAAGAATTTGAAACCTTTAAACTAAATAAAGACTTTCGTCGGCTATACAACAGGGGTGAAAGTTTTGTCGGCAACCTGCTCGTCACTTATGCAATCGGTAATCCGCGCGGCAAAATCCGAATCGGCATTACTGTCAGCAAAAAGCTGGGCGGTGCCGTGCAGCGCAACCGCGCCAAACGCTTAATTATGGCAGCGTGGCGCAATTGTCTTCCTGAAATCACTTCCGGTTGTAATATTGTGTTTGTAGCCAGGACCAAAATTTTATACAAAAAAAGCACCGACGTTGAAGCCGTAATGAGATCACATTTGCAATCAGCCGGTTATATCAAAAAGGTAGATTAATATATGAAATACTTGTTAATCAAAATTATAAAGATATATCAAAAAGTGATTTCAATTCACTTTCCCGGTTGTTGCCGTTTTAAACCCACCTGCTCACAATACTGTATTGAGGCTATAACCCTGCACGGTGTTTTTAAGGGTTTGTTCCTAAGTATAAAACGCATTATCAGATGTCATCCTTTTTCAAAAGGTGGATTTGATCCGGTTCCAGAGCCTAAAAAACCGGAATAACGATTAATTATTTTACCGATTCAGAAGGAGATTAAAATGAATTTTCTTTTTCTTCCGCTTGGTTGGATATTAAGACAGTTTAGTAATTTCGTTGGGGGTAACTTTGCGTTTGCGGTTTTTCTTTTCACATTTCTTGTAAACGCAGTGATGTTCCCGCTGACTATAAAGACACAGAAATCGTCACTTCAGCAAATCAAGCTTCGTCCGAAACTTGATCTCTTAAAGAAAAAATTCGGTGATGATAAGGTGAAATACAACGCGGCTATGCAAGAATTGTATCAGCGCGAAAATGTATCAATGGCAGGCGGATGTTTTCCGATGATCGTTCGCTTGGTCTTCATGCTTGGTGTTTATTGGACAGTAATGAGTCCTTTAACCTACATCCTTGATATACCGAAAGATGAAATACTAAGGGCCACCGAACAATACTATCAGGCACTGAATCTGAAGCCCAATTACGAGCTTCAGATAATTCCTTACATTCAACAGGATATGCTGAACACGGTTGATTTTAAATTTCTAGGACTTGATCTGACCAAGACTCCGGACTTTTCCTGGAATATTTTCGGTGATTTTCAACCCATCTGGTTCATCCCGTTGCTCGCATTCGGCACCTCTATGCTCAGCAGTATTTTCTCAATATTTATGCAAAAAATAAACAATCCCGGAGCACAAAGCATGACAGGCATGATGCTTATTATGCCGTTGTTCTCGCTTTATATTGCATTTAAAGTTCCGGGGGCAGTTGGTTTCTATTGGGCATGTTCAAACCTTATTGCCGGTGTATCGCAATTAATTGTTCAAACGCTCTATAACCCAAATAAGTTAATAGCTGATGAACAATCAGCCGCAATTATTTCAAGGCATGCATATGAAATCAAAAAGATAAAAGAAAACAATTAAAGTGAAATAATAAGATTTACTAAGGGGGACTTTTCTTGATTAAAGAAGCTATCGGTACCGGTACTTCAATTGAAGAAGCGCGAATCCAGGCAGTTGAGCGCTTACAGGCTACCGAAAATGATGATATACAATTTGAAGTTTTATCAACACCTAAGAAAAAAGTTATGGGTATTTTCGGAGGTGTTGAAGCACAGGTGCGGGCATTTGTTGAATACCCCGACCCTATAGAAAAGCCTAAAGCTAAAACCGTCGTTAAGGCAAAGGAAACCAAAAAAACCGAAAAGACTAAAAAGGCATCAAAAACCACCGAAAAGCAGCCCGTAGACAGCGATAAAAAAGTCGCATCATCAAACACTGCTATGTCTACTAATGCCGATGTGGCGGTTTCTTATCTCAGCAACCTGCTCGAACTGTTAGGTTGTACCGACATAACTGTCGACGTTGATGCAAACGATGATTTTGCAACCATCTCGGTGCACGGCAAAGGTCTGGGCGTAGCGATAGGCCGCCGCGGCGAAACCTTAGACGCTATTCAATACCTCACCTCGCTTGCCGCAAGTCCGAGAGGAAGTAAATACTATAAGATTGTTTTAGACATTGAAAATTATCGCACCAAGCGTGAAAAATCACTTAAGGGGCTTGCTCTGCGTACCGCAAATCAAGTTTTGCGCACCGGTAAAGTTCGTTCGCTTGAGCCGATGAATCCTTACGAGAGAAGAATAATCCATACCTCCATCCAAGAATTAGAGGGTGTTTCTTCACATTCGGTCGGTGATGCAGGTTCGCGACATGTACTTATCACACCCGATAAGAATACGTCCTTAAAAAACGAGGATAAAAATGATAATTTACCAAGCACTGAATCACCGGACACAGCACAAAAGAAATCCGATGCTTACGATCTTCCCCTCTACGGTAAAATCAGTAAATAAACACTTTAAAAGGATGTATTTTGAATACATCCTTTTTTGAATCTTTTTCAGCCTTATACATCAATCTAAAAAACAAACGCCTTAATCAGCAATAAGTAATAAATTCAACCTTTGTTATTGTCTGATACAAAAATTTCATAATATTATTGCCATAATTTATCAGATACTATATAATATTTATGATTGGCGTGACATAGTTTGTGTTATGAATATTATTATTATCGGTGATTAACATGAATATAAATGTGGGCGATACCCTTATCATGAAAAAAAAGCATCCGTGCGGCAGCTGCAGTTTTACGGTACTTCGCACCGGAATGGATATAAAAATCAAGTGCAACAACTGCTCACATGAGGTTATGTTACCCCGTTTTAAAATTGAACGTAATATAAAACAGATACTCTCAAAAGAAGACAATATAACAAATATTTAATAAAGGACACCTATTATGTTTGAAAAGTTATTATTAGTTGAACAAAATTTTGAAGATATTTCCAATCAGCTTTCTGATCCCGACGTGGTATCTAATCAAGAAAAGTTCAAACAACTCATGAAAGAGCATAAGCAACTTTCTCCCATTGTTGAAAAATTCCGTGAATACAAGGCATCGAAAAATTCAGAAAAAGAGGCAAAAGAATTACTCTCTGCAGGCGGTCTTGATAATGATTTTAAGGCGCTTGTCGAAGAGGAACTTGAAACTTCAAAATTATTATGTGAGCAACTGTCAGAAGAACTTAAGATTTTACTTCTCCCAACCGATCCAAACGATGACAGAAATGTTATAATCGAAATAAGAGGCGGTGCAGGCGGTGAAGAGGCAGCGCTTTTTGCAAACACACTAACCCGTATGTATATGATGTACGCCGAATCAAAAAACTGGAAGACGGAAATTATCAACGCAAACGAAACAGAACTTGGCGGATACAAAGAAATAAGTATAATGATCATCGGTGAAGGCGCATACTCAAGATTTAAATATGAAAGCGGTGTACACCGTGTACAGCGCGTTCCCGAAACCGAGACCTCCGGCAGAATTCATACCTCTACCGCCACAGTGGCTGTATTACCGGAAGCCGAAGAGGTTGAATTTGAGATTAACCCATCCGACCTGCAAATCGACACCTACCGTGCAGGAGGGGCAGGCGGACAGCACGTTAATAAAACCGAATCTGCAATCCGTATAACCCATCTGCCGACCGGTGTAATTGTTGAATGTCAAGACGAAAGAAGTCAGCATAAAAACAAAGAAAAAGCCATGAAGGTACTGCGCTCAAGGCTATATGAAGCCGCTATGGCAAAACAACAAGAGGAGATCGCTTCAGACCGACGCGGACAGGTTGGTACAGGTGATCGCTCAGAACGAATCAGAACCTATAACTACCCACAGGGCAGAATAACCGATCACCGAATCGGATTAACACTCTACAAAATGGAGCAGGTTTTAAACGGTGATATCGATGAACTTGTCGACGCACTTATCACCCATTACCGTGCCGAAATGTTGAAGGCACAGGAATAACCGACTAATGCCTATGTTAACAAAACAACTATCAGTATCTCACGAACATTTAGATGCTTCTATTCAAACCGCCGCACAAATACTTAAAAACGGCGGTTTGGTCGCAATTCCGACCGAAACAGTTTACGGGCTTGCAGCAAACGCCTTAGATGAAGAAGCGGTCAAAAAAATATTTAGTGCAAAAGGCAGGCCTCAAGACAATCCTCTAATCGTTCATGCAAGCAGTCTTAAGGTTATTGAAAAACTTGTCAAAGAAATACCGCCGGCTGCAAAAAAATGCGCAGAAGCCTTTTGGCCGGGACCATTTACTATGGTTCTTCCAAAATCAGATATTATCCCAAATACTGTATGTGCCGGGCTGGATACCGTTGCTGTACGAATTCCAAAAAACAATATCACACAAAAATTATTAGCAGCAAGCCAACTCGTGCTTGCAGCCCCGTCAGCAAACATTTCAGGAAGTCCAAGTCCGACAACTTTCGAGCATGTGCTTAATGACCTGGACGGAAAAATTGATGCCGTACTTATGGGTGAGCGTTGTGCCGTCGGGGTTGAATCCACCGTTGTAACCTTTGCAACTAATCCACCGCGTCTTTTACGCCCGGGCGGTATAACAATCGAACAACTCAGGGAGTTTATCCCCGACCTCGTTATTGATAAGGCCATTTTTAGTGAGCCAAAAAAGAATGTTGCGGTTGCTTCTCCGGGCATGAAATATAAGCATTATTCGCCCAAAGCGAAGATAATAGTGGTCGAGGCTGACAGAGAAAGTTTTGAGACCTTTGTTTCCGAACAAAGAAAGGTCGACCCCAACATTTTTGCTCTGTGTTTTGACGAAAGCAATAATAGACTCGGTCAACCTCTCATCTGTTGCGGACAAACGAATGACTCGATTTCCTATGCAGCCCGACTATTCGATGCGCTTCGTGAATTAGATTTAAGGGGCTGTAAATTATGCTACGCAATCTCACCCGGCAAACAAGGTGTGGGGCTTGCGGTTTACAACCGGCTGCTTCGTGCCGCCGCTTTTGAGGTTATCAGCTTATGAAAACGATAATTATTGGACTTACAGGACCCTCAGGTGCCGGCAAAAGTATTGTTTCACAAGTTGCCGATGAATTCAATATTTCAGTAATTGATGCCGATAAACTCTCGCATAATGTCACCAAAAACAATCTACAGTGTATTGCAAAACTATCAGAAACCTTTGGTCCGCAAATTTTAAACCCGGACGGCAGTATTAACCGAAAAGCCCTTGCGGATATCGCTTTTTCTTCGCAAAAAAACACCAACCTGCTAAACAACGCAACGCATCCATTCATTAAGGTGGAACTGTTGCGCCATATCGAAGAGGTACGCAAACAAAAACCAACAGCAATTATTTTGGATGCTCCTACCCTTTTCGAAAGCGGTTGTGATAACATATGCGATACCGTTATTTCGATTTTGGCTCCAACCGAAATTAGACTTAAAAGAATAATCGCACGTGATAAAATTTCAAAAACTGATGCCTTAGCAAGAATTAATGCAGGAAAATCGGATAATTATTATATCGAACGCTCAAACTATATTATTATGAACGATACAACAAAAGAACAATATTTTGAAAAATTAACCGAAGTTTTCAAGCAAATAATTAAAACAGGAGGCTGTTAATATGGCCAAAGAAAAATCAAAAACTACACTTTTAAAAGAAGAGTTGTTTTATGCTCCAAAAAACGGGCGACTAAAAGCAAGTGAAGATGTGCTTGCCCAAACCGAATGTTTTTGTGAAGATTATAAGAAGTTCTTAGATATGTCCAAAACCGAAAGGTTGGCAGTCAGGACCTCAATCGAACTTGCAAGACAAAAAGGTTTCTGTGAGTTTGACCCCGACAAAAAATATAGTGCCGGGGATAAGATTTATTTTAACAACCGGAATAAAGCTGTAATATTTGCAATAATAGGTTCCGAGCCGATTTCAAACGGTGTTAAAATTGCAGCAGCCCACATTGATTCACCGCGTTTGGATTTGAAACCGAATCCACTTTACGAGGACAGTGAACTGGCGCTTTTCAAAACACATTATTACGGTGGAATAAAAAAATATCAATGGACGGCTATTCCGCTTTCACTGCATGGTGTTTTTGCCAAAAAAGACGGTACTGTGCTTGAAGTTTCTCTGGGAGAGAATGATGACGAACCCTGCTTTGTTGTAACCGACCTGCTTCCTCACCTTGCAGTTGAACAAAGCAAGCGCAAACTAAATGAAGGAATAAAGGGTGAAGAACTTAATATCCTTATAGGCAGCCATCCGTTCAAAGATGACAGTGAAAGTGAACTTGTCAAACTTAATATCTTAAATCTTTTAAAAGAAAAATACTCTATTACTGAAGCTGATTTTCTATCGGCTGAACTCGAATTTGTTCCAACCTTCAAAGCAAAGGATATCGGCTTTGACCGGTCTATGATTGGTGCATACGGCCATGATGACAGGGTGTGCGCGTACCCTGCTTTAATGGCAGTACTGAATGCAACCAACCCGAAAAAAACAATCGTAACCATTCTGGCAGACAAGGAAGAAGTTGGTTCTGACGGAAATACGGGCCTTAATTCCGCCTTTCTGTCTTATTTTATCGAGGATCTGTCACGCGCCCAAAACATCCCGGGTTACCGTGTGCTTAGAAACTCAAAATGTCTTTCTGCCGATGTCAATGCTGCATTTGACCCTACCTTCCCTGATGTTGCCGAGCGAAAAAATGCTGCAATGCTTAATCGGGGTGCAGTTATAACAAAATATACCGGTAGCAGAGGAAAAAGTGATACCTCAGATGCCTCTGCGGAATATGTCGGCGAGATCAGAACCATGCTTGATAAAGCAAATATAACCTGGCAAATAGGAGAATTAGGAAAGGTTGATGCCGGAGGCGGCGGAACGGTTGCAAAATATATTGCAAACCTCGGAGTTGATGTTGTTGACCTGGGCGTTCCGGTACTTTCGATGCACTCACCGTTTGAGGTTGTTGCAAAGTTTGATGTTTATATGACCTACCTCACTATTTCTGAATTTTACAAATAAATTTCAACTAAAAACAGACACATAAAATTATGTGTCTGTTTTTTTCACCACTTTGTCCACTGCCACATAGACTATAATATAGTTGAAGGTACCACATCGACTATACACTTATTAAGGATGTGAAAACATGGAAAGAAACGGTTTTTGTTGTCGCCCAATTTGTTGCTCTTCGGTAATCCTAGGCATCTTATTTGCCCTTTTAATCGGAACTATCGGATTGATACTGGGCGCCGCCTTCAGCGCAGTGATTTTAGCTAATCTTGCTGTATTTATAGTAGCAGCAGTACTTTTAGCAATAATACTGCTCGTTTATCTTCTTTCAAGGTTCTGCTTCTGCAGACGGAATATGTAACATTCCGAAGTATTAAAAAAAAGACAATAACACACCTTGCCAGGTCGCAAATCCGCATTTAAAGATTTTGCGACCGGGCATCCTACAGGAGTAGGCACCACCTCTGTTTTTAACGCTCACTCCTTACTAACTATATAAAAGACCGGCGAAACGCACAATGCTTTCGCCGGTCTTTCTTTAATAACAACAAAGTCTATATCTTATATACACCCGAATCAAGTAATATAAGTTCGTTTGAGTTGACTTTTATAAATTTATGTACTGACTCATTAAACTCTGCATACACCGAAACAGTATAATCCTTAAGATTGATTTCTAAAATATTATTTGCACCGCTGTTACAAACAAGCATGCTATTATGCGGAGTCAACCAAAGGCCCTCCGGCTTACAAATTGAAGACTTAACATTGGGTCCTCCTATCCTCAACTCCTCACGCATCGTCCGCATGTTGAAATAAATAATCGCGTTGCTGTCTGAAAAAGATGCCCAAAGATCATATCCGTCGACAGCGATTTCATTCGCAGCCTGACCGTTATACTTTAGTGTTCCCTGCCAAGTAACATACCCGTTTTCATCCATAACCTTAGCCCGACCATCCTGCATCACAGTGAACACTTTTCCGTCCGGAAGCAAAGCAACCTTACAAAAAATAGGATCCTCAACCTGCATTTCAAAAGCAGGATAGTTTTCTCCAAACTTTGCTAACATAAAAACCTTTCGCGAAACTGTTGACATTGTATATGTATCAAATGAAATTAGTTTAAAACTAACCTTTTCAATCTCATCCTCAAATGCCTTTGTTATAATAATAAAACCATTTGGAAGCGGAAACAATCCTGCCGCCTCTGAACCTAATACCTGTTTCATCATATCCACCCTAACTATTTATATCAAATTCATTTTAACATACAATATCAAAAACATCAATTGTTCTTTTACTGGCAACTAAAACTGAATTATTAATCGGTCAACCTTATTTTTGTGTCAATATAAATAAACCTGCATATTATAAAAACAGGACAAAGAATGATTAAATAATTAATTATAGGGTAAAAATAATACCAGACAGTTAAAATGGAGCGTGAAATACTTTTATGACAGTAAAAAGAGGAGAAATTTATTACGCTGATTTAAGCCCCGTAGTTGGTTCTGAACAAGGCGGTATCAGACCTGTTTTAATAATTCAAAACGATGTCGGCAATAAATACAGCCCCACAGTTATAGCCGCAGCAATAACAAGTCAAAAATATAAAACCAGTCTTCCCACACACATTAAGGTGGATGCCGACGGATGTGGATTAGCTAAGGATTCCATTGTTTTGCTTGAGCAGGTTAGAACAATAGATAAACAAAGACTTAAGGAAAAAATGGGCACACTCGACAACGGTTCCATGGACAAGGTTAACCGGGCACTTTCGGTGAGTATAGGACTCGGTGCAGCTACATAACCGTAGCAACAATCTAGTTTAATCAATAAAACAAGCCGAGGGGTTTTCCCTCGGCTTGTTTTATTATATCTAAAATGTCCTCAATCCTTTTGGATAGTGATTCTTCAAAACTCCGTTTGAAACCTTACCGAATCCCAAAGGAATTGAATCAATGCACACTGCAGTATATCCCTTATCAATGTCACATGAAATTTCTTCGCCATGTAAAAATTTTCTCACACGTATATCGTCAAGTTGCAAATTTAAAACACGTCGAGCATCAATACCTCTTGCAGCAAAGAGCGCATGCGACGGTTCAAAACGATTTTTAATAATGCTACC
Organism: bacterium; assembly: GCA_030535285.1. GTDB lineage: Bacteria > Bacillota > Clostridia > Oscillospirales > Acutalibacteraceae > JAUMXX01. The sequence goes on along the minus strand of JAUMXX010000005.1, from coordinate 24,134 downwards.
CATAAATAATCCACAACGCACAATATGGGTCTGTTTTGTGTCAACAGTTTCAGGAGAAAAGTAAACCTTATCTCCTATAATCCTAATCTGTTCCGGAATCGGACTGTTAAAACACTCAGCATAAAACTCATTGAAAATTTTAATTCTATCATTGTTTGGAAACTGTATTTTTTTATTTGACCTTGCAACCTGTCCGGATTTTTTCATCAGTGCTACAAAATGTCCCTCTCCGCCCAATGACGGAAAAATTCTGCGTGCAAATTTAATATCCTCTATTCCATCAGCAAATTCCGGCAAAGCAGGAACGCCAAACTGTTTTTCAATTTTTACAAGACAAAATTCCGGATTCGCCTTTAGAAATTGTGAAACAACCCCCTCGTTTTCTTCAGGTGCCAACGTACAAGTACTGTAACACAACAGTCCACCCTCTGATAATGCAAGTTTTGCACTCTGAAGAATTTTAAGTTGACGCTGTGCACACGCCATTATGTTGTCGGTGTTCCACTCTAGCAAAATCCTTTTGTCTTTGCGAATCATGCCCTCACCGGAACACGGTGCATCAACCAACACTTTATCAAAAAAACCTTGCAATTCATTACACAACATATCAGGACGTGCACACGAAACAGCAACATTTTGAACCCCCAACCGTTCAATGTTTGACACAAGTGCTCCGACCCTTGAACCTATAAATTCATTAGCGACAATTAATCCTTCATTTTTCATCGCCGCTGCAATCTGTGTAGTTTTACCACCCGGTGCAGCACACAAATCCAATATTCTTTCTCCGGGCTTCGGATCCAACGCCGTAACGGCAGACATAGCAGAAGGCTCCTGAACATAGAAAGCTCCGGCGTGATGAAGAGGATGGTTTCCTATTGAACCTGCGCCTTCGTCAACATAATAACCGTCTGAACAAAATTGGGTTTTTTTACCTAAAAAAGCAAGTTTTTGTTCTAAATATTTACAATCGGTTTTCAAAGTGTTTGTTCTTATTGCTTTGTATGGCGGCAAATTTAATCCTGCAATATATTCATCATAATGCGCCTTTAACACCTGTTTCATCCTTGTTTTAAATTGACTCGGCAAATCCATATCCATTAAATCACCATTTTTCCCTTAGAATACAAAACTGGTTTTTCACGCTAATCGATATAAGTATAATTCAAACTATTATGACAATACTAAATAATGAAAGAGGGGTGAATGACTGTGCAAAACAGCAATTACAAAAACAACAACGATTCTTCTAATTCAAAGAACAATCAAGAAAATCAAAACAGATCTAACAACCAGAACAATCAGAACAGACAGGAAAACAACAACAGATAAAGTTATCGGAAATTTAAGTAGGTGTACGAAATTTCGTACACCTATTTTACTGTGTTTTTTTAAAACCCTCTCCGAATATTTCACCTGCTTCGGTAATAATTACAAAGGCTTTGGGATCGCTTTCTTTTATTGTGCCAAATACTTTAGAAACCTGATGTCTTCTGACTGCACAAAGTAGCAACGTGGTATCATTAAGTGTATAACCGCCGCTTACTTTTACACTGGTCACGCCCCGTTCAACCTTTTCGAAAATTTTATTTTTAATTACCTCTGCTTTTGACGAAATAATAAAGAACAGTTTTCCCCTATCTAAACCGTAGAGTAAACCGTCAATAACCTTTGAAGAGGTAAAAAGTGTCATAAGCGAATATAATGCTGTTTCAATATTCCTATAAGCAAGCGCAGCAATAATTACGACTATTGAATCTGCAACCAAAAGTACCCTTCCCAACGAGACAAACGGAAACCTTTCTTTGATAAATCTCGCAGCAATATCGGTACCACCGGAAGTAAACCCGCGCATCAAAACCAACGCCAAGCCACATCCCATTATCCCACCGCCCGCAAGTGAGGCGAGGATCCGGTCACCATTATATTTCGGAAGAAAAAAATCAAAAAAATCAATAAAAAATGACGAACTCAATGTTGCACCAAGCGTCTTTATAATAAAATCTCTTCCAAACTTAAACCAAGCAGAAATAATTAACGGAACATTTAAAATCAACAACACCACACCGGTGGGCAAAAAATTAAACAAATAGTGTATGACTGCAGCCAATCCGGCTACTCCACCGGGCGAAATTTGTGCCGGCTCCAGAAAAACCACAAACGCTAATGAATATATAGATCCACAGCCTATCATAGCACAAACATCTAATAAAATTTCATTATTTAAATATGAATTATTTTTTTTAAAATTCAAATAAATCCCCTTAGTTATTGTTGCCGGAAAATTTCTCCCATATTACAGAAAATAATTCATCTATCCGCTGACTGTTTTGATTTAAAAACAAAAATCCAAACAATGTTTCCAGACCGGTTGCAGTATGATACTCCCCGACGGTTGAACTTTTTGGGATTGATGATAAATGCATGTTTCTGCCCTTTTTAAACGCCTGAATTTCTTCATCATTCAACATACCTTCAATAAGTTTGAAGGCTTGCGCCTGTGCGTTTGCATTTACCAATTTAACCGACATGCTATGTAAAACGCCCGAAGGCCGATTTACCTGGCATAATCTTTTTCTAACCTCCAGTCCGTAAACTGCATCGCCTAAAAAAGCGAGCGTCGACGGGCTGAGCAAATTTGGATTACTCACCATCAAACTCCTTATGAAATATAATCAAAGTCAATATCATAAACACTCACAGTGTCACCGTCTTTTATCCCGGCAGCTATCAAAGCATCAATAATTCCACTTGAATGCAACACCCTTTGAAAATACTGCAAAGACTCATAATCATCTGTATTTACACTTTCAAGCACCTTTAAAAGCCACGGGGCTTCTATAATAAAAACATTATCCTTTACTATGATTTCAAAATCGCGCTTTTTAGGCGAAACAAAATCCTCAACCTCTTCGGGTTCGGATTCATATCTCAAAATCGGTGGCAATTTTGACAAAAGTTCTGCTACATAATCAATAAGTTTATCTGTACCCTCAGCGATTGCAGCAATTAGTTTGAAAAACGCAAAACCTTTATCAGTAAAATACTTCTCAAGGTCATCAAGTTGCTCTTTGGTTGCAATATCGCATTTATTTGCCACAACTATTTGGGTTCTGTTTAAAAGTTCGGGGCTGAATTTTTCAAGTTCTTTGTTAATCTTTTGAAAGTCTTCAATCGGATCGCGTCCTTCGCTTCCCGACGCATCAATCACATGAATAAGCAAACGGCAACGTTCTACGTGCCTCAAAAACTCATGGCCCAGACCAACGCCATCACCGGCGCCCTCAATTAACCCCGGAATGTCCGCCATAACAAACGACATATCATCGCTATACTTAACAACACCCAAAACCGGTGTTATCGTGGTGAAATGGTAATTTGCAATCTTTGGTTTTGCACCGCTAACAACTGAAATCAATGTGGACTTGCCAACATTTGGAAATCCAATTAATCCAACGTCTGCCAACAACTTAAGTTCTAAAATAACATCTAATTCCTCACCGGGATTTCCGCTCTTAGCGAAATTAGGCACCTGACGCGTGGCTGTTGAAAAATGTGTATTTCCCCAGCCCCCGTTTCCGCCTTTTGCAATAATAACCGGCTCATCATCAGATATATCTGCAATTATTCTATTGTTAAGTGCGTTACGAATTATCGTCCCTCTGGGAACGCGCAACACAAGGTCAGGCGATGATTTACCCGTGCGCCTCGCAGATGCACCGTTTTGTCCATTTTCCGCAATATACTTATGCTTGTATCTGAAATCTGCAAGGGTCGACAGGTTATCGTCGGCAACAAAAACAACATTTCCGCCCTTGCCGCCATCACCACCGTCAGGACCGCCGGCTGCAACGTACTTTTCCCGATGAAAAGAAACTATCCCATTTCCGCCATCGCCGGCCTTTATATGAATTTTTGCAATATCAACAAACATATTTATTCTCCAAAAAATTAATAAAAACTAATCTATATTTTATTCTTTCCCAATTAAAATGATAAAGGCCCGGGACTTACGCCCGAGCCATTAAAAGCCATATTACTGCTCTACTGCGTAGATACTAACCTTTTTACGGTCACGTCCCATACGCTCAAACTTAACATTTCCATCAATTAAGGCAAAAAGTGTATCGTCAGATCCCTTTCCTACGTTTTCACCTGCATGGATATGTGTGCCTCTTTGGCGAACAATAATGTTTCCTGCCAAAACAAACTGACCGTCAGCACGCTTTACACCCAAACGTTTAGACTCACTGTCACGTCCGTTCTTGGTAGAACCCATTCCTTTTTTATGCGCAAAAAGTTGAATATTTATCTTTAACATCAATTACACCTCCGAAATAATTTTAAGGTTGCTTTCATACTGCTGCGAGAGTTGTTCAATATGAATTCTAAATCCTTTAAGAATTGGTTGCGATTTTTCAATTCCGGAAATAAGCAAAACCTTCATTTGTGCCTCACTGATTTTGGCTGAAACCTTTGCACCGATAACCTCGGTCAAGGTGTTAACCGTCATATACGCAGCCGACGAGACTGCAGCACAAACCAATTTGCCGTTAAAATCGGAACAACTTTCTGAACTGTGTCCGATTATATTAAATCCGCAAATCGCATTGTCAGACTTGTAAAACCTTACGGTAGTCATTTCTTACTCAGCCGATTCTGCTGCCGGTTTCTCGCAAATATCTGTAATTTGAACCTTTGTATAGGGTTGTCTGTGTCCCATTTTTCTTGAACTACCCTTTTTCGGCTTGTAGGTAAATACGGTTATCTTTTTAGATTTTCCGTTTTTAACAACAACGCCGGTCACGGTTGCTTTTTTGATATAAGGGGTTCCTATCTTCATCTTACCCTTATCCTTACCGATAGCGATAACCTTATCAAAGGTTACACTCTCTTCAGCAGCTACATCCAGTTTTTCAACATAGATTGTATCTCCGTTTTCAACCTTATACTGTTTTCCTCCGGTTTCAATAATTGCGTACATCCTTCATTGTACCTGCCTTATCTCAGTCTCGCTGTGATAGGTGAAAACATATGTTTTACTTAAAACCCATAACATGCGGCTTTACCACTATACCACTAACTTTATAAAAAGTCAAGCAATTTATTATCGGTGCAACTATTTATTCTTTAACGCCAAAGCTTCCTTTGCCTTTACAACAATATCCTTTGCTCTGAGCCCGAAAATATCCAACAAATCGTTTGCCGCACCCGACATTCCAAATCGGTCATAAACGCCGAGTTTAACCACCGGAACAGGACACTGCTCACAAACAACATCACAAACTGCTGAACCTAATCCTCCGATAACCGAATGTTCTTCAGCGGTGACAATTGCTCCGGTTTCACGGGCAGATTTTACAATTATTTCACTGTCAATCGGTTTAATTGTCGCCATATTGATAACCCTTGCACTAATGCCTTCACTTTCAAGCATTTGCTGTGCCTCAAGTGCCTCTTTTACCATCAAACCGGTTGCAATAATTGTTAAATCACTACCCGACTTTAACTCAACACCCTTGCCTATTTCAAACTTATAATTATCATCAAATACGACAGGAACTGCCAACCTACCTAAACGGATATAAACAGGGCCTTCCATTTCGAATGCCTTCAAAACTGCAAGACGTGCTTCAACATCATCAGCAGGATTAATAACCGTCATGCCCGGTATAGTTCTCATCAGAGCTATGTCCTCACAGCACTGATGGGTTGCGCCGTCCTCACCGACCGAAATTCCTGCATGGCTTGCGCATATTTTAACATTTAAATGCGGATATCCAATTGAGTTACGCACCTGTTCAAAGGCTCTTCCCGCCGCAAACATTGCAAAGGAACTGACAAATACAGTTTTACCTGTAGAAGCAAATCCCGCTGCAAGACTCATCATATTCTGTTCTGCTATGCCGCAATTATAAAATCTGTCGGGGAACTGCTTTTTAAACACACCCGTTTTGGTTGCTGCAGCCAAATCTGCATCCATAACGATAAAATTATCATATTTTTCACCAAGTTCTACTAAAGCCTTTCCGTAGCTTTCCCTGGTTGCAATCTTCTTAATTTCTGACATAACTTTTTCCTCCTTATAATGAAGCAAGTTTTTCATTAAGTTCTTTCAATGCGATTTCACATTGTTCATCATTAGGAGCAGAACCATGCCAACCAACCTGGTTTTCCATATAAGAAACTCCCTTACCTTTAACGGTGTTTGCAATAATAGCAACCGGCTTGTCTGTTTTTTCAGCCTCATAAAGTGCAGCCTCAATTTGATCAAAATCATGACCGTCAATGGTTATAACATGCCAATTAAATGCCTCGAACTTCTTGTCCACGGGTAGTGGTGAATTAACCTGCTCGATTGTTCCGTCGATTTGAAGCATATTAAGGTCAACAAAAACCGTTAAATTAGAAAGGTTTTTACTTGCCGCAAACATAGCAGCCTCCCAAACCTGACCCTCTTCTATCTCACCGTCACCGCAAATACAATAAACCTTATACTTATCCCCAAAATGCTTTGCAGAAAGTGCCATGCCGCAAGCAGCGGAAATACCCTGACCCAATGAACCGGTTGACATATCTACACCCGGAACTTTTTTCAGATCGGGATGGCCCTGAAGCATTTCACCCGGTTTTCTTAATTTTTTAATCTCCTCGGTTGAGAAAAATCCACGTTCTGCCAGCACAGAGTATAATGCCGGCGCTGCATGGCCTTTTGATAAAACAAACCTGTCTCTTTCTTCCATTTTCGGATTTTCAGGATCAATCTTCATTTTAACAAAATAAAGATATGTTAGAATTTCTGCAATCGAAAGCGAACCACCCGGATGCCCCGATTTTGCTGCATGAGTTCCGACTATGGCACCCATCCTCACCTTAGTTGCTGTTTTTTGAAGTTCCAACTTCAACTTGCTGTCCATACCTATGACCATTCCTTTCTGCTACGCTTTCGAACACAAAACAACCTATTTAATACAAATTATTAAGTGTACCGTGATTATCTTTTAACCTTAAAAAACAGTAAATGCCGGATTATATATTTATAAATATTCCTGCTTACAACTCATATCTTTATTTAAAAAACCAATGAAATCGGCGACTGCACCGTCTTTACAACTGCACGCAATATAGTCGGCCGACTTCTTAACTTCCAACGGAGCTTCCGCAACCGCACATGAAACATCACACGCATCAAGCATACCTATATCATTATAATAATCACCTATTGCAAATGTCTGCTTTATATTGCCTAAAATATCAACCAACGCGGAAATTCCGGCTTCTTTTTTTGCTTTGCTACTGAGCATTTCCACATAGGGAACCCCTGTGCGAAGAAAATAAAAACCATCATAATTCTGATTGCTTACATAAGCATAAAATTTATCAAGCAATTCCTTATTTGACGAAATGAATGAAGCCTTGGTCCACTCGATACCGAGGACCTCGCTGATGTCGACTAGTTTTGCTTCCATTCTTAAAATATGCAAATGATCGTCAATGTCCTTACTGTCATAAAATTTATATATCTGATCCTTATGTTGAACCTCAACGCTTATTTCGGGAAACAATTTAACCAAATCAACAAAAGTCTTTTTAGTACTGTGGGGTAAATAATTGCAAACTTTGTAATCTTTTTCATAAAAATCATAGATCCCCGACCCGTTACCTACTATAGCATAGGTGTTTGCCCCTGACATCTCGTATAATCCGTTAATTCCGGCAGCGGCACGACCTGTCGCAATTGTAAACAATCCACCCTCGGACTTAAAATATTCAATTGCCTTAATATTTCTTTCCGAAATCAAATTATCGCCGAAGATCAAGGTACCATCAATATCGGTAACCAATAAACAATTATCAAAAATCCCCATTAGACCCCTGAACCTTTTTTAAAAAATCAGTAAAATACTTTGGCAACTCACTGTCAAATTCTAAATACTCGTGTGTTCTAGGATGAATGAACCCTATTTTTTTTGCATGAAGACACTGACCGTTTAACTGTTTTATCGTCTTCCTCGGTCCATATACCTCATCTCCTGCAACAGGATGTCCTATATAAGACATATGCACCCTTATCTGATGTGTTCTGCCTGTTTGCAAACGCAACCTTATATGAGTAAACCCTTCAAACCGGTTAATAACAGTATATTCGGTAACAGCATTCTTTGAATTTTTACTGACAACCGCCATCTGCTTGCGTTTAATCGGATGTCGTCCAATCGGCGCATCAATTTTTCCGCTATCAGCCTTCAGATTACCGTATACAACCGCCTCGTATTCCCTTGTGAATGTATGTTGCTTAATCTGCTGCGCAAGAAAATTATGTGCCTGATCGTTTTTTGCAACAATCAACAGTCCGCTTGTATTCTTGTCAATTCTATGAACTATCCCCGGACGTAATACTCCGTTTATTCCGGAAAGACTGTCTTTACAATGACTAAGCAGGGCGTTTACAAGGGTTCCGCTGCTATTTCCCGGAGCCGGATGCACAACCATGCCCTTAGGCTTGTTGACAACTAAAAGACACTCGTCCTCGTATACTACATCCAATTCTATGTTTTCGGGTGTAACATCAAGCGGCTTAGGATCCTCAAGCAAGACCCGAACCTGTGTGCCCTCGGGAATCTTATCCCGCTTCTTTAACAGCCTTCCGTTTGTAGTGACAAATCCCTGTTCAAGCATCTTTGCTGAAAGCGAACGTGAAATTCCCATCTTTTCGGCGACAAAAATATCTGCTCGCTCAAAAGGTCTTTCGGCTGTAACAATCTTTGTCTGCATTACTTTTCCTCAGAATTCAACGAGTTTTGCTCAATATTATTCTCACGCCTTAATTCACCAATAAAATCAACAATAAAATAAAGTATTAACAGTCCTGCGCCGACAACAATTGCACAATCAGCAACATTAAATACAGGGAACCTAATAAAATCTAACTCCAGAAAATCAACAACATTACCGTTTCTGAATACCCGATCAACTATATTTCCGAGACCTCCGGAAATGATAAGCAAAATGCCCCAAAAAACAATTTTACTGCGATAGGTCTTCTTAATGAGTATGCAGAAACAAATGACAGTAACGACCACTGTTACAGCAAGTAACAGCCAGGTCTGGTTTTTCATTATTCCAAACGCGGCACCCATATTGTTTATATAGGTGAAGTTCAAAACCCCGTTAATTACGGGTATAGATTCACCCAGTATGAAATTTTGTGTTATAAGGTATTTGCTTAACTGATCAACTGCAAAAATAATTACAGCAACTATAACAGCAAAAACGTAAGACATTTGTTTTCCTCATCCTTTTAATTAAAAACGGTCTGTATCCACAGGGATATACGTTTATCTTGAATAGATAAACGGTTAATTATTTCAGGATTTTCGCGCAACGGCTACAGAGTGTCTTGTGCTCCGAATCTTTTCCCACGGTATCAGAATATACCCAACAGCGCTCACACTTCTCACCGTCAGCGTGTTGCACATCAATTCCGATGCCACTTTCACCTGCAAACCTTCCGCCCTTGTCCTGCACTAATTCAAAGCCCGAAACGATCAATACAGACGGCAAAATATTTTCAACTGTTTTGATAAATTCGAACATCTCACCCTGAGCATAAAGTGTAACCTTTGCATCAAGTGAAGATCCTATAACCTTTTCGGTACGGGTAACCTCCAAAGCCTTCTTAACGTCATCCCTGATCGAATGAAGTTTCTCCCAACGTGCAACAAGGTCCTCATCAACATTTCCGGTTGCTTGGGGCATTGGATTAAACACAACATTACGCTTATCGCAAGAAGACTCATGAGGCATATAACCCCATATTTCATCTGCTGTAAAGGCAAGTATCGGTGCGATGAGTCTTGTCATGGTATCCAGAACTTTATAGATTACAGTTTGTGCCGCACGGCGTGTAATTGAATCCTTTTTCTCAACATAAAGCCTGTCTTTTAATACATCAAGATAGAAGTTTGACATATCAACAACACAGAAATTATGAAGCGAATGGAAAATTAAATGAAATTCAAAGTCATCATATGCTTTTATACAATTTTTAACAAGTGAATCAAGACGCATCAACGCAAAACGGTCGATTTCCTCAAATTTTGACTCATCAACCTTGTCAATATCCGGATCAAAATCAGAAAGACAACCCAAAATAAACCTCGCGGTGTTTCTGATTTTTCTGTAAACCTCAGATAACTGCTTTAATATTTCCTTAGAAACACGAATATCGGCATGATAATCACTTGAAGCAACCCACAATCTCAATATATCTGCTCCGTACTGATTAACAATATCATCGGGATTAATGGTATTGCCCAAGGACTTTGACATCTTTTTACCCTCACCGTCAACGACCCAACCGTGCGTAACAACGGTTTTATACGGTGCAATACCGTCAGTGGCAATCTTAGTCAACAAAGAAGACTGGAACCAACCGCGATACTGATCAGCGCCTTCTAAATATAAATCGGCCGGAGATTTTAAATTATCCCGTTGGTCACAAACCGCGGCATGAGAGACGCCCGAATCAAACCAAACATCCATAATATCGGTTTCTTTTTTAAACTCTTTACAACCACATTCGGCACAAACGGTACCTTCGGGTAGCAAATCGGCAGCATCAAATGCATACCAGGCATCTGCACCCTCTTTTCTGAATGTTTGTGAAATTTTTGAAATGGTCTCGGAATTTATTACTTCCTTGCCGCAGTCCTTACAGTAAAAAATCGGAATAGGCACACCCCAGGTACGCTGTCTTGAAATACACCAATCGCTTCTGTCGGTTACCATGTTCTTAATTCTGTCTTCACCCCATGCAGGAATCCAATTAACACCCTCAATTGCATCTACCGCACGGTCGGCAAAATCATTAATCGAACAGAACCACTGCTCTGTGGCCCTATAAATTATGGGTGACTTACATCTCCAACAATGCGGATATTGGTGAATAATCTTTTTAAGCGCAAATAGATTTCCGGTGTTCTCCAAGTGCTGTGCGATAGCTTTATTGGCTTTACCTGTTTCCATCCCGGAAAACTGACCAGCAAGTTCGGTTAAAACACCCTGCGCATCAACAGGCACAATAATAGGTATATCTTTATAATTACAGCAAACTTCAAAGTCCTCTACACCATGTCCGGGAGCAGTATGAACACAACCGGTACCGCTTTCAAGAGTAACGTGATCACCTACAATAACAAGTGATTGTCTGTCGAGGAACGGGTGCGCAGTCTTCATATATTCAAGTTCGCTGCCCTTTATTGTTCCGATAACCGTATAATCCTCAATGCCGGCATCGTTCATAGCCGACCCCAGCAACTCAGTTGCAATGACAAAATACTCGTCATTTGCCTTTGCAACGCTGTATTCATAGCTTCCGCCAACACAAATAGCAACATTGCCGGGTAATGTCCATGTAGTAGTAGTCCAAATTACAAAAAAGGTCTTGCTGACATCGGCACCCAACGCCGACAATTTACCCAAATCGTCGGTAACAGCAAATTTAACATAAATTGAATAGCAGGGATCTTCATTATATTCAATTTCAGCCTCAGCGAGTGCCGTTTGACATTCAGGACACCAATAAACCGGTTTTAAACCCTTGTATATGTATCCTTTCTCAGCCATTTTGCCGAAAACCTCAACCTGCTTAGCAACATATTCATTTTTAAGAGTAAGATATGGGTTGTCCCACTCACCTAAAACGCCTAATCTTTCGAACTGCTTACGCTGATCCTCAACAAATCCTAAAGCAAACTCACGACAAATCTTTCTTAACTCAAGTGTCGAAACGAGCTCGTTGGATTCCATTCCGGCCTTTTTACGTGCTTTTAACTCGGTAGGTAATCCGTGTGTGTCATACCCGGGAACATACGGTGCTTTAAATCCCGACATGTTTTTATAACGGATAACAAAATCCTTAAGAGATTTATTCAAAGCGGTTCCCATATGAATAATCCCGTTAGCATACGGAGGACCGTCATGAAGAACATAAAGCGGTTTGTCCTTATTAAGTTCCATCAACTGATCATATACATTTGCTTCCTGCCACTTTAAAAGTGCCTCAGGCTCTCTGGTCGGAAGCCCCGCACGCATTGGAAATTCCGTAACGGGTAAATTAAGCGTCTTATTGTAATCCATCGGTATAAAATTGCTCCTTATATAAACATTTTTCTAAATTTACAAAACTAAGTGAAAGATACACTATGACAAGTTATTACATTCAAACTTCAGGCGTATCTGTTTTCTGCTCGTCTTTGTAATCCTGTGATTCCGATGCCGACTCCTCAACAGGCGACTCATCAGTCGCACTGAAAGAATCAAAATCGGGTTCACTGTCTAACTTTGCTGCCATAACCTTTGCCGCCCTGGTTGCATCAAAAGGAACCTCAACCGGTATAGCTTCAAGGGCCTCAAGCCGCTCTTTGTATGTATCGGACATCTCTTTTTTTATCCTGATAGCCTCAAGACGTAATCTGTCAAACAACATTTGCTGTCTTTCAACACTGTCTTTTGCAGCCTTAATCATCGCTTCCGCTTTTTTAGAGGACGCCTCCAAAAGTGATTTCACCTCGGTATCAGCCGCAACCTTTAAATTCTGGAGTTTTCCATCAGCCTCGGCAACCAGCAAATCCGAATCGGTTTTTACTTTTTCGGCTCTTTCTTTTGCCTGTGAAACAATCTGCTCAGCCTTTTGATTTGCCTCATCAATTATCTGATCGGCAACCCGCTGTGCATTAATCATTACATTCTGCAAACCCGTCTGTGAAATCTGTAGTTCGGTAAATTTTTTATTGAGCTCGGCATACTTGTTTTGGATATCCTGCTCTTTAGAAATGAGCTGCTCAATTTGTGAAGCAACCTCTTCTAAAAAATCCTCAACATCTGTCACTTTATACCCGTTTACCGACTTGTGAAATGAAAGATCGCGTATCTCATCAGGTGAACGCAAAGAAATCCCCCCTGTTAAATAATTTCAACCGTTATTAACCGAAATATGCTGAACCTGTTTCGAGTTCGTCTAAAATCAACTCACCCATAACATCAACATTATTAGGTGTAATTATAAAAGTATTCTTGGCGACGCGTTTAATTGTACCCCTGTTTGCATAAGCAGCACCGCTTAAAAAATCAATCAATCTGCGGGCTGTTTCTTTATTAACAGATTCCAAATTTAAAACAACCGTCTTTTTTTCATTTAAACTATCAGCAATTGAAGGCGCATCGTCAAACCTTTCAGGTTTAACAAGTACCACCTGAAGCTGAGTGGTGTTAGAAAAATTAACATATTTATTTTTTCTGTCACCGGTAAATGAAGCCGCTGTTTCCCTAAACGCACGGCGAGGCGGAGCCTCTTCTGAGACCTCTTCGTTTACCTCAAGTTGCTCGTTGTCTTCATCGTAATATTCTTCCTCCGAAACGCCTATCATGTTTCTGATCTTATCGAAAACACTCATACCGCAATCTCCTTAAATTTACTTATAATTCCTTGTGCCGAACAAAGAAGTTCCGACACGCACAAGATTGGCACCATGTCGAATGGCAACATCATAATCACCTGACATCCCCATAGACAGATAATCCATACTACTATTATCCATTTTTTTTGCCTTAATGTCAATAAACAGATTGTGCATTTTATCAAAATATCGAACTATTTCTATTTCTTTTTCACAAATAGGAGGAATTGCCATTAATCCTCTGACCTTTACGCCTTCAACTTTAGATATTTGGGCAACTGCATCTGAAACCTGTTCCGCTTGGAATCCGGACTTTGACTTTTCGTTTCCTATGTTGACCTCTAACAGAATATCCATAATCTTGCTGCGTTTCACACATTGTTTGCCTATTTCGGTTGCAAGTTTGAAGGAATCAACCGACTGGATCATACAAACTTCTCCCACAATATCCTTAACCTTGTTAGTCTGCAGATGCCCGATAAAATGTCGTTTTGCTTCGGTGTTTATATTATCCTTTTTACCCAAAAACTCCTGCACACGATTTTCACCTATATAATTAATACCCTGTGAAATAGCAAAGTTAATCAGCTTTGCATCGACCGTCTTTGTGGCAGCAAGTAGAATAATGTCGTGTTCGGATTTTCCGATGCATGCAGCAGATTCTGCAATCTTTTCTTTTATCACCGAATAGTTTTCAAGAAAGCGTTTTTCCCTGTCACTCAATAACCTTTCCGTCATACAAATTTTTCCCCTTAACTATAACATCATCATATATTCGAAGAACATTGGCGTTTTGTATTTGTTGTTCACAAATAGCATAACTGTCGGTAGAGTACAGCACATTTACCGGAACAAATCTTGCCTGCATCCCTTCGAGAACATATACACCTTTAACCCCGTCAATTATTCTTATTGATCTGTTGTTGACACGTATTCCGGAATAACTTTCAGTAACAATATCAATTTCTAATTTACGTATCATAGCAAGCTGGCTGCTCATATCATTACACGAAAATACTATCACAGCCTTATCGGAACCGGTATCTCGGTTTATATATTTAACAACAGCATTAATGGTTTCGCAACCCGATAATCCGGTTTTAATAGTAACCCTCATGCCATCAGAGAAGTCAATAGCACTCTCAAAAGGGATTGCTGAGGCAATATACCACTCATAATCGGTAACGATTTTACCGATTCTGTCTTGATTTTCAGGGTTTTGGTCAATTTTCTGTAACATATCAACCGTAACGTTTTCGATATTATCAACACTCAAAATCTGCTCATATCCATCGGTTGAAGACACAAAATATCCCGAACACGCGGCTTTAATTGTGCTTTTTGCAACAGGCATATCTGCCTCAAGTTCTGCTTTTCGACTTTTGAGCAAATTAATCTGTGAGGAAAAGTCGGTTTGGGATCCGATTATAATTTCCCGTCGGTTAAGCAGCTGCAGCAGTTCACTGCGCAACTCAAGCGAGGATTGCAGATCCCCGCTTTGCTCAACATTAAGAAGTTCCATCAAGCAATTATTAGTCTTCTTGCTAAGCATAGACAGATCGGCAGAATTAACATCGCTGTTAGCCTGTGCTGCCGTAAGTGCGACAATTTCTCTGTCAATTTTATCAATCTCAGACCTAATATTTACTGCATTGATATCTTCATACACAGTAGCAATAACGCTGTCCTTAGGGACTCGCTGTCCATCCTGAATTTCATAGTTTTTAACACCTTGCGTATCACCGCTGATAACCGTTTCATTACGGATAATTACACCCGATGCTAAAACCGACTCGTGAGTTTGATAATAAATTGCCGTTTCAGTTGTATAGGGGTTTATAAGTGAAGAATAAATCTGTGACACCAGAAAAACAAACAACAAAAAACCAACTACTATTTTTAAAACAGTAGAACCTGAAAATGTCCGCACTTAAATCAACCCCTTTCAATATGATATCCTTCATTTTTCAGTATCTCAAGCGCCTGTATAACCGGATCACATCTATCGGCAGCAATCCAATTAATCTTGGGGTTTTTTCTAAACCAGGTAAGCTGACGCTTGGCATAATGTCTTGTTTGGGTTTTTAGGTGTTCGATACACTCATCCAAACTGCTTTTACCTTCAAAAAAGGCAAAAAACTCTTTGTGACCTATTGCCTGAACCGAGGTTTCCGACAGGTGCGACAAATAAACACTCTTTGCCTCCTCCAGCAAACCGTTTTCAAGCATCTTATCGACACGACCGTTAATTCTATCGTACAACTTATCACGGTCACTAAAATATATACCTATATATGTCGCAACATATTTTGATTCCGATATTAAAGACTCACTGTCAACCTGAGATTTTGTCTTGTTATGAAGATAATAAACCTCTAATGCGCGCATAACCCTTTTTTGATCATTAATATGAATTTTCGCTGCGGCTTGAGGATCAATTTTTCTAAGCCTTTCAAACAAAGTGTTGATACCTAAATTTTCAAGATCGGATTTTAATTGCTTTCTAACTTCACGGTTGTCAACCTCATCGACAAACCTTATGCCCTTAAGCAACGAATCAATATACAAGCCTGTCCCGCCGACAACAATGGGGGTTTTCCCTCTTGTGACTATATCATTAATTGTATTCTGCGCATCCAAAACAAATTGAGCAACGGTATATTTTCGGTCCGCTTGTACAAACTGAACCAAGTGAT
>JAUMXX010000005.1:0-7955 GCA_030535285.1 bacterium | reverse complement strand
CATTTCTTCAACCGTCGGCACCGCAGTTGCAATCGGCATTTGGCAATAAATTTGCATTGAATCGGCAGAAATAATTTCTCCGTCTAACCGTTTTGCAATCTCAATTCCAAGACCGGTTTTCCCCGAGGCAGTCGGACCTACAACAGCAATTATAGGTATTTTTTTCATTATTGTATCCGCCCAAACAATTTTTCAATTTCTTTTTTCGTCAACTCAACCGCAACAGGTCTTCCGTGCGGACAGTACATGATTTCATTGTCTTCCAAAACCTTTTGCGCCAACTCACCCAATTCCTTGTGTGAGGTTGTGTCGCCCGCCTTAATCGCGCCTTTACAGGCAATCGTTTCATATAGCCAATCTAGTTTTTCAATATCAACAGTGCGCTTTGAAATAATGTTTCCCGCCATTTCTAAAACAAGTTCATCGGGTTTTACATTTACTAATGCAGATGGGACAGCCCTTACAAGCAATGCTGTTTCACCAAACACCTCAATATCAAATCCGCGCTCATTAATCGTGTCAAGACATGCTTCAACAGCGTCAAATTCCTCCGCCGACATTTCAACCGCCGACGGTGTCAACAAATACTGTTTAGCAGGTTTTTTTTCTGCTTTTAACTGCTTGAATAAAATCCTTTCGTGTGCAGCATGTTTGTCAATTAAAAAAATGCTGTCATTTTTCCTGGCAATTATATATGTCTTAAACACCTCACCTACAAGTTCAATTAAATCATAATCGTCAACTGCTTTTTGAAGTGTATCTTCCGTAACAGTTTGTGACCCGGCCGGTGAAATATGACCCCCAGTTTCATCAATTGAATCAACCTGTCGGATTGTGGGTTCGCTTGATTTATTTATTACAACCGCACTATTTACAATGTCCGATTCAATATTGATATCAGAAACACTAATATCTGTATTGATCGAAGTCTTAACGATATCAATTATCTCTTTATAGGTCTGGGGTTCGGCTGTTTTTTTGCCAAAGTCAGCACAAAAATTTGTTGACCTCGACAGACCCGATGTACTTGTAACACCATCAACGACAGTCGGTTTGATCTCATCTTTCAAGACCCCGAACGCCATCTGCTTGTATTGCTCGGACGTCATTCTTTCGGGAAAATGTTTACTCAGGTTTACGCTCGGGCGTACATCTTTTTCAGCAATTGCGTTTTTAACACCGTAATATGCACAGTCGAATATTCGTTTTTCATCTGAAAACCTAACCTCTATTTTTGAAGGATGAACATTAACGTCAACAGCGGAATACGGCACAGTCAACTGTAAAACCGCTGCCGGAAAACGTCCTGTCATAACCGAGTTTTTATATGCCTGCTCAAGTGCAGCTGTTAATGTACCCGACTTTATATAACGCCCGTTCAATATAAAATACTGCCCGTTGCGATTTGAACGGCACATAATAGGTTTGCTCACATATCCCTCAATCTTTATACCGTTCAGTTCGTTTGAGACCGGAATGAGCGCGGACACAAAATCACGCCCCAAAACATCATATATGGCCGACTTTAGTTTCCCGTCACCTGCCGTGTTTA
Source organism: bacterium (assembly GCA_030535285.1). Taxonomy (GTDB): domain Bacteria; phylum Bacillota; class Clostridia; order Oscillospirales; family Acutalibacteraceae; genus JAUMXX01. The sequence continues at coordinate 6,403 of JAUMXX010000005.1, read as the reverse complement.
ACACAGTTTTTCCATCACGGATAAATTTAAAAGAAATCTCAGGATGGGTCAATGCGACACGCTCTACAACTGCAGCAACAGCATTTCCCTCAGAAACATCCTTTTTTAAAAATTTCATTCTGGCAGGCGTATTATAAAACAAGTCCCTGACTATAATCGTTGTGCCGTCCGGACAACCCGTTTCCTCAAAAACCACCTCACTGCCACCGTCAATTCTATAATGAGTACCGCATAGACTGTTTTTTGTCTTGGTGATAACCTCAACCCTGGAAACGCTGGATATAGCTGCTAAAGCCTCGCCTCTGAATCCGAGAGTCATAATGGAATCAAGGTCGTCTTTATCGGAAATTTTACTTGTCGCATGCCGCAAAAAAGCAGTTTTTACATCCTCAGAAGAAATACCGTAGCCGTTATCAGAAACCCGCATAAAAAGTATTCCGCCGTTTTGAATTTCAACGGTTATATTTGTACTTGACGCATCAATAGCATTTTCAACCAATTCTTTTATTACCGAACAGGGTCGGTCGACGACCTCTCCGGCAGCTATCAACTCAGCCGTTTGCTTATCTAAAACATTAATCTTTGCCACAGTATTCCCCCCTTTTTTTGTTTTCTATATATTCTTTGCCTTGTTTACAAAATCAAACAAGACCGACATGGCCTCAATAGGCGTCAAAGTATTTACATCAATCCCCCGTAATTCGTCCAAGATCGAAGAATCAATTTCATTTATAAGCCCAAGTTGCTCGGTAGTGTCCTGCTTGTTTGTGACCATAACCTGATTCTCGCCTGTCTCAAGGGACTGCAGAATTTCTCTTGCCCTTTTAATAACAGAATCAGATACACCCGACAGTTTTGCTACCTCTATTCCATAACTGTCATCCGCGCCACCACGGACAATTCTACGCAAAAAGGTAATATCCTCGCCACGTTTTTTGACGGCAACATTATAGTTTTTTACACCGTCTAAAACTCCCTCTAAAACAGTAAGTTCATGATAATGTGTGGCGAAAAGTGTTTTTGCCCCGATTGATTTCAAATTCGAAACGTGTTCGAGTACCGCCCTTGCTATTGCCATTCCATCATAGGTAGAGGTTCCTCTGCCGATTTCATCGAGTATTAAAAGACTGTTTTTGGTAGCATTTTTGAGTATATAGGCAATCTCGCTCATTTCAACCATAAACGTTGAACGACCGGTCGACAGATCATCAGATGCGCCAACCCTTGTAAAGAGTGCATCCACCATGCAAATTTCGGCACGTTGGGCAGGCACAAAAGAACCAATTTGTGCCATTAAAACGATTAGAGCTGTCTGACGCATATAGGTAGATTTTCCCGCCATATTCGGTCCTGTAATTATCGCGCATCTGTTATCGCCGCCGTCAAGGCAGGTATCATTTGCGACAAACGGCTGGGAATTCATTTGCTCAACTACCGGATGTCTGCCGTTAACGATATTTATTCTTCCCTCCAGATTAAGCACAGGTCGACAGTAATTATTTCTGACTGCCACCTCGGCCAAGGCACAAAGTACGTCTATCAAAGCGATTATTTCAGCTGTACTTTGTATTCTGTCGAGTTGTTGGGAAATCTTGGTTCTTATCTGTTCAAATATTGCAAACTCCAGTTGTATGCTTTTTTCCTTTGAACCCAAAACCCTCGATTCGAGTATCTTCAATTCTTCCGTTATGTATCTTTCACAATTCGTGAGGGTTTGTTTTCTTATATATTCGGGTGGTACCAGATTCAAATATGAATTTGTGACCTCAATATAATAACCGAACACCTTATTGTAGCGAACCTTAAGTGATTTAATTCCGGTACGCTCTTTTTCCTGTGCCTCGACCTTAGCAATGACCCCTTTCCCGTCATTCATATCTCCACGAAGCAAATCAACCTCGTGATTAAATCCGGGTTTTATTATCCCACCCTCTTTGACAGAGAAAGGCGGATCCTCAACAATTGCCTCATCTATTAACTGCAGTACATCTTCCAAAAGATCTATTTTTTCAAAACCGGTGCTGAGCAGTTTTGAATGGAAAGCACCTAACTGTCGTTTAATTTCAGGCAATTTCGAAATTGCAAACGCAAGTGAACGCAATTCTCTGGCTCCGGCAGTCGAATACACGATTCTGGTCATTAACCTCTCAATATCATGTACCCCTAGCAGAAGTTCTCTTAATTCTCCACGCTCAAAACTTCCCTTTGAAAGTTCCTCAATCGCATCATACCGCGTTTCTATCTGAAATATATCGGTCAGAGGTTGTCCGATCCATTTGCGGATTAATCTGCGACCCATTGCAGTTTTAGTTTTATCAAGCACCCACAAAAGCGAACCCCTTTTTTCACCGGTACGCATTGACGCCACCAACTCAAGATTGCGAATAGCCGTCAGATCGAGTTTCATAAACTGACTGTCTTCATATATATTTATTCTTTTAATTCGATCAAGTTGATTCATCTGGGTCTTTTTCAAATAGTCAATAGCCATGGCTAAAGCCCCTGCCGCAGCACAACCCGTATCAAGCCCGATCTTACTTATATATTCCGAACCGAACTGTTTATTCAATGCTGAATTTATTATATTAAGATCGGAATAATCATCATTAATAAAAACAACACTTGTGTTAAACCTTTGGTCACAATACCTCTTAATATCCAAACCTAGTTTCTGTCCCGAACATAAAAGTATTTCCCTTGGTATAAACTTACCTATTTCACCCTGTGACCATTGCAAAATATCTTTGCCGAAGGTTTGTGAGACGTTTATATCGCCGGTTGACGCGTCGATAAAACAAACTCCGCAGGTGTCGTTGAAAAAGCATACCGACGCCAGATAGTTGTTACGGGATTCATCAAGCATGCTGTCTTCCATAATGGTGCCGGGAGTAATAACCCTGACAACCTCACGTTTTACAATTCCCTTTGCAGTAGCGGGATCTTCAACCTGTTCACATATGGCAATTTTATATCCTTTTTGAATGAGCCTTGAAATATACGCCTCGCAACTGTGATAAGGTATCCCACACATAGGGGCACGCTCATTCTGACCGCAATCCTTTCCGGTCAAAACGAGTTCTAACTCCCTCGAAGCAATTTCTGCATCCTCATAAAACATCTCATAAAAATCACCTAAACGAAAAAAGAGAACACTATCTTTGTTTTTCTCTTTTATTTGTTTATACTGAGCCATCATAGGTGATAATTTTCTCACTTTTATCCCACCTTTTATCTGGAAAACAAGCCAAATACTATCAACAATCTTTTAAATTAATGACAACCTCCGCAACTGGCACAACTTCCCGAGCAACCGTTAAGCTCACATGTCATCGGGTCTTCACCGCTTAAGGTTTTTGAAAGCAAGGTTTGGACCTTGTTCATTATCTCGTCAACCGCTGTTTTTGCAGCATTATACTCAACCATAAGTTCGTGTTGCATAATTTGTGTATACAACGAACGCAAATTGTTATTAATTTCAGTAACCTTTGAATCATCCTTTTCTTCTTTCGCGAGTTCACTGTCAAGTTGCATTCTGATCAAATTAAATTCACCGATTAACTTTTGAAGTTGATCACTGTTATCATTAGCCTGCATAGCAGCAATATATCTTTTAAAAGATTCATCCTGCTGAATTGCTACCCCAAGCTGTCTTGCTGTTTCAATAATATCCATTTTAATTTCTCCTTAATCTTTTATAATCTCTCCGGTTAAAACCCCGTCAAATCCCGTGATTTTTACCGTTTTAAACCTACCTATATCAGATTCATCTCCAATAAAATCAACGACGGCATAGCCATTCGTTCTACCGGCAATATAACCGGCTTTTCTTCCGACATCCTCACAAAACACCCTACACGTTTTACCGATTAAAGACTGATTTATCTTGAGTGATATCTGCTCTTGAGTTCGTAACAGTTCAGTAAACCATTTCGACTTTTCCTTTTTATCAACCGGATCATCCATATCTGCCGCAGGGGTCTTATCCCTCTTGGAAAAAATAAAGGTGAACAAGGAATAAAATCCAACTTCCTCTATTAATTGCTTAGTTTGCAAAAAATCCTCATACTGTTCCCCCGGGAATCCGACTATAATATCACTTGTAAACTCAACATCCGGAATTTTTTCCCTTGCAATACGTATAAGTTTCAGATATTCCTCTTTTGTATAATGACGGTTCATAAGTTTTAAAATGCGGTCACTTCCACACTGCACAGGAAGATGAATGTGTTTACACACCTTTTCACAGTCACGAACCGCGTCAAGCAGTTGCACCGTACAATCTTTTGGGTGAGAAGTCATAAATCTTATTCTGAAATCGCCCTCCAGCCCATTTATTAACCGCAACAGCTTTGCAAAATCAATACCGTGTTGAGCACCCTTGCCGTATGAATTAACATTTTGACCCAACAGGGTAATTTCTTTGTAACCTTGTGAAATAAGTTCCTTAATTTCCTTCAATATTTCCTCGGGTTGCCGAGATATTTCACGACCTCTTACATAGGGTACAATACAGTATGTGCAAAAATTATTGCAACCCTGCATAATCGGAACCCAGGCACTGAATTTTTTATCACGCTCAACCGGAAATCCTTCAACAACGGATTGGTCGTTTGAGGATGTATCTATGATCCTTCTGCCGCCGGTGATTCTCTTATAAATATACTCAGGCAGTCTATATCTCTTATGTGTACCGAATAAAATATCAACATAAGGATAACTCTTCTTAATCTTATCGGCAACCGACTGCTGCTGAGTCATACAACCGCAAAGAATTATAAGCATTTCACGCTTAGCCTTTTTAAGTTTCTTTAAAGCGCCCACGTTGCCAAAAACTCTGTCTTCAGCGTGTTCCCTTACCGCGCAGGTATTATATAAAACCAAATCGGCTTGTTCGGCAGTATTGCAAAACTTGAACCCCATTAACACCAAAAGCGCTTTCATATGTTCGCTGTCACTGACATTTTGCTGACACCCATATGTATGAACGAATGCAAGAGGAGTTTTGTTGTACCTTTGCTTTAATAACTGTTTAACCCTTTCGGCAAAAGCATATTGCTGTCCCACAATATCTTTAAAATCAATATCACTGATACTACTCAATAAATTTCAACCTTCCGTACCTAAGGCAGTAATAAAACTACCTGAATATTTTTAGGCAAAACAAGACAAGTTTTTGAAGATTAAAACCAAAATCACATTACTTGCCCATATTAAAAATATTATATAATATACATCTTTCTAATTCAAGTATAAATCACACAAAAAATATACCGACACCGATCCTGTTTCCGCAAAGAAACATAAACCGCTGTCGGTAAAACACAGTATTTACTCTGAAACTCGCTTCTTGCTTGTTTTCTTGACATTTGAATTAGACTGTTCGTCGAAGCCTTCGGTGCTTTCCTTTACAAACAAAATCTTGATTGTCATAATCAGAAGCTTAATATCAGAAAAAATCGAATATTTTTCAATATAAATTAAATCCATATTAAGTTTATCAGCCGGGCTTGTATTGTATTTTCCGTATATCTGTGCATATCCGGTCAATCCTGCTTTTACCCTATGCCTAAGCGGGAACTCGGGTAACTGCTCGGTGTATTCATGAACATTTTCGGTTCTCTCGGGACGCGGTCCGACAATAGACATAGTTCCGAATAAAACATTGATAAGTTGCGGCAGTTCGTCGATTCTGTATCTGCGGATAATCCTACCCACAGGTGTAATACGGCAATCATTGTTAACCGCCTTCTTTGCCCCATCTTTATCTGCATCAACTATCATTGAACGGAATTTTAATATATTAAATATTTTGCCGTTATAGGTAACCCTGTTTTGCTTGAAAAACACCGGTCCTCCGTCGCATAGTTTTATGCTTAAAGCCGTAATTAACATGAGCGGACTAAGAGCCAACAAGGAAACAACCGATATAAACAAATCCATACAACGTTTTAGAATACGTTGTTCTACCCTTAATCCCCTGTTTCTGCATATTATTACCGGGGTGTCAAAAATTTGAACCTGATCGCCGTTGTTTACCAAAATATCAATTACGGAAGGTAACAGATAAACACGTTTTTTCTCGGCATAGCAATATCTTAAAATCTCATTTTTTATAACCTTATCGATATCGCAGATTAAAACCGTTTCAAACCTATCAATTTCAGCCTCAATCTCTTCAATAGACCTGTTTGTTGTAACACCTTTTTCAATAACAAACCGTTCCTTAATCAAGCGCATTTTATTGATTATATTACGGCTTTTCTCATCGTCGTTAAAGACAACCAATATGTGACGCGCTTTGTAAAGTTTAAAATAAATAGTATTTGCAGCGTAATCGCAAACGGCGAGCAACAAAAATTGAACAAGCGTAAGCACCAGTAACGCCCAAGGCATAAGCAACATT
>JAUMXX010000036.1 GCA_030535285.1 bacterium | reverse complement strand
ATTTTGACACCTGAGAGAACATTGAAACATAAACCTGTCGCACTAAGAGTGCGACGACGCTGACGCTTTACAAAGGCTAACGCCTTTTGGTTTATGTTAGAATAACCTCACGGTGTAACCAAAATCAAAGATTTTGACACCTGAGAGAACATTGAAACATAAACCCGTCGCACTAAGAGTGCGACGACGCTAACGCTTTACAAAGGCTAACGCCTTTTGGTTTATGTTAGAATAACCTCACGTTATTAAAAAATGAAGGATTCAGAAGTGATATTTTGGGTAATGTATTTAGTAGAATTTATAACGTCGTTAAGCAGATCCCGAAAGGCCGTGTAGCAACATACGGACAGGTCGCTACGTTGGCAGGCAATAGCCGATGGGCACGGGTTGTGGGTTATGCGTTGCATAATAATCCTGATCCGCAGAATATACCGTGTTACCGTGTTGTGAATCGGGAAGGTAGGGTAGCATCTGCCTTTGTCTTTGGCGGAGCAAACCGTCAGCGTGAACTTTTAGAGGCTGAGGGTGTTGAATTTTTGCCGGATGGCAGGATCGATTTAGATAAATTTGGAATATAAGGGGGTATTACCATGTCAAATGTGAAAAGTGATTTTTCTCAGTTGGTTGGAAACACACCGCTTTTAAGGCTGAAAAAATATATCGAAATTAATCAATTGAATACCGAAATTTTGGCTAAGCTTGAATGTTTTAATCCTGCAGGCAGCGCGAAAGACCGTATTGCAAAAAAAATGTTACTTGAAGCTTTGCAAGACGGAAAAATCAATAAGGACACTTTGATTATTGAACCCACAAGCGGAAATACCGGAATTGGTCTTGCTGCAATTTGTGCTTCACTTGGTATGCGTATTATTTTGACCATGCCCGACACAATGAGTGTTGAGCGCCGCGAGCTTTTGAAGATATATGGTGCGCAACTTGTGTTAACAGACGGAAAAGACGGTATGCAGGGCGCAGTAGATATGGCAAAAGAATTAAAACGGAAAAATAAAAATAGTTTTATACCCGGTCAATTCGATAATCATGACAACGTGTTGGCGCATTACGAAACTACCGGTCCGGAAATCTGGAGAGATACCGATGGCAGGGTTGATATTTTTGTTACCGGTGTCGGTACGGGCGGAACGATAAGCGGTGTCGGAAGGTATTTGAAAGAAAAGAATGAGAATATAAAAATAGTTGCTGTTGAGCCGGATACATCGCCCCTTTTATCGAAGGGATTTACGGGGGACCATAAGTTACAGGGAATCGGGGCTAATTTTGTTCCTCCGATATTAGACAGAGAAGTAATTGATGAAATAGTTTGCGTTTCTGCACAACAAGCCTTCGAGGCCGGTCGTGACATGGTAAAGAATGAGGGAATCTTAGTTGGAATCACCTCGGGTGCGGCACTTTCGGCGGCAAAAATTCTTTCACAGAGATTAGAAAATCATGGAAAAACAATAGTTGTGTTCATGCCGGACACGGGATATAGATATCTTTCGACCGAGATGTTTTTATAATTTTTTTGGGGTGTACATATGAAAAATAATGCTACATTAGTTGTTATGGCTGCCGGAATGGGTAGCCGATTTGGTGGATTAAAACAGGTTGAGCCTATTGGTCCGAAAGGTGAAGCAATTCTTGATTTTTCTGTATTTGATGCAAGACGAGCAGGCTTTGATAAGGTTGTTTTTGTAATAAAAAAGGCTATCGAGCATGATTTTAGAACCCTTGTGGGAAAGCGTATTGAAAAGACAATCGATGTTGAGTATGCTTTTCAGGAGGTTGACAGTATTCCTAATGGTTTTATTCCACCGGTGGAGAGAACTAAGCCGTGGGGAACCGGGCACGCGGTGCTTTGTTGTAAGGATTTAGTACACAGTCCTTTTGCGGTAATAAATGCAGACGATTTTTATGGCAAGCAAAGTTTTGAACAAATTTATAAAGGCTTGCAGGGAAATAATTATTGCATGGTTGGATACCGTTTAAAAAACACTGTTACCCGAAACGGTTTTGTTTCAAGAGGTGTGTGTGAGTTACAAAACGGGTTGTTAAAGAGCATAACTGAACATATAAAAATTGATTTTGATTGTTTGTATGAGACTGAGTTTGGGGAGAAAAAACAACTTTTGCCCGATACAATTGTTTCGATGAATTTCTGGGGATTTAAGACCGACTTCTTTGACTATTTGGAAGAATACTTGAAAATATAGACAGTACGAAGGCTGAATTCTATTTGCCGTCGGTTGTCGACAATTTGATTTGTAAAAATCGGAAAGATGTCGAGGTTTTAATTGCTGAGGATAAGTGGTACGGTGTTACATATAAGGAGGATAAACAAGCAGTTGTAGATGCAATTGCACGCTTAGTAGAAACAGGACTGTATGACAATTTGTAATTTTCGGAGGTAGAACATGTTCGAGGATATTAAAAATTCCGCACAAACGGCTATTTTAGAATTATTAGATATAGCAAAACTTCAACAGGGTAATGTGCTTATTATCGGTTGTTCGACCAGTGAGGTAGGCGGTGAGAAAATCGGTTCCGCATCAAATTTTGAACTTGCCGGAGTGATTTTTGATGCGATTAATCCTGTTTTGAAAAAGAACGGAATTTTTCTTGCGGCCCAGTGTTGTGAGCATCTTAACAGGGCTGTTGTTGTTGAACGCGAGGTTGCCGAGAAGCTTGGGTTGGAGATTGTTAATGTGCGTCCGATGCCTAAGGCCGGAGGTTCATTTGCGGCCTATGCATATGATAATTTTGAGCAACCGGTTGTGGTTGAGTTTATCAAAGCTGATGCGGGACTTGACATAGGCGATACATTTATCGGAATGAGTCTTAAACATGTAGCGGTTCCGGTCAGGTTGTCTGTAAGGCAAATCGGACAAGCGCATTTGTCTGCTGCAAGGACAAGGAAAAAGTTTATTGGCGGCGAGCGAGCGATGTATGTACAAGAAGATATGTAGTTATATTTGATTCTGTATATAAAAAAAGCTACACAGACTGAATTTAGTCTGTGTAGCCTTTTTGTTTTTAGGTTAATTTTTAGTTGCTTTGACCTTTGATTTTATTGTTGCAATCAGTAAAATCAAGAATATTGCTAACATATAATAAGGGTATAATCCAACACTTATATGCTGTGCTAAAATTCCAAACAGAGGCAGCGAAAGCATCATGCCGATATATGATATTGCTGTTTGAATTCCCATTACAGATTGTGAAAAACTTCTGCCAAAGAATTTTGGTGTTAGGTGCATAAGGTTTGGATAAATCGGAGAGATGCCACATCCTGCTAAAAACAGTCCGACCGCTGACAAACTTGCGGAGCCGGGAATTAGCAACAGAATAATTGCCGGCACAAAAAGGGATTCGCCAATCCAGATTAACCGTTCGCTTGAAATTTTAACCGATACAATTCCTGACAAAAATCTTCCAAGGGCAATACCTATGTAGTAAAAGGTTAATATACGGGCAGCAGTGTCAATTTGAACTCCTCTGTGTTCTACCAAAAAAGTGCTGCCCCATACACCACAACAGAATTCAATCGAACATGCGCAGAAGAACATGAGTAAAATTGTCGGCAATCCTTTGATTTTAAGTAGCTTGTTTATAGAAAGCGTTATGGGTTTTTCATGGTCTGAATTTTCAAAGTTTTTGTGACGTACTTTTTTCCAAAGCGGAAAAGATAGAAACATTAAAACAGTAATGCAGATTTGAATAACCGAGATCCATCTGTAGCCGCCGCGCCAACCCAATCCTTGCGAAAGTGCAAAGGATAGCAGATACGGACTAAATGATATTCCTACACCGTAAAAACAGTGTAAAAAGTTCATATGCATTGCACTGTAGTGGAGTGCAACATAATTGTTAAGTGCTGAATCAATTGCTCCGGCGCCAATACCTAAGGGGATTGAAAAAAGGATCAGAAACAAAAAGTTTCCTGACAGTGAAATCCCAAACAATGCTATTGCAGTTGCGGCGGTACTCACAAAGGTTATGACGTCGGTACCGAATTTGTTTATTAACCGAGGACTTAAAAGGCTTGAAACAAAAGTACAGCCTGTTAAAAATATGGTAATAAAGTTTGCGTATGAAACGGGCAGATCAAATTCGTTGTATATTGCAGGCCAGGCTGCACCAAAGAGTGAGTCCGGAATACCAAGTCCGATAAAAGCAATATAGATTACAATCAATAGAGCGGTAGCCATAAGCATATCCTCCGGCAAAAGTGATAAAGTTGTAGTTTATTATACATCATAATTTTTCAATTTCAAGGGCTGTTTTTGAATATAAAGATGTAAAAAGAGAAAGCACACAACGAGTATTGGTTGTGTGCTTTTATTCTTAGTTGAGTATAAATATTGCTAGATTTAGATATGTGGCAAAGGTAACCCAAGCGAGATAGGGGAGTAATAACAGCGCGGCGGTTTTTGAGATCTTTTTAAATAGTATTAAGACCGTAATTATTAGAAATAAGAGAAGCAAGATCCAAATAAAAGCAAATAAAAATGCGCGCAAATTAAAAAATATTATAGGCCACAAGAAGTTAACCGCAAGGTGTATTCCGTATACAAACAGCGCATTTGCTTTTTCTTGATTATTATTTTTTGCAGTCCAGATAAGATAGGATGATATGCCCATGAGCAGATAAAGCAGGGTCCATACAACAGGAAAAAGAATAGCAGGTGGCGCGAAAGGGGGTTTATTTATTGTTTTATAGATTGAAATATTGTCTGATATAAGCAAGGCAGATAAACCACCTGTACCCAAGCTTATTATTAAACTGATAATTAATCTCTTCCAATCAATCTTCAAAAAAATCACCTCAGTCAATACATATGCTGACCAAGGTGCATAATATTATTTGCTCAGTGATTTTATTTCAAGTACTTGATCTGCCCAATCACTATAAAAATCGGTCTCGTGCGAAACAAGAATAAGACTGCCTTCCCAATTAATAAGTTCTTCTTTAAGTTTTTCTTTGCAGTCAACATCAAGATGGTTTGTCGGCTCGTCAAGTATAAGTAAATTACACGGACTCAGCGCCAAAAGACAAATTTTTACTTTTGATTGCTCTCCGCCGCTAAGTGAGGATATTGGTTGCAGTACGTTCTTAGCTAAGATCCCGCATTGTGCAAGACGACTTCTAATCTGGTTTTGTGACATATTCGGAAACTTTTGGGAGATAATGTCAATCGGTGTTAGATTGGGGTCATGCCATTTTAATCCCTGTTCGTAGTAGCCGATTGTTATATTGTTTGCAAAATGGAAACCGCCTGAAATTGATGGAATTTGGCGTACCAATGTCTTTAAAAGCGTCGATTTTCCGATTCCGTTAAATCCGGTTATCACAATTTTTCTTCCCGATTCAAGTTTAAAACTAATGGGAGGGAGCAACCGTTCACTGTAACCGATTTCAAGATTTTTAACTACCAATGTTTTTTCTGAGGTGAGCGGTATGGATTTAAAACTGAAAGAGGGTTTTGCGACACTTTCGGGAGCAGCGAGCCGCTCAATTTTGTCGAGTTGTTTTTGACGGCTCTTTGCCAGGCTTGCCGTTGAAGCACGGACCTTATTTCTGGCAATATAATCTTCATATTTAAGAATCTGTTTTTGTTGGGCTGCATATTCACGCAGATAGGTTTCTTTTTTGATTTCTTTAAGCTCTAAAAATTTTGTAAAGTTTCCGTGGTATTTAGTTATCTTTTTAAATTCAATATTGCAGATGCAGTTTGTTATTTTATCAAGAAAATCAAAGTCATGTGAGATTACTATAAATGCGCCGCTGAAATTTTTAAGATAATCAACAAGCCATTCGATGTGTTCCTTGTCAAGAAAATTTGTAGGTTCGTCGAGCAAGAGTACATCAGGAGCTTCAAGCAACAGTTTTGCCAAAATAACTTTTGCTCTTTGTCCGCCGCTTAGTGTGTTTAGTGTATTGTCGAGTCCCAAGGCGGTAATTCCGAGCCCGGCGGCTATTTTATATATTCGGCTCTCAAGTTCGTAAAAACCTTTAATTTCTAAAAGCTCCTGTAATGTTGAGGATTCCTCAAGCAAACTGTCATCCGACAGGGTCATCATTTGCTCATATAATAAATTTAATCTTGACTCTGCTTGATATAATTCGTCAAAGGCGGTTTTAAGGTATTCAAATATGCTTAACTCTTGATTTGCCTTTGCATACTGGTCTAGAAATCCCACCGTGATATTTTTTTGCCAGGCGATATCTCCGCTGTCAGGGGTGATGTTGCCTATAAGTGTATTCATTAAGGTGGTTTTGCCCGTTCCGTTGTGTCCTACAAAGCCCATATGTTCACCTTTGAACAATTCAAAGGATACGTTGTTGTATAAAACATTAGAACCAAACGAATGGGTTAGGTTGGTTACTTCTAAAAGGCCCATAACATCTCCAAAAAATTAAGGTATTTTTAGTATTTTTTGTTAAAACACTCAAATAATTCAAAAACAGTTAAATGTCATCTAAGAAGCAAGCCCTAAGAGTGAAAACTCTTAGGGCTTTGGTGCCGCTGACCGGACTTGAACCGGTACGATATTGCTACCGAGGGATTTTAAGTCCCTTGTGTCTGCCAATTCCACCACAGCGGCACAGCATAAGATATTATATCATTAATATTTTTATTGTCAATACAAATAGCATAGGTTTTTTAAAAAAATTAGGGTTGTCAAAATGTGTCGATTTTTACAAAACACAAGATGTAGTATGTGCGTTGCTGCACAAACACAATTTTATGAAAATAATTTGATAAAATCGTATATTGCTCTTGAAATATCAAAAATAATCCCATATAATACATGTGTAGTGGTGAATTATGGAGTGAAATACCATAAAAGTGGTTTAAAGTGGTTAAAAAGGAGGCGGTCATTTGTTATTAGGACAGTTTTTACACAATGTGGACAAAAAGGGCCGCATCTTCATTCCGGCAAAACTTCGTGAGGAACTGGGTGAGGGATTCACCGTTTGTAAAGGTATTGAAAGAGAGTGTTGCCTCTTTGTTTATTCGAGTGATGAATGGGCTGCACTTGATGAGAAAATAAAGCAACTTCCAAACATGAAGGCAAGCAAGGTTAAACACTTTGTTTATACAGGAGCGTCTACTCTTGAGTGTGATACTCAGGGGCGGGTACTGATTCCGCAGAATTTAAGAGAGTATGCAAAGATAGACGGTGAGGCATGCATTTTAGGTATGTCAGATCACCTTGAGATATGGAACAAAGAACTTTGGAGCAAGGTTGACGAAGAATGCACCTCGGATGCAATTGCAGACATCATGGAAGAATTGGATTTTTAGAGGAAGGGATATTAAATGGAATTTTCTCATAAATCCGTGCTTTTGAATGAGGCAATTGAATCTTTGCAGATAAAGCCGGACGGGATATACATTGACGGAACTGCCGGCGGAGCGGGACATTCAACAGAGATTGCAAAAAAACTTTCAAGCGGCAGACTTATTGCGATTGACCGAGATCCCGATGCAGTAGAGGTGGCAACTAAAAGGCTTAAAGGTTTAAATGCGACGGTTGTTCAAGGCAACTTTACCGAGATGGGTGATATTGCGGGCAACCTTGGCATTACCCAAGTTGATGGGATTTTGCTTGATTTAGGAACATCGTCTTGGCAACTTGATAATGGCGAGAGAGGATTTTCGTACCATAAGGATGCTCCGCTTGATATGCGGATGAGTCGTAGCGGTACAACAGCGGCAGATTTAGTAAACAACCTTTCTTTACGGGCACTCACTGATATTTTAAGAAAGTATGGTGAAGAAAAGTTTGCAGGCAGGATAGCTGCATCAATTGTCAATCAAAGAGCGATCAAGAAAATTGAAACAACATTTGAGTTGTCAGAAATAATCAGCAATTCGGTACCGGCTGCTGCAAAACGCGACGGGCATCCGGCAAGAAAGAGTTTTCAGGCGATCAGAATAGCGGTTAATGATGAACTTAAGGCGGTCGAAGATGGCGTCAATAGTGCATTTAAACTGTTAGCACCCGGGGGAATATTAAGTATAATAACCTTTCATTCGCTTGAAGACAGAATTGTTAAACACGGTTTTGCCGAATTTTGTAAAGGTTGTACCTGTCCATCGGATTTTCCGATTTGTGTTTGCGGGAATAAACCTCGCGCAGAACTTGTAAACCGCAAACCGATAATTCCAAGTAGGTATGAAATAGAGGAAAATGCAAGGAGTCGAAGCGCAAAACTTCGTTCGGTCAGAAAAATATAAAAAGAGGGATTTGTAAATGAACAATTACAAGTATTACGGCGGAAGTTTAGCATATGATTTCGATATGTTTGAAACATCACCTGCTAAAAAACAGAATAAATCCGGTAATATTATTCAGCATCCTTCTGTCGCAAAACAAGCAAAAAAGAAGGCGAGACAGAATGTAGGTGTCCTTTCAGGCAAACTGTCTGCTGTTGTTATGAGTACATTTATTATATTAATGTTGTTTGCGAATATTTATTCTCGCGCAGAGGTTTCAGCCACAAGATCGCAGATTAATGATGTCAATCAGCAGATCGAAGAGTTATACAGTGAACATGTTAGTTTAAGCTGCAGTCTTGAAAATAAGATGTCATATAAGAATCTTGAGGCGGTTGCAGTTGATTTAGGAATGCAAAAGGTTCGTAACGATCAGATTGTGTATGTTAAAACAAACAATGAGGACCAAGTTGTTTGCGATAAAGGTCTTGTTTTGGACAGTTAGCATAAAAAATTTAGGTTGCGAAACGGGAATAATGTCCCTCAAACAAATAAGTAATTGATTTTAAATTGTTGCAATATATATAAAATATGATACGGGAGTTGAGCCTTGTGTGGTTAACTCTCGTATTAAAGTATTATCGGGAATATACTATTCAGGATCAAAACCAAGAAATACACATATTTTTGAAAGGAAAAACGTTATGGCGACAATCAAACCGACCAGAGTTATGATGAAACGCATAAGAGCAATAATGTTCGTTTTGGTAATTGCAACATTGTCAATTACTGCTTTCAGATTGGCTAAAATTATGATAGTCGACAGTGAGTTTTATCAGACGAAAGCGGCTGAGCAGCAGTTGTATGATACCGAAATTACTGCCGAGCGCGGAAACATATATGATTCAAACATGAATCTGCTTGCAACAAGTGCGACGGTCTGGACAGTTTATGTTTCGCCAAACGATATAAAGAGTGTTAAGGATGACACAAGGCGTGAGGAAATAAAGAGGACCATCTCGAGTGGATTGGCTCAGATTCTTGAGATGGAGGAAGAAAAGATACATGAGTATACAAATAAATCCTCGAGTTATGTAAGAGTAAAGAAGAATATTGAAAAAGCCGGAGCCGATGCGGTTAGAAAGTTTGTGTCAGAAGAAAAATTAGGCAGATATGTAGGCTTGGATGAAAGTACAAAAAGATATTATCCGAATGGCAACTTGGCTTCGGTTGTGTTGGGTTTTGCGGGAGACGATAATCAAGGCTTAAGTGGTCTGGAGGCATATTATGATGAGCAACTGACCGGAACTTCCGGTAGAGTGGTGGCGGCTAAAAAGGCAAACGGTGATACAATGCCGTTTAGTTACGAAAAGGTTGTCGATGCTTCCCAGGGTAATTCACTCGTATTGACGCTTGATTCATATGTTCAGTATGTTTGCGAAAAGCATCTGGAGCAGGCAATAATTGATAATGCCTGTAATGACCGCGGTGCTTGTGTTGTTATGAATGTTAACAGCGGTGAAATTTTGGGTATGGCTGTTAAGGGTGATTTTGATCCGAACAGTCCGTTTGATTTATCAGAAAAAGAGACCGCCGAGGTAGAAGCAATTGAAAATAAAGAGGAACGCAGTGAGTTGCTTAAAACCTACCGTAACAGACAATGGCGAAACAAGGCAGTCTCAGACACCTATGAGCCGGGTTCCGTTTTTAAAATTGTTACCTGTTCTGCTGCGTTAGAGGAGAATGCTGCCAAGACAAGTAACACCTATAATTGTCCGGGATACATAGTGGTTGCGGGCAGACGCTATAACTGTCACAAAAAGATTGGACACGGTGTGCAAAATCTGGTTGAATCAATGGGTAATTCCTGCAATCCGGTATTTATTACACTCGGACAAAAGTTGGGAGTTTCAACATTTAAGGCGTTTGGTTTTACAGAAAAGACGGGGATAGATCTTCCGGGTGAGGCCTCTTCGGTTTATCATTCAGAGTCTTCAATGGGTGCCACTGAGTTAGCTTCTTCGGCATTCGGTCAAACATTTAAGATAACCCCAATGCAGATGATAACGGCGGTTTCTGCTGCAGTTAACGGCGGTAAACTTGTAAAACCGCATGTAGTTAAAACAATACTTAACAGTAACAATGATGTTGTAAGTACGGTAGGCTCACAGGTAAAAAGACAGGTTGTTTCAGCAGAAACTTCAAAGACTATTTGTGAGATACTTGAGTTTGTTGTTGAGCAGGGCGGAGGAAAAAATGCCGCTGTTCCCGGTTATAAAATAGGCGCTAAGACCGGTACTTCAGAAAAGGTTGCTGATGCATTGCAACAGGGTGTAGATGCTTTGTATATCGGATCTACAATAGGTATTGCTCCTATGAATTCTCCGGAAATAGCCGTTCTTGTTATGTTGGATGAACCTACCGGTTCGGCTTATTACGGTGGAACAATTGCTGCACCGGTGGTAAGTCAGGTGCTTGCTGAAATATTGCCGTATTTAGGATTTGAACCTGATTATACACAAGAGGAACTTGCCTCGATTTCGGTTGCTGTGCCTAATGTTACAGATAAAAAGGTTGATGTGGCAAAAGCAACAATAATGAATTCGGGATTAAAATGTAAGATTGTCGGTGGTGGTAGTACCGTTATAAGTCAATCACCTAAACCCTCTCAGCAGGTGCAAAAGGGTGGTACGGTAGTGCTGTATACCGAGGGCAATCAGGCTGAAAACAAGGTTACAGTGCCTAATTTAGTGGGTAAGACATTGTCGCAGGTAAATAGTGAAGCAGCTAATTCGGGTATAAATATTGCGTACAGTGGATCATACTTGACCGATGCCGGTGTAATATCATACAAGCAAAGTGTTGAACCGGGCACGCAGGTTGCAGCAGGTACGAGTGTTACGGTTTATTTCAGAAGTACCGATACGGCAGATCGTTGATTAAATGAATAATTCCAAAGGGAGAGCAATATGTTACTTAAACAACTTTTACAAAATTGTAATGGGTTTGAAAATTTAGAAGTTTCGGGTGTTACATGTGACTCACGTCAGGTAAAAGA
>JAUMXX010000111.1 GCA_030535285.1 bacterium | reverse complement strand
AATAGATTATAAAAATTTGAAGCATAAGAGGAATACCCCTTACTATCCAGACAAACACCTTTGAAACAGTTTTCAACGGCTTGAAACGACTCATAGAGCAAAAGGCTATAGGTAAACCAAGCGGTGCGCCGCAAAGCAGCGTCACCGCAAAAATAAGAAATGAGATTTTAAAGCCTTCAAATAAGAATAATGTGACTTCTAAGAAGGACATACTTATGAACATTCCTTTCACTAAACTTCAAAGCAAAATCACAAAAAACGGACACAATGATAATTACGCTTTGTTGTTCAGGTTTCTTTTTAGGTAGAATAAGGCAATTACGTTTATTAAATCAGTCTATCTCAACCCGACTATGTAAAAATAGCCTTAAATTGTTATTTCTGATCCGAAAAATCCTTAATAGCGGTATTAGCAACACCATATTTTTCAGCGAGTTTCTCAATAGTGCCGTCTTTGCCCAACTTTTCAAGTTCTTTATTTACTTTAGCTGTGAGCTCGCTGCCCTTCATAAATCCAATAGCATAATACTCAACTTCACTTGAAAGTGCATCAACTATTGTTAGTGCTGAATAGTCACCTTTTCCGGCATAACTCTTGGCAAGTTGAGCATCAACCACTGCAAAATCAGCAGTACCTGCATTCACTTCAAAAAGGCAATCAGTTTGCTTTGTAAAAGGTTTGAATGTAGTTCCTTCAAAATCGCGTGCATATGTTTCACCGGCAGAACCGCTTTCCGCACAACCGATTTTGCCGTTAAGATCAGCAACAGCGGCGATACCGGAATCGTTTTTAACAACAACAACCTGACGATTTTCCATATAGTTATAAGAAAAATCAACCTTTTCAGACCTCATAACACCGTCATCATCGGATGTATTACAAGTAAAACCGTTCCAGATACAATTTATAGCACCTGAATTAAGTTCACTGTATTTATTCTCCCAAACAATTTCCTGGAATAGCACCTTATATCCAAGATCCTCAAAAACTGCTTTTGCAAGATCGGTATCATAACCTATGAGGTTGCCGTCATCATCAAGATAGTTCATCGGCTCATAAATTGTATATCCAACAACAACAGTCTGGTCATCAGAACCACAGCCGGCAAGGCAGAAAACGATAGCAATTGCCATGATTAGTGCGATAATTTTTTTCATTTGAATCATATCCTTTCTTCGACACAGGGTACAATAAACAATCAAATAATTGCATACCAGTGCCGCATTGCCACAATTATTGGTGAGTGGCACACACAATATTTTTCTCGGCATGGTTTTTCCACGCCTAAAATCTCACTGAAATCATTTAGGAGACTTTATATTCATATTATACTTTATTAAACTAAAGTTGTAAAGTGTTTTTTGTTATTTGTATATTTTTGTCGTTTTAGGTGGGTAAAAAAACAAACAAGCAGCCGCTATTAAGCGACTGCTTGCCTAAACTTATTTAACAAAGACAGTTGTTAGAATCAACTACTACCTCATTAAATCCGATACCCTTACTGTCCTGGGAGCACCACAGATTGTAAGTCCGTCAAGTGTAGTCCAGAAAGGAGTAAATGTGATATCGGTGTTATAGTTACTTGCAGGTATGTTAGTAATCTCAACACAAATTATATAACTCGAATCACGGGTACCGCTTATCTTTGCAGCAGTAACAGATGAAGCACCATTACTGTTCGATGCATAAATCTCTGAGTACACAGTAGTAATTTCTCGTCTGTACCCATTGTCACCGATAATAAATCCGGCACTCTGATACTTAAGTGAATCAATTGTTGAAAGGAGTCTGATAGCTGCAGTTGTTGCATTTGACCTATTCGACAACTGAACCTTAGCGCACAAAACTGCCTTGTTTACAAACTTAGGAGTATAATTTCCGCCATTAACCTTCCAACCGGAGAAGTATGAATCTGCACTGGTTGGTGCAACCGGAGTCGAACCGTTAGCAACAGTTGTAACATTTACAGGCTGGCTAACATATGATAGACCGGTGTCAGAAACATCCCTGGCATAAATTGAATACTGTGTATTCGCTGTTAATCCGGTGAATGTATTCTGGCTCTGCCAATTAACGCGATCCGTACTGTATAAATATCCCGGAGCTGTGTTAATTACAATCTTATCCCAACCCACGAAATATACCTCAGGTGTAGGAGCGTTAACAGGTGTCTGCGTAACATTAATATCATAGTTTGTTGTGCAACCGGAAGAAGTAACGGTCAAAGTTTTACTTCCGGTAGAACCGGTATTGAATCCGCTAATCATGTCTGCTGTCATAGCAATCTCGGTCTTCAAACCGTCACTTAAGGTTAACATAAGTTTACCGGTTGATACATCTAGGGATTGACCGACCGCATAATTTACTTTCGGCGATTGCGAGATTTCTATGCTTGAAACAGTTACGTTTTCATGGTATGCAAAATCACAAACCGAACAACTGTGTTTAATATAGGGAGTCTCATCAGAGCTTGACGGATTTGTAAACAAATCCTCAAAGGTATGTCCTGTTGCTTCGATATCCTCAAAATATGTATATCCGCATTTGTCGCAAACACACTCTTTGACTCCGTGCTTAACACATGTTTCCTCGCGCAGAACTGT
>JAUMXX010000110.1 GCA_030535285.1 bacterium | reverse complement strand
CCAGAACAATTTCGCAAAAACCCGATTCTGCAAGTTTTTGTGCTTCCTCGCGAATACAGTCAATCGGTTTTGAACGCACCCTGCCTCGTGCAGTGGGAATAATACAATAAGAACAAAACCGGTTGCAGCCGTCTTCAATTTTCAAATACGCTCTTGTGCGTTCATTAAACCGAGAGATTTGAGAAATTTCAAATTCATCACCCGACATATGCGGTTGTATGGATAAAATCTTTCTATGTGTTTTTACAAACTCATCAAGCAAATAAGGTAGTTGGGAATAGCCTTTATTTCCGATGATAATATCTGCTTCAAGGTTTGCCGCTTGTGACGGAAAAGCCTGAGTCATACAGCCGGTCACAATTATAATACCCTTCGGGTTTAAGTTTCTCAACCGTCTTATAGTTTTTTTTGTTTTTTTATCACTTTCTGCGGTTACTGTGCAGGAATTGATTACAAACGCATCTGCTTGGTTGGGTTGTGTTACAATTGTGTGTCCTTGTTTTATCAACAATTCTGACACAGCCTGAGATTCATATTGGTTTACCTTGCAGCCTAAAGTATGTATATATACCTTCATAAAAACCTCTCATGTTCTATTGACAATATTATATACGCTTTATCTTTTTATTTCAACAACTAAAAGCGGTATGTCCCGGTTTTTATATAAAAGTCGGGAAATTAGTTTAATTAGGTGGTTGTAAAATTGAATGTTTTGTATTATAATAATTTGTAGTACGCTCGAGGGTGTATGAACGGTCGGGTCCTGTGCGACAATTCACTGTGAACCATGTCAGGCGGGGAACCGAGCAGCATTAAGCAGATCGTTTTGTGTGCCGCAGCAAATCCGGTCGTTCATACGCCCATGGGCGTACTTTTAATACAAGAGAGAGGGTGTGTTTGGTGGCTTATAAAGCGTTATACCGTAAATATCGACCGGTATCTTTTCGCGATGTTGTCGGTCAGGAGCATATAACTAATGTTTTGAAAAACGAATTAAAGAGCAATAAAGTCTTCCACACATATCTCTTTACAGGGCCGCGAGGAACAGGAAAAACAAGTTGTGCAAAAATTCTTGCAAAGGCTGTAAATTGTTTGAGTCCGGTTGAGGGCGATGCTTGTTGTAATTGTGAGGTCTGCCGTGAAATTGATGAGGGTAACAGTTTGGATATCGTTGAGATGGACGCAGCATCTAATCGCGGTATTGAAAATATACGCGATATCAGAGATAGAGTAACCTATACCCCGGCAAGTCTTAAATACAGGGTTTACATTATTGATGAGGTGCATATGCTCACTAATGAGTCGTTTAATGCACTGTTAAAGACATTGGAAGAACCGCCCGAGCATGTTGTTTTCATACTGGCAACCACCGAAGTTCAGCAATTGCCGGCAACAATTCTATCAAGATGTCAGCGGTTCGATTTCAAACGGATTGAACCGGAAGTTATAAGTGAGCGAATTAAATATGTTGTTGATAAAGAGGGCATTACTATTGATGATGACGCGGCCGATCTTTTAGCTGCGTTGGCAGATGGCGGAATGCGTGATGCTCTGTCTGCTCTTGATCTGTGTGCGGCGAATACAAAGCATATAACCCAAGAACATGTCAGGAATTCCTGCGCCATGATATCAAACGAATATCTGGTTAAGATTGCCGATTGTGTTCTTAAGCAGGAAACAGGACGACTGTTAGAAATTATTGATAGTCTATATAAAAACTCGATTGATATGTTGCGTTTATGTAATGAACTGATAACGCATTTTCGTAATCTGATGGTGGCAAAAACCGTGCCGAAAAGTGAAGGTTTGATTGTTTGTTCAAAATCTGAGTATATGTTAATCAAAAATCAGGCTGAGGAGTATAATACCGAACTGATTTTGTATGCCAACCGTGTGCTTGGCGAAACACTTGATCGAATGGCTGCTACCGGAAGACGCGAGGAGTTTGAGATCGCGGCAATAAAACTATGCAATCCACAGCTCTCAAATTCTGTCGAGGCGATAATGCAGCGCATTTCACGGCTTGAACGAAGAGTAAATTTCGGGGGTGGATCCGAAGTTACAAACCGTCAAACATCTAAGCAGGAGGGAAAAGCCGCACAATCGGAGACATTTTC
Source organism: bacterium (assembly GCA_030535285.1). Lineage (GTDB taxonomy): Bacteria > Bacillota > Clostridia > Oscillospirales > Acutalibacteraceae > JAUMXX01. Next base: position 490 of record JAUMXX010000110.1, on the reverse strand, counting down.
CGGGTTAGAAGAAGCGGTTGTAAAATCGGGGGATAATGATTCGGGCAATAGTGAATCGAACAATGACCCGGGTTCATCGCAATTAATTAAAAAAGTTCCCAAAGCACAGTGGAGAGAGGTGCTAAAAGAACTTGATAAGACCTCTCCGTTGCTTGTGGGGATGCTTAAAGAGTCAGCAGCGTATATTAGCGGCAAAGATTTGCTGGTTGATTGTGAAAGCCCGCAGTTTTTATCACTTGTCAGAAAAAATAAGAATTACCGAGATCATATAAAAAATGCTGCGTTTGAGGTTTTTGGTATAAGGTATAGATTGGGTCCGTATAACCGTAATGCACAAAGTAAAACTGTGGCGAATTCGGATCCAATGGCACAGTTGGAGGCCGCAATTGAGAGGTTGGAGATACCGGAAAGTCAGAAATAAACAGAAGGTATTTGGAAAGACCGGTATAAATTATAAAAAGCGCATTATGTATTGTTTGCGGCAGTTACA
>JAUMXX010000004.1:15545-34593 GCA_030535285.1 bacterium | reverse complement strand
ATTTCTCTTGCAAGGTCAATTTTTCTGTTATGGTTTTACAAATTGGGTTTGCCCCAAATCAAAAAGTCAGCAATTACTTGCTTTCCTTGATAGCTGCCTGGGCGGCGGCAAGACGTGCGATCGGAACACGATACGGTGAGCAAGATACGTAGCTCAGACCAATATTGTGACAGAACTCTACAGAAGACGGGTCTCCGCCGTGCTCTCCACAAATTCCCAATTTAATATCAGGTCTTGTAGTTTTTCCGAGATCTGCTGCCATCTTAACCAATTTTCCTACACCGTCCTGGTCAAGTTTTGCAAACGGATCAGACTCATAAATCTTAGCATCATAATATGCATCGAGGAATTTACCTGCATCATCACGGCTGAAACCAAATGTCATCTGAGTAAGGTCATTTGTTCCGAATGAGAAGAACTCAGCCTCTTTAGCAATCTCATCTGCAGTCAATGCAGCGCGCGGAATCTCAATCATAGTTCCTACTTTGTAGGTCATATCAATACCGGCATCTGCAATCAACTTATCAGCAGTTGAGGTTACAATATCCTTAACATATTTAAGTTCCTTAATTTCACCTACAAGCGGGATCATAATTTCAGGAACTATCATATTTCCGGTTTCCTTGCTAACAGTAATAGCAGCGTTGATAACTGCAGTTGTTTGCATAGCGGCAATTTCCGGATAGGTTACTGCCAAGCGGCATCCACGGTGTCCCATCATGGGGTTAAACTCGTGAAGTCCCTCAATGATTTCCTTAAGTTTTGAAACCTCAAGTTTCATCTCGTTTGCAAGTTCTAAGATATCCTCTTCCTTCTGAGGAACAAACTCATGAAGTGGCGGATCAAGGAAACGTACGGTCATGGGTCTACCCTCTAAAACACGGTACATTTCTTCGAAGTCACCCTGTTGTAACGGAAGAATCTTAGCGAGGGCTTTTTCTCTTTCTTCAACAGTTTCTGAAACAATCATTTCACGGATAGCCTTGATTCTGTCACCCTCAAAGAACATATGCTCTGTACGGCAAAGACCGATTCCCTCAGCGCCGAACTTAACAGCCTGCAATGTATCACGCGGATTATCAGCATTTGTGCGAACCTTAAGAGTTCTCTTAGCATCTGCCCAAGCCATAAAGCGACCGAAGTCACCGCTGATTGTTGCCTCTACAGTAGCAACAGCTTCTCCATAGATCTTACCTGTAGAACCATCTAAAGAGATATAATCTCCCTCTTTATAGGTTATACCGTCGAGCACAAAATATTTCTCTTCTTCATGCATTTTAATATCGCCGCAACCCGATACACAGCAAGTACCCATACCACGAGCAACAACAGCTGCGTGAGAGGTCATACCGCCGCGAACAGTCAAAATACCCTGTGCTGCGACCATACCTTCGATATCTTCAGGTGAAGTCTCAAGACGAACAAGAACAACCTTCTCGCCCTTAGCAGCCCACTCTTTTGCATCTTCAGCAGTAAATACTACTCGTCCGCAAGCTGCACCCGGAGATGCTGCCAAACCTGTTCCGATAACCTTTGCAGCCTTTAATGCTTTAGCATCAAACTGCGGATGGAGCAACGCATCAAGTTGCTTCGGATCAACACGCAATACTGCCTCATCTTCTGAAATAAGACCCTCGTCTACAAGGTCAACTGCAATCTTTAAAGCAGCCGCTGCAGTTCTCTTACCATTACGGGTTTGAAGCATATAAAGTTTTCCGTTTTCAATAGTAAACTCCATATCCTGCATATCTTTATAATGCTTTTCCAATCTCTGAGCAGTTTCAACAAATTGATTGTAAACTTCAGGCATCTCTTCAGCAAGTTTAGAAATAGGTTGGGGAGTTCTGACACCGGCAACAACGTCTTCACCTTGTGCATTAATAAGGTATTCTCCCATGAGTTTTCTTTCACCGGTTGCAGGATCACGTGTAAACGCAACACCTGTACCAGAATTCTCATTAAGATTTCCAAATACCATCGGCTGAACGTTAACAGCGGTACCCCATGAATAAGGAATGTCATTCATACGGCGGTAAACATTAGCACGGGGATTGTCCCATGAACGAAAAACAGCCTTAACTGCGCCCATAAGCTGTGCTTTCGGATCAACCGGGAAGTCCTCACCGAGAATCTTCTTATACTCAGCTTTGAACATTTCAGAAAGTTTTTTCAAATCTGAAGCGTCAAGATCAATATCGTTTTTAACGCCTTTTGCCTCTTTCATCTCGTCGATAAGTTTTTCAAAGTATTTCTTACCAACCTCCATAACAACGTCGGAATACATCTGAATAAAACGACGATATGAATCGTATACAAAACGCTCAAACTTAGGATCGCTGTTTCCTGCGATAAGACCTGCAACAACCTCATCATTAAGTCCGAGGTTAAGAATTGTATCCATCATACCGGGCATAGAAGCACGGGCACCTGAACGAACAGAAACAAGTAACGGATTTGTAACGCTACCAAATTTCTTTCCGTTTATCTCCTCAATTTTTGCAAGATTTGCATCAATCTCTGCCTCAATCTCAGGAGCGATAACCTTACCATCATCATAGTAACGTGTACAAGCTTCTGTTGAAATTGTGAATCCCTGAGGAACCGGCATGCCCAATTTAGTCATTTGTGCCAAGTTAGCACCCTTTCCTCCGAGAAGTTCACGCATAGACTCGTCGCCTTCAGAGAAAAGATAAACATACTTTTGACTCATGAAAAAACCTCCTAAAAATTTTAACAATTTGGAAAAATAAAAAGAGAATTCTTCCCTTTAATATAGATCTTATAAATTATACCAAGTTTTCCTAAAAAAAGAAAGAAATTTTTTATAATATTTCTTTTTTTGCCAATTTCGAATAAAATACCTATTTAAAAACCTGTAAAATATATTAAATACATATAAAAAACAGGGACACCTGTATAGAATTTCAGGTATCCCTTAATAGCGGTCATTATTTTTTTATATGTTTCAGGTTAATAATTTCCCCGAAAACGTCACGTATACATTCATAAACAATCCACCTATCGCCATACTGTACTGAACATCAGAACACTCTATTGATTCGATTGTATATGATTTGGCCAACTTTGCCAAACATTTTGAAATGTTTTCAAATGTTGAAATACATCTTGCACCTGTTCCGGTTGAATTTTTAGGTGCATACACCGTAATCTTCAGTCTTGCCTTACCGAACATCTCTGAGCCGCTAATTACATCCTCGTCCTGACCGGTTAAAACAACATTGTCAATTCCTACCGATATTTGCGTTTCACGAATCGGTAAATCCTGCAATGTTCCGGGGAACTCTCTGAAAACATTTGTATAAGCAAAATTAGCATCTGCCTTTAAATTTGCAATGACCGTTCCGATTATATTATCTGATATATTCATATTCATTCTCCCTTACCCTGGGTGAAAGCACTGCCCAAATATATACACAGTCCTCTCCGATGCAGATTTTATCTGCTCTTTTTATATCATACGATCTCGTACTATCGCTGACTATAATATTTAAAGGATCAATTGTTAAATCGGGATTGGGCGGACCTAAATAAACCAGGCAAGAGTTGTCCCTGATACCCATTTCAGATAATTCATAATCTAAATACATTTTGTTTTTGTACCTTACCGGCCTGAGAAAAGCGTTTGTTTCGTACACTTTAAATCCATCAATTATCTTGACAGGCTGACCGTGGGTTTTAAATATCTTCAGTACTATCTCATCAGTATTCATATTATGTTTACAATCATTCCTTTCTGTAAACTACAAGGCACAACATAACCAAAACGATAATCGGTTATATTTATGCCTTGTTTTTTAATTGCTTTTTTAAAGCGGCAAAAACGGTAAAACGTGTTTTAGAATTTAGGTTTTTAAACCTTCTTCATTTTAACACTTGAAAATGAGAAGCGTTTTGAACGCAACAGATGCGAAATATCATTCATAGCATCAAGCATTAAAAGACGCGCTGACTCCAATACACTGTCACTGTTATCAGCAACAGTAATATCACCCGCCTTGAAATTGGGAATTCTCTCTCTAACCGTTCTCAATGTGTATTTATAATATGCCATACATCCGGCAGCATAACAAAGACTTATCATATTTGCCTGAACATCGCAATCAGGCAAAATATTTACCTCGATTGCCGCCTTTGATGGATTGCAGTAAATTTCCGGATCGCTACAGTCACCGCCCGAAAGGGCGGTGAACACATCAATAATTTTATCAATGCTAAGGCTTTTATCCACTGAAACCAACTCCGATTAGATACTAAGGACTGCCGAAGCATCATTAAAGATCTTGGCAAATCCGGCGGTTGTTGTGATAGCAGCTCTTTCAAGCTGACGGTCAATCAGTTTATCGTAATCCACCTCAACATCAGAAGCTACAACCATCTCTAAAGCACAAGATGAATCCAAACCAATAATCTTACCGGACTCAACTGCCGAAGATTTCAAAAGTTTAGCACCCAAAGGTGTTCCGACTTTACCGGTTCCTGCAAAATTAATACCGGTCAAGGGATTTTTAAACTCGCTTATATTCAGAATATCCATCATTACACCCGGAGTGGTAACGATAGTATTCATGTTATATGGATCAAGTTTCTCAATAAGACTTAATAAATCAGCATAAGCCAAAGTCCCACTGGTAGCACACTTAACGGAAGAAGCTGCATTACTATTACCGTCGCCGTTTACCAAAACATCAACCGCATCATTAAACTGCTGACGAGCAATATAAGCACCAATTTGCTTAAGTGTAACGGTAAACAGATCAATTCTCTGATACTTCAAAGCTTCATACGAAGCAACCAACATTCTGCCACGCTTATGTAAATTTACAAGGTTAGACTGAGTTTTTATAACAGTCTGAGGAATAGCAGCGCCCTCTTCAACCCTCATAAGCGCTTTATCCTCATCGTCGGGAACAGATGCAATTGTTCTGTAATCCATACTGTTGATTTTTGTTGTTGCAGCAACAATATCCGGCAACAGATTTGCCTCTTCAATTCCGGTTTTTACCGCTCTTGAAATGTATTCCGGAAAAAGAGCACTTGAGGCTGTGGTTGAAAAGAATTTGTTAATACAGTCAGAAGCACTGCCGTTAACCTTTATGTTATATCTCTTAAGCTGTCTGCCGAAAGCATCAAGCCCCTCAAGTTCTGTTCCTACGTAATTTTGTGAAGGATCAAGTTCCTCCAAAATTGCTGAAAAACTTTTTGTCGGGTGTGTATACATACCCTTTTCTAAACTAATATTTTCAAAAGACATATCTTAATCTCCTTTTTATAAAATAAATCCGCAAACTTTATTAACGGTATCAACCTTAATAACGGTGTAGTTACGGGAACCCCCGACAACAACTCCGCCGCTACCGTCGGCTTTAAGTGCAACATATCCTACAGTGGGTGCAGTTTGACCGGTATAAGGCAATTCAACATAGCCGGTCATCTGAACACTGGCTGCATCATCACTTCCGGAAGCAACAACACCGATAATAACATCATTTGCGATGCAGGGTTTTACGGTTTCACTGCTACTCAAGCAAACCGGAACGCCTGCATTAATTTTTGCAGCGACATTAAATGTCAAACAATTCTCAAGAAATCCATTAAAACTAATCATTTTTATTTCCTTTCTGTTTTAAACAATAAATCCTTCTAATTCGTTATTTGCTTTTTGAGAACACGGCTTCTTTAACTGGGTAACCGCACTGTCCTGAGTTTTCATGGTTTCGTTATAAAACCTTAAAAGTTCCCCAGTCGACATTTTGCTAAACGCCATGTTTATCAAATCTGCAAGTTTTTCATCTTTGCTGTCGCAAAGATTTTTAATTATCATTTTTTTCTGACCCCTCAGATACTCCGATGCGGACTCAACCGTATCAGAAAGCGTATCTATATGATCAATAAGTGTCTTTATCTGCGAAGAAGAAAGTTCAACGTTAAATTCATTCTCCTTAACAGATTTTACTATTTCATTTGCATTCAATTCATATTTCTCCTTTTGCTTATACGATTTTGTCACACCTGCCTTGGGCTGTGCAGGAACCGCAACAAAGGACCACTCATAAGCATCGGTCGGATTACTCAATTCAAAGAAACATTGTTTTCTTACTCCGCTCTTTTTATAAAATCTGCCTTTTTTATGAGTGCATTGTCCCGCTTCAGCCCCACATATAGAACAGGATGTTAGGGAAATTGAGCAACCAACACTGACCTCTTTCTTAATTCCCGCATCAATTTCAAGGATCAATTCCTTATTCTTTTGGGTTCTGGGCATATACGCCCTCGCATTCAGCCTATGGTACACTTCCCCGTTTTTCGTTTTAACTTTTTCATCCTGTTGAACCTCACACGAAAAAATACGTGCGCACTGATCCTGACCCCTGTTTGTGTGATCAAAAATTCCGGTTTTACCGACAAATAATTCTGCAAGTTTTTTTAATGCATCAATAGTAAACCTCTCAAAATCTCTGTCAATTTCATTGTCACATAAAGTGACCGAAAAGACATATACCTCGTCGGCGGACAGATTGCGCCGTGTAAATTTATTAATTAATTCAAGTTCATTCTCTCGCGGCGCTCCGCTGTCATTTAGTACTGGGTTTTTCACTAATATTCTCCTAACTCTTTTTCAATTTGTGCCGCTTTGGCATTTATAAGTCTTGCATTTGCAAGTTGAACCTCATCCTGAAGTGAAATATTTCACCAATTCACCCTGAGATTGCAGTAATATCCTTCACGACGCAGATATTCACTACATATCCGCATAATAACCGGATTCAGAACCCTCCTGTAATATTCAAGTTCACTTGTTAAAATATCTGATTGCTGTTTGGACATCTGCTCGGTTGTTGACCAAGAAAGCCCCAATAAAAACGGAGGCAACCCGGTTTTTGAAACAATTTGCTCAAGCATCTGCTGAACCGGGATATGCGAATCCATTATGGGTCCGTCAGCACCTATGGCCTTGATTTCAACATCACCAATTGAGATAAAATCTCTGACGCCCTCTTTGTCACTCATTGCCCTCGACCATTCTGATGCGATTTCACCCGCACGGTCCTGAGCGAAAGCATTATCAAAACTGTCATTAGGCTTGTATGTAACAGCATATCTGATGTTTCCGGCGCGCTCCCAATTAACACCGATACAATTATAAATTTTAAGTAGAATATCGGTCACAAAGGGCAACCCCTCAAGCATAGACCGTCCAAACGGTGATTTTGAGGTCTGATTTATAGTTGAAAAAACAATCCTTTCAGGATGCTCAATTTCTTTTGCCATTCCGGTTTCTCCCCTAACCAAAATTTTTGGATTAAACGGGTCGGAATCAATCTTAAATTCAATATCCTTTACGTCGGCATTTAGCAATCCCAAGACACTTCCGCTGTTGTTGCCTATAACAACCTCGCCGATAGCTGCCCCGTACATTAACAAACTGTCAACATACTGCCGAATAAAACTGTCAATCCCATAAACCGAGGCGCCGGCAGGCACCGTATCAAAAAAATTGTTGATCTGCCGCTGTGCAGTTTTATCATCACATTCAATCTTAAAATCGCCTATAAGTCTTATAATTTTAGTTATGGCCGCATCAATAATCGGCAGCGACTCCCTTATTGAATCGTATAACTGCATCTGTGAAATTGCCAACGGCACATAGGAACTTAAACGTGAAAAAGGGTGTGCAGACTGCCTGGCGGTTTGAACCGTGACCGATTTTTTGCCTGTTTTATTTTTAAAAAGTCCCATATAATTTTCCTCCTTTTATCTTTTTGCCGCAACCGCCACAACACAATCCGTGCGTGAATAGAGCACGGTTGAAACAAAATATCTTATATCGTCCATTGCATGATCGTTTTCCTTTTTGACATGATCAAAAGAAGCAGATGTATCCCATCTATAAAGAGAAAATTCTCTTATAGCATCTTTACAGTTATCACAAATCTTAATGTTTCCGTTTTTTAGGCTATCCGACACTCTACGTATCCCATCAAGCACATCGTTTCTCGCGGGGATTACCTTGAATCTGCCTTTTTTTCTTATCAATGCAATGAATGATGCTGCAGACGGATCGCAAATAACTGCAGTTATCTTATTCGCACCCGCCAATTTTTCTAAAGCAGTATAGTATTCTTCATCGGTTTTCAGCTGACCTTCACGCTTTGAATCGTAATAATACTCATTAATTCTATACCATGTTGAGCCCTTTAAACCCCACAATCCGAAGGAGGCAGGATTGACCGTGCCATAATCGCAGGATATATAAAACCGAACACAGTTGTCAGGAACCTGAGCAATGCACTGTTGGTCGAACATGGGATATACCGTACCCTCAGCGGCAACCCATTTTCCAAGCACAAACCTTTCATAAAACGCGCCCGAATACAATTCCTCATAACGTTTTATGATGGCAGGCGACAATGACGGATTTTCGCTCATCCTGAAATGCAAATAGAGTATATTTTTTTCGCTGCGTTTTTTAATCCACTCGTTATAAAACCAATGTCCCGGATTATCAGGATTACAGTTAAACCAGAACTTTGAGCCATCAACCGAACATCTTGCGATAGCCTGTTCCACAAAAGATCTGGGCATGAGTGCAACCTCATCGAACATAACACCCGACAAGGTCATACCCTGAATTAGTGCCGCCGAAGACTCGTCCTTTCCGCCGAAAAGGTAATATGTATTTTTGCGTCCTTTTGCGGAAACGGTGAGAAGTCCCTTTGAGGTTAACAGTTCACATTTGTAACCCAAATCAACCAAAATCGGCATCATCGGAACAATAATGTTTCTCTTAACAGAACCTGCGGTTTTTCCGCATATTGCAAACGCCGCATCAGAGAAATTAAACTGCGACCACAGAATAAAAGAAACAAACATACACAATGACTTACCGCTTCTTACTGCCCCATCGCATATTATTCCGTCCTTATTACGATGCGGACTTTTTTCGGTCCACCAACAAAGAACCTGTAACTGCTTTTTTGAAAAAGGTTTAAAATCCATTACTCACTACCCCAATCTTCAGCAATTAGTTGTACTCCCTGCTCGATCGCTGATATAAACGGATTATCTTTACCTACATTCACACTGACAGAAAACTCATTGATTTTTTCCAAAGCTTTAATACGATCAAAGAACTTTATTTCAACTCCGCCGCCCTTTTGCACCTTTATCTCGGAAACGCAAAACAGATCCAGTTTTTCGGGATTTTCTTTTGCATCTTCATCACCCATAATCAACCTGACAGCATCTGCCACAGAGCCAAAAGCGATCCTCTTTAATCCGTTTAAAACGGATTCGCGATCAACCGCATTTACAATATACTTCTGTATCTCAGCATTAATATTTGCCCTGCTTAGAAGTTTTAAGCCTGCTCTGTCGGGATTTATATACCCCGCCCTTGCAGCCGCCTCACGATGATTCTGGGTCAATGCATAATATCGGCAAAAGTTAATTTCTTTTCCATTCAACCTTTTTTCAGTCATTGTTTTTGTACACCCTCTTTCAAACCCAGTGCCAAAAACGGTAATTGTTGCATAAAACAACACAACAAAAGACCAACACAAAAAAATATTTCTAACTAAATGTTTGTTTGCATATATTTTATATAGTCATATTCAGCTGTCTGATACAGACAAATCTAATCAAAACAAACGAAAATGAAAGGTATTGATTTTAAATGAAAAAATACTACCCTGAAGGATTTCTAGTCGGCACACAGTCCAACAAATTTGCAATGCAGAATTCCTCAGCTCTTCAAGAAGCCTGCAAACGCCGGGAAATTTTAGAAGCCACGGCTGATGTTTGCGACAGCGAACACAACCTGATACTCAACCTAGGTTGCATGCAGGGTATAATTCCCCGAAACGAAGGAGCTATAGGTATACAAAGCGGCAAGGTGCGTGATATTGCCTTGATTTCGAGGGTGGGCAAGCCTATATGCTTTACTATCAGCGAAATAATCACCGGTGATGACGGTGCGAATTATGCGCTTCTCTCACGAAAAGACGCACAGCAAAAATGCTGCGAAAACTATATTTCAAACTTAATACCGGGCGATATAATTGATGCGAAAATAACCCATCTGGAAACCTTTGGAGCCTTTTGTGATATTGGCTGCGGATGTATTGCTTTGCTACCGATAGACTCAATTTCGGTATCAAGAATCTCACATCCGAAGGATCGTTTCCGCTGCGGTGATTCTATCAGGGTTGTGGTAAAAGATATTGACGATAGCGGAAGAATATCGCTTTCATTTAAAGAATTGCTCGGCACATGGGAGGAAAACGCAGTTATGTTTTCACCCGGAGAAACGGTCGCAGGCATTGTCAGAAGTATTGAGGACTACGGCGTGTTTGTAGAATTGGCGCCCAACCTTGCAGGACTTGCCGAGCCCAAAGAGGACCTGAAAGTAGGTCAAAAGGTGAGTGTATACATAAAGAATCTTTTGCCTGATAAAATGAAAGTGAAATTGATAATAATTGATACCTTTACCTCAGAAAATTACCAGACCAAACTGCAATATTTCTGTAATGAAGATCACATTGACAGTTGGCAATATTCTCCCGACTGCTGCAAACGTAAAATTTACAGTGAATTTTAATATTGCGGTTGAAAATAATAAATCAAAGATTTATAATATAGAAACAGCAAAATTTAACTTTTTGCCTTAGAATTTAAAAATAGGGGATGAAAACTTGCCTGAAGAAAGAAAATGTAGCGAAACCAACTGTTCTGGAAATTGCGAGGGCTGTTCGCACAACTCACAAAACCAATCCGGAATACAAACAGAAACACTGAATAAATTTAGTAAAATTAGAAATGTAATAGGGGTTGTAAGCGGAAAAGGCGGAGTCGGCAAATCAACCGTTTCCTCCTCTTTAGCTGTATTGCTTAACCGAAAAGGTTACAAGGTCGGCATTTTAGATGCCGACATAACCGGACCCTCTGTTCCAAAAATGTTCGGCATCAACACACGCGCAAATAACTCTGATAAGGGAATCCTTCCGGCACTAACCGCTAACGGAATAAAGGTCATGTCGATAAATTTACTGATTGAGGATCCTGAATCGCCTGTAATTTGGCGCGGTCCGGTAATTGGCGGGGCAGTAAAACAGTTCTGGACCGATGTATACTGGGGCGAACTTGACTATTTGATTATTGATATGCCTCCCGGTACAGGTGATGTGCCCTTAACTGTGTTTCAAAGTATTCCGATCAACGGTATAGTTATTGTATCCTCTCCGCAGGATCTTGTTTCACTCATAGTTAAAAAAGCCTATAACATGGCAGCTATGATGAACATTCCTGTTCTGGGACTGGTTGAAAATATGAGCTATCTTATCTGTCCCGATTGCAATAGAAAGATTAATATTTTCGGCGAAAGTAAAGCAGAAGAAATTTGTAACCAACTGCAGATCATGTTGCTCGGTAAAATGCCGATCGACTCGAAAATATCACAACTGTGCGATGAAGGAGAGTTCGAAAGAAATACCGCCGATTACCTCGTTGCTGCTGCCGATTTAATTGCGGATACATTTAAATAGGCGTTGCATAAAGTTTTTAACATGTATTTTATATAATTAAAACAGAGCCCCTTGTGGTAGTAACTATTAAACTGCCACAAGGGGTTTTTGCACAGTTTTTTATTCTTTCGACATTAAAAGTATTTCTTGACACAATTAATAAAAGGTTGTAAGATAATAGTCGAATTAGGAGATGTTTAAAAATGATTGAAAAAACTATTTTTCTTAATCGGATTGAAGATGTTAAAAAGTTAGTTAATATAACAATGTCAAAATCCTATGATATTGAGCTTTTATCGGATAAATATGTTGCAAACGGTAAGTCAATAATGGGGATCTTCGGATTGGATCTGACAAAACCGGTCCGGCTTATTGCCCATTCGGACGATGACGAATTGCTCAACCAACTGAGTGAATTTGAATATATTGCACAAGCATAAAAGTAATAAATAAAGAATGACCGATGTGTAAAAACCCACATCGGTCACTTTTTTGTTTGTAGTTTTTATACCTCAAGCACTACTTTATCATATGGATATATGTCCCCTATTTCTTTATTCTTATATAAATATTGATTTGCATAAACAATTAGATTTACCTTGGGTAATTCAAAAGCGCTATAGTCACATTTTGTATAAAGAGAACAGTTTTGAGGAAGCGCTAAATATTCAGCCGCTGACATTAATATATCCTCCCTGTTTTCATTAGCAGATAAAGTTTCTAACCTTTTAAGTGCTGAAATAAACCTTTTGTAACCTGTCTTATTGTTTTTTATGACAGAATCATAAAAGATTATCGCGCCCAATTTAAGATTATCGGTCGAATCAAGTCTGACACAGCCCGACATCAAGGTTTGACTGGCAAACGGTTCCGGCAAAATCGCGGCTGCCACATCACCGTTTAAAAGCATCTCGCAACACTGCATACTGTTTAAAAACGAAACCGTGTTAAGATTGCTGCAGACATTCGATAACATTGTTTCATACACATATACAACGGGTTGTTCGTTTCGACAAATCGCTATCCGTTCCCGTTCAAGTTCTGCCTTGCTGACAAATTTACTGTCAGCCACCAAAGAATATGTAGTGTTTGTCGAAGCGGTTATCTTTATGTCATATCCCCGATCAATTTTAATGATACTTGAAAAAATATCTGTAACACATCCGTCGATTTCACGGTCTTCCAAAGCCTTATTACATTCCTTTGCCGTTTCGTAACGCACAATTTTAATATTACCACCGAAAAACCCCGCTTTAAATGCCACCGCTATCGGAAATGAATCGAAATTTGATGTAATTCCGAATCTAAGCGTCTTTAACTCCCCTGTTCTTCCCAAAACGCATCCGCTTGCAAGAAATGCCAACAAAATCGACAAAGTGATAAGTCCTGCTTTTTTCAAATCCATCAACCTTCCCACATATTGAAACAAACAATATCCTGCATAATACTGCCTGTCTTTTTATTATGTTTAATACTATGTAGACAGATGATGAAAAATAACCTTTCAGATTATAAGCAACAAAAACCGACACCTTAATTTAAGGTGTCGGTTTTATAACCTCAGTTATCACTTTGCGTAAAAACCGCATTTTCAAGTGTTATAATCGAGTCGCAGATTTCAAGTGCAGCGCGACGATGAGAAATAAATATCACTGTTTTTGTCTTGAGATTTTTAATGTTTTGCAACAGTCTTCTTTCGGTTTGCTCATCAAGTGCTGAGGTACATTCATCCAATAATAGAATCGGAGCATTACAAACAATAGCTCTTGCAATAGCAAGCCTCTGAATTTGACCTTCAGAAAGTCCTATACCTCGCTCACCTAAAACCGTTTCGAATCCGTATTCAAGCGAGTTAATAAAATCGTAAATATCGGCTGCCTTAGCCGCATTTACAATAACCTCATCATCAACATCCGGATTTGCAAAAGCGATGTTATCACGAATTGTACCGGATAAAATTAAATTTCCCTGAGGAACATAAGAAAAGAGTTTTCTCGTGGTGGCAGAAATGTCAATATCACCGTTGGAACATTTTAGAGTTAAACTGCCCGAGTCAACACAATATAATCCCAACAGCAACCTGAAAAATGTACTTTTGCCCGTTCCCGATGCTCCCACTATAGAAACTACGCTTCCTTTTTTTATGCAGACATCACTGTTTTTGATAATTTTATCTTTGCCGTATCCAAAACTTATATTCTTTGCCGTAATACAGTCAAGTTTCTCATATACCGAATCTCTGTCAAAATTCGGATCAATTACATCCTCGTCCAAATCCTGCAGTTCCATCAACCGCTCTGCCGAAGCGAGTGCCGAATAAAACTGCGGTATAATCCCCGACATATTATAAAACGGCGCCCTTATCTGAGAAACTATCTGCATTATGGCAATCAAATCGCCATAGGTCATTATTTTTACTGCAACAGCAACTGCACCACAGGCAAACGCCGCATAATAACCACAGTTAAAAATCAGAAGTACCCCTGCATTAATAAGTACACTCAAGTTGTTTCTTTTTATCTTCATTTTATAGTTTTCCTGCATAAAAAGCTTGAGTTTTTTATGCACCGGAAGCTTGGTCGAAAAAGTTTTTATGACAATAATATTCTCAATACATTCTTGTAAAAAACTACGTACAACACCTGCTGTTTGCTGCATTTTTTTATGTAATCTTTTATAGACCGGTCCGATAATTCTTCCACCTATTGCCGCTAAAATGCCGACAGCAGTTATTGCTAATGCAAAGTACTTATTAATATAAATAAGCACTGCCAAACCGGCAATTATTTTTGTGATAATCGAAATCGACTCCGGCACAATACCTATAACGCTGTTAATTACTATCTCGATGTCACTGGTGAACCTGTTAATCGTCTCACCTGAATGAATTTTTTGAATTAAACGGTACTGCTTATTAATATACTTGTCAAACAAAATACTTTTTAACTCCATATCCATTTTACCCGAGACATGTGTCTTAAGCACATTTACCAATGCAGTAAGCAGTGTCTGCGCTAAAATAAACAAAACGATATATATGCAATTTATAAAAATTGCATTTTTTATATCATTCATTGCTGCATCTTCTAAAAAAATTGCATTTACAATATTTTTAGTAATGAGCGCAAGACAAACATAAATTGCCGCATTCAGCGCAGTTGCAACTGCAATAGTGACAATAGCGGCAGTATGTTTTTTAGTATGCCTGATAATCCATTTTAAAGCACTTTTTGATTCCATACTGTTAATCCTTTTTTAAATTTATAAACAAAAGATTGGAAGTGTAGATTTTAACTTATAAGAAAATTATAACAAATAATACAGTTTTTTCAATATTTTATAATTATTACATAATAATTGCAGTGTTATTTTGACTGTCGCAGGAAAAAATATTAATGAAAAAACAATTTGGAGGGATACAAAATGACCAGGAATTCAATGTCTTTTATTAAAGGTATGGGAGCAGGAGTAGCAGCCGGTGTTATAATTACAACCGTAGGCAGAATCGCAATGAAAGATAGCAAAAGCCTTGCAAAAGGAACCGGAAAGGCAGTAAAAGCAGTAGGCGATATAGTTGAATCTATTCAAATGATGATGAAATAACAAAAACGGCGGGTTTCCGCCGTTTTTGATTATATCGTTACTGAGAATTTTGTGCTGACTGTGCCTGTGCAACTACCTCATCATAATCTGAGTAATCAATGTTTTTAACCTTAAAACGATTTACTGCAAAATCAAATTCCTTATAAGAAAGTGTTTTAGACTCTTCTTTTAAATGTTCAGTAAATTCGTCTGACTTTAAAAATATTATAGCATCGTCAACAGTGGTTTCGGCAGTTTCATAATACGGATCCGACTTAATATCAGTTTTAATTGCAAACAGCAAGGTATCATTTGTTTCAAATATCCTTGATTCGCCAATTTTCATTTCAAGTAATTGCTGATAATTTGCATTTTCACTTGAGGTTCCATCGGGTCCGTAAACAACGGCATAGGGATCTTTTGCAGAAGCCTCTTTATCACTTTTCGAATCATCTGCGGATGACTTATCAGAATTGAGCAATGAGCTGCCGTTGTAATTAACATAGATATCATCAAAACTCATTTCTTTATTGTCAAACTTTGTTTTGTAATTATTAAACGCTGTGCGTATTGACTCAATTTCTTCATCAGCGAGCCTTTGTCCCTGTTCGTTGTACAGTGATGCCCTTAAGGTCTGCGCCGTCATAAAGTTTTCATGAATTGCCTTGACGACCTCATCATTTTTAACCGCTTTAGGTCCACCCTCATGATAATAATATTCAAACACCAGCGACCTGGAATAATTAACTGTAAAGACCTTTTTAAAAGTATTAAAACTAACACCGTTTGCCTCGCATAATTGCTTCATGGCAGTACCGGTCCAATAATACTCAATATACGACTCAAGTTCTTGTGAATCTTCAGAACTCAACTCAAGATCAAATTCATCAAGGAAATGTTGAATAGCGGCATAATTCTTAACAAGTTCAACCGCCCTGTCCTTAACCCATTCAGAGTATTTTTTCTTCTCAATTACACGGTCAATATAATTTACCTCATCATCATCGGTATAATATGCCTGTGTTAATTCAACTGCCGCATTATACTCTTTTTCTGCCTTATCAACTTTTTTCTGAGCCTCATCTACAGAAAGTACCTCTGCAGTTGTATCGGCAGACTCTTCACCCTCTTGCGAAATTTCGGCATTTTCAGCATCACTCAATTCAGCCTCTGCTGCAGATAAAGCATCCTGCTTCTCTGTTTCCTTCTCACGAAGTAAATCAATTTCTTGATCAATTTTTGCTCTGCCCTCTTGATTAGCCTGAATAAGCCAATACATATATTCCGAAGAGGTTATATCGTACCCACCAATATTAAAAGCCACCTCATTTGCAGGATGACATCCCGTAAGCAAAGATATAAAAAGAACAAATACTATTGAAACACAAGTTAATCTTTTCCACATAAACATTTAATCTCCATTCATGCAATAGTAAAACGACTGCAAAAGCAATCCACCGACAATAATTATATCCTAATTGAATAAAAAAGTCTACACAAAATTAAATATTAATCAGTAACTTTAACCCGACACTGTATCATCTTGACAAGTCTCAATTATTTCAATTATATTTTTGATTGCCGCCAAAGAATTTTTATACGCCGAAATGTTTATTGAAATGCACGGCGGATCTTTCTTTACAAACGAGATACCCTTTTTAAAACTCGCATATAGCAAAGGTAAAAACGCCGGCTTGGAATCCGACAGCTGAATAACAACAGACCTATTGCTTTCGCTTATTTTCACTATCTTAAGCGATGTTGCCTTAGCCTTTAAAAGTGCGATATCGATTAGGTTTTCAACATTCTCGTTAAAAGAGCCGAACCGGTCGATAAGCTCATCAATAACGTCCCTTGCATCCTCCTCATCTTTTATGGTTGAAATTCTGCGGTAAAGCGAGAGCCTTGTTGGCAAAGAGGTAATATAGTTTTCAGGGATATTTGCCTTAACGTTAATCTCGATTGCACACTCATCCTGTGAGATATCAGCAATTCCCTTTTCCTCCTCAATTGCACGATTGAGCAATTTCAGATACATGTCATAGCCCACCGCCTCCATGTGACCATGCTGCTGACTGCCCAAAACATTTCCTGCTCCGCGGATTTCAAGATCACGCATTGCAATTTTAAATCCCGAACCAAACTCGGTGAAATCCCGTATAGTCCTCAGTCTCTTTTGCGAAACTTCACTTAATACCTTATCGGGACGGAAAAGCAAATAGGCATATGCCCTGCGGGACGATCTTCCTACCCTGCCCCTTATTTGATGCAACTGTGACAATCCCATGCGATCCGCATCCTCAATTATCAAGGTGTTGGCATTGGGAACGTCAACACCGGTTTCGATTATTGTTGTACAAACAAGAAGATCTATTTCATGCTCCAACATTCGTTTCCAGACAACAGAGAGTTCGCTCTCGTCCATCTTTCCGTGAGCGATTCCTATTCTGATGTCGGGCAAAAGATTTTGTAGTCTTGTTGCAGTTTGAACGATTGTATCTGTACGGTTGTGAAGATAGAATACCTGTCCGTTACGGCGTACCTCTTTTGTCACAGCCTGCATTATTACCGAAACATCATGCTCGGTAATATAGGTTTGTACCGGAAGTCTGTCATGTGGAGGATCCTCAATTGATGACATATCCCGAAGTCCCGACAATGCCATATTGAGCGTGCGGGGTATCGGTGTAGCGGACAGAGTAAGTACATCCACCACAGGAAAACGTTCCTTCAATTTTTCTTTTTGCGATACACCGAAGCGTTGTTCTTCATCGACAATTAAAAGCCCTAAATCGTTAAACTTTATATCTGATGCAAACAGTTTGTGGGTGCCGATAATTAAATCTATTCCACCGTTTTTTAACTTCTTTTTAATACTCTCCTGCTGCTTTGGCGTTCTAAACCGTGAAAGCATCTCAATGTTAACCGGAAGATATGAAAACCTTTCGCTTGCAGTATTAAAATGTTGCCATGCCAAAATTGTTGTGGGAACCAAAATTGCACACTGCTTTCCGTCGGCGATACATTTAAACGCCGCACGCAAGGCAACCTCAGTTTTACCGAAGCCTACATCACCGCACAACAGCCTATCCATCGGTATGGGCCGTTGCATATCCCGCTTTATTTCCTCAGAACAAATTAACTGATCCTCAGTTTCTCCATACCTGAACCTGTGTTCAAAGTCAAGTTGCAAATCGGTATCCGGTCCAAATGCATAACCCTTAAGTTGCATTCTTTTTGCATACAATGCAGTAAGTTGTTTTGCAATATCCTTAATAGCAGATTTAGTCCTGGCACGAGTCTTTTTCCAATCATTTGAACCCAATCTATGAAGTTTAACGGCAGCATCCTCGCGAGGTCCTATATAACGGGATACCAAGTTAAGACTTGTCACCGGAACATACAAAACATCTCTGCCTAAATATCTTATTTTTATATAATCGTTTACAATACCCTGGGAAGTCATGGATGTAATTCCGTCAAAAATACCGATGCCGTGACTCTCATGCACAACATAATCACCCGGTTTGAGTTCATCAAGCGAGCCAATATCTCCAGCAGTTCTTTTTTTATGACGTCTTTTCCTGTCAATCCCGGTCGCATAAGCAACAAGTGTAAATTGCTGTGAAGGAATTTCAAATCCTGAAGAAAGACTTCCGGTAGTAACATACACTCCGCCTGAACAAACACTTGGATTATCCTCACAAAACACTGCTTTGATTCCCGACTCATTTAAATCTGCCGTTAAACTTTCAGCAGCCCTGATATGTCCTGCCAGAATAACGGTTGTATGCGTTTTTGAGGTATTTATCTCGGCTTTTAACTGATCTACAGTGGGTGAAAAAGGCAGGACCTCCCTCATTTTAAAGCCAACAGTTGATAAAACCGGAACCTCATAATTACCCTTTTGAAAACTGTCTAAAAAG
>JAUMXX010000004.1:0-15535 GCA_030535285.1 bacterium | reverse complement strand
ATACACTCTTAAATTCAGAATCGGAAATATAGAAGAAATCGCACGCTTTCGGAAGAACACCTTCCTCAAGCAACGATTCATATTCTATGGCCTCTGTCTTTAACACACCCGCAGCCTTTTCATAGACCATAGCTGTATCTGAGACAAATACCATGTCCTCAAAATAATCAAATATTGTCGAAAACTCATCAAAAATCTGCGACAGGTAGGCGTCATAATTAATCTGCAATCCGTTTAACAGATTATCGCGGTCTGAAAGAACACCTGCCTTATATTCTTGCGACATCTCGGAATTTTCAGAAAGGATTAATAGTTTTTGGGCTAAATCCTCAACACTTTGGGGTGTGTTTTCCGCTGCCGGAGTTACGGTAACAGTGTCAACCGCTTCGGTTCTCCTTTGTGTTTCGATATCAAAAAATGAAATTGAATCAATCGACTCGTCCCAGAAATCTATACGGCAAGGGTTTGAATAGTTAGGAGTAAAAATGTCAAAAACCGAACCTCTGACCGCAAACTCACCTGCATTTTCAACCTGTGAGCAGTTTGTATAGCCCGCAACTAACAGTTTTGAGATTAATGCCTCTTTTTTTATGCAGGTATCTTTATTAAGAATAAAAAACCGACTTTTCAATAGTTTCTTAGGAATGGTTCGTGACATTGCAGCTTCTACAGTTGTCACGACAACCTCAAAATCCCCCTCTATTATTTTAGAGAGGGTGCCGGTTCTCATTTGTTCAAACTGTTTTGAATGGGACAACACCTCGCGTGGAGTGAAATCACGTGTCGGAAATTCTAAAACACGGTGTCCCAACGCTTCAAAATCTTCCTTTGCCTTTTGCATTGCAAATTCATCAGCCGTTATATATAAAGCCGGATGTTTCATATCCGAAATTATCGAACTTGCGGTTATGATCTTGTGTATATGTGATAATCCGTAAACACCTGCAGGAAGACGTGAATTTAAAATTTCGGTTTTAAGATTTTGAAACTCGTCAGTTTTTGCTATTACAGAAGTTATAAAATTCATAATACCTACCGGTTATATTTATTCATGGCATCATCAATGCCGTTTAAAACAATAGTCTCAACCGCTGTTACTGCATCATCAAGTACCTTTGAAAGTGATTCCATTTCGACATTATTAAATCTGGACAAAACCCAATCAGCCAGATCAAACTGCGGGTTTGGCCGCTTGCCTATACCTATTTTCAAACGCGGAAAACCTTCTGAGTTTAAACAACCAATAATACTTTTGATGCCGTTATGCCCACCGTCAGACCCGTTTCTTTTTATTCTCATAACACCTATATCAAATGAGGTGTCATCAAAAATCACCAAGATTCTCTCAGCAGGTATCTTATAAAAAGAAGCGATCTCAGCAACCGCTGTTCCCGATAGATTCATAAAGGTAAGCGGTTTCACAAGCAAGCACCTGTTTTCTCCGATTGCGACCTCGCCCACAAGTGCATTCTTTTTCTTCTTGCCCACCTCGGTTTTATATTTTGTCGCAATACGGTCAACACACATAAACCCGGCGTTGTGTCGGGTCCGTTCATACTTCGCAGTAGGGTTTCCCAAGCCTACTATTAAATATTTATATGTCCCTTTTGTCTGTTTAAACCTAAACATTTTGTTGTTTCACCAAAATTCTGTAAAATGTAATGCTCTTTTTATATTTAATCATTAAAACGAATTTTAAAATCTCACATATTGCACAAAGCAGCATAGTAAAGACAAACACATAAAATCTCCAATAACCAAGCGAGAAATAAGACTGTTTTATTGCTATCATAACACTCAAAGTAATCGCACCGACAAATATTGAAGTTTTTATTATGGTATATATCAGGCATACTGTTGAAAACACAATATGCGGATAATTGTTTTTGACGGTTTTTATGATTCTTGCCAACATAATAATATAAAAAATGCTTAAAACGATATAAGTTAAATTAATTGCCGTAAATATTAAAAAATACTGACGCGAAATCTTGCCGACATAAAAAAACATCCAGACAAGCCACTGTGTTGACCCGGAGAGTACAACCGTTACAAAAATCTTAATGAAAATATTAAAAGTAAGGCCTGAGGTTGACAGAAATCCTGTTTTTTTACGGGCGTTACAGTATATCATTATAAGTCCGAGCGCATCGAAAAGATAGTATAAATAAAAACAGACCAACGCGCCCAAAGCAACCGGTATCAAAACGCCGGATGTAATGCCGGAAAATTTAACAGTTGCAAGCCCCAAAATCGAAGATGTTACCGATAATATTGCCGAAATAAGCATTTCAGGTCTTTTAAAAACAGTTCTGATTTTAGCAATCAACGGTGTTTCAAACGACACCGTATTTAACTTTGCAGACCTTTCAGTCATTACACCACATCCTTCCGTTAATAAGATTATAAAATTAATTTTGTTTCCCGTCAACAATTATGTTCTTGACTTTTTTAATTATGGGTTATATTATAAAATTAAAGGTATCCATTTATAAAATGTAAATATTATGGTACTGTTGTGCGACAGTTTTTATTGACTGTTTTTCCGGGTACCGTAAATTTGTTAAAATATTATATCATATAAAATGTTGATGAGGACAGTAGTTTAAATCTGATTTTTACAGAGAGAGCGGTCCAAGGCTGAAAACCGCTTAAAATCTGTTTAAATGAAAACCACCTCGGAGTGCGATTCGAAATAAGTTTCGCCGGTTGATATCCGTTATATATATCAGATGCTTAAAAACATCGTTTAAGGTGGCATGTACTATGCAATCAGGGTGGAACCGTGGAGTTTGTTTTACTTCATCCCTTTTTAGGGATGAAGTTTTTTTATTTGAAAGGATATGGTGATCTTATTATGGTTGAAATTAAACTAAAAGGTGATGTAGTTAAAGAATTTGAAAGTGGAATAACACCCTTTGAGATAGCAAGTGGCATAGGTCCGGGTCTTGCAAAAGCTGCCTGTGCGGCAAGAATAAACGGTGTCGATTCTGATCTTCGCACAAAAATTGACGAAGATTGTGCTGTCGACATCCTTACATTTGATGACCCATACGGCAAATGGACCTTCAGACACACTGCATCACATATTCTGGCACAAGCGGTAAAGCGTTTATATCCCCAGACCAAACTAGCCATTGGTCCCGCAATCGACACAGGGTTTTACTATGACTTTGATACAGATGTTGTTTTTACAGCCGAGGTTCTGGCAGAAATTGAAACCGAAATGAAAAAGATTGTTAAAGAGAATCTGGCAATAGAACGATTCACGCTGACACGTGATGAAGCAATTGACCTTTTTAAGAAGAATAATGAGCCATACAAGGTTGAACTTATTGAGGATTTGCCCGAGGGCGAAGAAATCAGTTTTTACCGGCAGGGAGAGTTTTGTGATTTATGTGCCGGCTCGCACGTTATGTCGACCGGAATTATAAAAGCCTTTAAACTCACCTCTGCAACCGGTGCCTACTGGCGAGGCGATTCGACCCGCAAAATGCTTCAGAGGGTATACGGAACAGCCTTTACCAAGTCTAGCGAACTGGAAGAACATCTCGCCGCTATTGAAGAGGCAAAGAAACGCGACCACAATAAACTGGGCCGTGAACTCGAACTGTTTACAACCTCAGAACTGATAGGACAAGGCCTGCCCGTTATGTTACCAAAAGGCGCAAGGGTTATCCAACTTCTACAGCGTTTTGTTGAAGACGAGGAGCAAAAACGCGGTTGGCTTCTGACAAAAACTCCGCTCATGGCAAAAAGTGATCTTTATAAAATTTCGGGGCACTGGGATCACTATCAAGACGGTATGTTTATTATAGGTAACAAAGAAACCGATGACGAAGTGTTTGCTCTGCGTCCAATGACCTGCCCTTTCCAATACCAAGCATATTTAAACCGTAACCGTTCTTACCGTGACCTTCCGCTGAGATATAATGAAACTTCAACCCTTTTCAGAAACGAAGCTTCGGGTGAAATGCACGGTCTTATACGTGTACGCCAGTTCACCATCTCAGAGGGACATCTTATGTGTACCCCTGACCAACTTGAAAACGAATTTAAAGCTTGCCTTGAGCTTGCAATCTATTTCCTAAAAACTCTGAAACTCTATGATGACGTAACCTATCGTTTTTCACAATGGGATCCTGATGATACCGAAAAATATATCGGAACGAAAGAACAATGGGATGAAGCTCAGGGTATCATGAAAAAAATACTCGACCATTTGAAAATCGACTATAAAATAGGTGTCGGTGAGGCAGCCTTCTACGGTCCGAAACTCGATATTCAAATTAAAAATGTTCACGGCAAAGAAGATACGCTCATCACACTCCAGGTCGACCAAATGCTTGCTGAAAAATTCGGGATGGAATATGTCGACAAAGACGGAACAAAGAAAAATCCATATATAATCCACCGTACTTCAATAGGTTGCTATGAGAGAACCCTTGCCCTGCTGATTGAAAAGTTTGCCGGTGCTTTCCCGGTATGGCTTGCTCCTGAACAGGTTAAAATCCTCCCTATAGCCGACAGACATCACGATTATGCCTATACAATTAAACAAAAACTGTTTGATTTGGGAATTCGAGTTGAAGTTGATGATCGAAGTGAAAAAATCGGATATAAAATCCGCGAGGCGCAACTAATGAAGATCCCCTATATGCTGGTTGTAGGCGATAACGAGGTTGAATCCAACACAATCTCGGTCAGACGCAGAGGCGAGGGCGATATCGGTTCAAGCAGTATCGACGAATTTATAAAAATGATTTCCAAAGAAATTAAAGAAAAAATCTAGCAACAAAAACTTTAATGTAAAAATATTTAAAGCCGAAGGTCATTTGACCTTCGGCTTTGTTATTGCTTACCGATTTGATTTAATCCTCATCAGGAGCATACAAATCAACAAGTTTCTCAAGATGTTTTCTCTGCTTGAGTGAGTTTTCAACAGCTTTATTAAAGAGATCTTCAGCACGCTCAGGGAACGAACGCAAGAGTGAAGAATAACGTGCTTCACCTAAAATAAACTCTTTATAATCAGCCGTTGCAGGTTTACTGTCAATAGTCAGCGGATTCTTGCCCTGACTCTTCAAAGCAGGATTGAAACGGAACATATTCCAATATCCGCAATCAACCGCCTTCTTCATTTCTTTCTGACAGTTAACCATTCCGCCCTTAATGCTATGCATCTCACAAGGAGCATAACCGATTATAAGTGACGGACCCGGATATGCCTCTGCTTCGGCGATTGCTTTGAGGGTCTGATTCATATCGGCACCCATAGCAATTTGAGCAACATAGATATATCCATATGACATTGCTATTTCTGCAAGGCTCTTCTTAGCAATTGCCTTACCTGCAGCTGCGAACTGAGCAACCTGACCGATCTGCGATGCCTTCGAAGCCTGACCGCCGGTGTTGGAATAAACCTCAGTATCAAATACCATAATGTTTACGTCGTTTCCGGAAGCGAGAACATGATCCACACCGCCGAATCCGATATCGTATGCCCAACCGTCACCGCCGAATATCCAAACAGACTTCTTAGAAAGGTAATCTTTCTTGTCAAAAATATCCTTACAATTTTCGCACTTATCCTTAACCTTTTCAAGTTCGCTAACCAAAGTTTTTGTAGCCTTGGCATTTTCTTTTCCGTCATTAACGGTATCAAGGTAAGCCTTAGCAGCAGCCTTTAATTCGGCACTTGCCTTTTCAGCGTCAAGGATATTTTTAACCTTCTCAATAAGGCTGTTACGAATTGCGTTCTGACCTACATACATACCTAAACCATGCTCAGCATTGTCCTCAAACAAAGAGTTACCCCAAGCAGGACCCTGTCCCTCTTTTGTGGTTGTATAGGGAGATGTAGCAGCCGGGCCGCCCCAGATTGAAGAACAACCGGTAGCGTTTGAGATATACATTCTATCACCGAACAACTGTGTTACAAGACGTGCATAGGAAGTCTCAGCACAACCTGCACAAGAGCCCGAGAACTCAAGTAACGGCTTTTTATACTGACTGCTGATAACATTCATAACCGCAGTTGTTTCCGGCTTCTCTGTTACATTGGCAACACAATAATTAAATACCTGTTGTTGATCCTCTTGTGACTCACGAGAAACCATTTTAAGAGAATTAGTGGGACATACGCCGATACAAACTCCACATCCCATACAATCCATAGGAGACACTGCAAGGGTATAGGAATATTCTGTTTTAACAATCGGCTTCGGTGAAACCTTCATATTCTCAGGTGCATTGGCAACCTCATCAGAATTTAGAGCAAACGGACGGATGGTAGCATGCGGACAAACAAATGCGCACTTGTTACATTTTGCGCAGGTTTCATTGTTCCATTCAGGAACCATAACTGCAACGCCGCGTTTTTCATATGCAGAAGCGCCCTGCTCAAATGTTCCGTCAGCGTGATCCAAGAACGCAGATACCGGAAGGGAATCACCGTTCATCTTTGCAACCGGCTTCATAATTCCGTCAACCATTTTTATTAACTTGGCAGAACCGTCCTCAACACTTGCTACGTCGGAATCATTTGCATCAGCCCAATCTGCAGGAATATCAATTTTGACAAAAGCATTAACACCCGCATCTATTGCCTTATGATTCATATCAACAATATCCTGACCTTTTTTCAGATAGGATTTTGTCGCAGCATCTTTCATATATTTAACTGCATCTTCGATAGGCATAACATTTGCAAGAGCAAAAAATGCAGCCTGTAGAATTGTGTTTGTACGTTTTCCCATACCAATCTGTGCAGCAAGGTCGATAGCGTTAACGGTATAAAGCTGAATATTATTATTAGCAATATAGCGTTTTGCTTCAGCCGGCATATGCTCATTAAGTTCGTCAACATTCCATTGACAGTTTATTAAGAATACACCGCCGGGCTTAACATCATTAACCATCTTGTAACCCTTTGTCACGTATGACGGATTGTGACAAGCAACAAAGTCAGCCTTGTTAACATAATAAGGACTCTTTATTGCCTTATCGCCGAAGCGGAGGTGAGAAATTGTAATTCCTCCGGTTTTCTTGGAATCATACTGGAAGTAAGCCTGAACAAACTTTTCGGTATGGTCACCGATAATTTTGATTGAGTTTTTATTCGCGCCAACCGTTCCGTCGCCGCCAAGACCCCAGAATTTACATTCAATGGTTCCCTTTGCCGCAGTGTTAGGAGAAGGTTTTTCTTCCAATGAAAGATGTGTAACATCATCATTAATACCAATTGTAAAGAACTTCTTAGGATCATCCTTTTTAAGTTCATCAAATACAGCAAAAACACTTGAAGGCGGTGTGTCTTTAGAACCGAGGCCATAACGTCCTCCCGAAACTTGTGCGGTCCTACCCATACAATTAAGGGCTGCAACTACATCAAGATACAAAGGCTCGCCCAGTGCGCCGGGTTCTTTAGTCCTATCCAAAACTGCAATCTTCTTAACAGTTTCAGGAATAACCTCAACAAGTTTTTCGGCGGAGAAAGGACGGTAAAGACGAACCTTAACCAAACCAACCTTTTCTCCTGCAGCAGTAAGATAATCAATTACCTCTTCAGCAACATCGCAGAACGAACCCATAGCAACAATAATGCGGTCGGCATCTTCTGCTCCATAATAGTTAAATAATTTATAGTCTGTTCCGAGTTTTTCGTTAACCTTATTCATGTATTCCTCAACAATAGCGGGAACAGCCTCGTAATACTTATTACAAGCCTCACGGTGTTGGAAGAAAATATCACCGTTTTCATGGGAACCGCGCATTGTCGGATGTTCAGGATTAAGTGCACGCTTGCGGAACTCCTCAACAGCCTTGAAATCGCACATATCTGCAAGATCTTTATAATCCCAAATGCTAATCTTCTGAATTTCATGAGAAGTTCTGAATCCGTCGAAGAAATTTATAAAAGGAACCCGACTCTTGATGGTTGCTAAATGAGCAACAGCACTAAGGTCCATTACTTCTTGAGTATTAGTTTCGGCCAACATTGCAAAACCGGTCTGACGGCACGCATAAACATCAGAATGATCGCCAAAAATATTAAGTGCATGTGAAGCTACACAACGAGCCGAAACATGAAAAACGCTGGGGAGCAATTCACCCGCAATTTTATACATGTTCGGAATCATTAAAAGCAAACCTTGTGAAGCGGTATATGTAGTAGTTAGTGCACCGGCTGCCAAAGAACCGTGTACTGTACCAGAAGCACCTGCCTCTGACTGCATTTCCACAACATCAACAGTTGTGCCAAAAATATTTTTCTGTCCTGCAGCAGACCACTGATCAACGTAATCCGCCATCGGACTGGACGGTGTAATCGGATAAATGCCGGCAACTTCGGTAAACGCATATGAAACGTGCGCAGCGGCATTATTTCCGTCCATGGTTTTCTTTTTTCTTACCATATTAAAATCCTCCTTATATAATTAACAATATAATATAAACTGATTTTTTGGTTTCCACACCTCAAAATATAATAACATTTTTATTGCGACAAGTAAATACTTAAATACGATTTTTTTCGCGTTTTAGGCATATAATTGATAAATTTTTTTTACAAATAAACAATAACTAACCAGATTTGGAAATAAAAGACGTCACCGCGTGCAAACGGAGGTTGCTCAAACGCTATGTAATTGACAAAACTTTTTAATTATTGTAAAATGTATTTGGTAAATTTAATCAGTTTACACATTATTAACAAGATAGGAGTTTTTAATTAAAATGGATCCTGACCCCGGTAACTTGATTACTAAGTTAGTTGTTCTTTTTATTCTTATTATTCTTAACGCATTTTTTGCAATGAGTGAGATTGCAATTATTTCACTCAATGACAACAAACTGAAAAAAATGGCAGAGGATGGTCACTCCGGCGCAAAGAATGTTCTGAAACTTATTTCAAACCCGTCTAATTTTTTGTCTACCATTCAAATAGGCGTAACGCTTGCGGGTTTTCTGACCTCAGCCTCAGCCGCTGAAAACTTTTCACAACCACTTGCCGCCAGACTTTCTCAATGGCTGCATGTAACGCAAAACTCATTTATTAATTCCCTTTCGCTTATAGTTGTAACGGTTATCATATCTTACTTCTCACTTGTTCTGGGTGAGCTTGCACCAAAAAGAATTGCCATGCAATGCAGTGAGGCTATCTCATTTAAGGTTGTAAGAATACTTCTTTTCATAAAATGGATAATGAGCCCGTTTATAAAAATTCTATCAGCATCTACAAATATCATTGTTCGTGTTTTTGGATTCGATCCAAATGCAAATCAACAGATTGTAACAGAGGAAGAAATCCGCATGCTTGTTGATGCCGGTGAGGAAAAAGGCGTTATTGAAGAAAGCCAACGCGAAATGATTAACAATATTTTTGAATTTGATGATATTGTTGCCGCTGATGTTATGACCCACCGTACCGATATTGAGGCAATCGAAATAAACGAAAGCATTTCGGACGCTATACGCATTTCACTTGAACATGGCTACTCCAGAATTCCGGTATATCAAGAAGAACTTGACAACATCTGTGGTATTATAAATGTTAAGGACCTTCTGAAATATGTGGGAAGCGACCTTCCAAAAGGTCTGAAAGTTTCCAAAATAATGCGCAAAGTGCATTTTGTTCCCGAATCCAAATGCTGCGGCGACTTATTTAACGAGATGACCGAAAACCATACTCAAATGGTAATTGTTGCAGACGAATACGGCGGTGTTGCCGGACTTCTGACAATCGAAGATTTGCTTGAATCAATCGTCGGTAATATGCAAGATGAATATGATAATGAAGAGGAAGAAATCGAGCAGGTTGATAAAAACAACTTCTCAATTGACGGTATAACCGATATTGAAGAGGTCGAAGAAATGCTTGAGATCCACCTTCCCGAAGGTGAATATGATACTATTGGCGGTTTTGTAATGTCAGTTTTGGGCTATATCCCTCAGCCTGATGAGAACCCCAGTATTGAATTTGAGGGATTTGAGTTTACAGTCAAAAGTATGGACGAGCGTAGAATTGAAACAATCGTCGCAAAACGGATTCAACCGACCCAGACGGCTCTCGGCCAACACGACTAAGAATTATAACCTAGTTCAAAATTAATCCCCGTTCGCTTCTGAACGGGGATTAATTGCATTTTAAAATCTACATATTTTTATTAACAAACTTCTTGATCGCCTTAAAAGAACTATCACTTATATGATGCTCTATTTTACATGCATCGGTTGCCGCTGTCTGCGCATCGACACCCAACTTAACTAAAAAATCGGTCAAAAAATTATGCCTCTCATAAATTTTACCGGCAAGTTCCAAACCAACATCGGTTAAAAAGAGATGCCCCTCCGGATTAACGGTAATATATCCTCCATCTTTGAGCAGTTTGATTGCACGACTGACACTTGGCTTCGAAAAACCCATATATTCCCCTACATCAATCGAACGAACAGTACCGATATCTTTTGACAGTATTAGAATAGTTTCAAGATACATCTCACCGGATTCCTGTATTTGCAATGTAAACTCCTCCTAAAAATTGATTATGAAATAATATTAGCACAAAAAAGACCTGTTATCAAGATTTCATAACTAAATCGATAAAGATACAAAAAAAGAGGATGAAATTATAAGCTGACTTTATAATTTCATCCTCTTAACTTTTATAGCATTAATACAGTATATTACTTATTTTATAAGTTCAATAATAGCCATTTCAGCAGCATCTCCACGACGCGGACCTGTCTTTGTAATGCGGCAATAACCACCGTTTCTACCTTCATAAGAAGGAGCTATTTCATCAAAAAGCTTTTTAACAACAGCTTCCTTTGTGACAAAAGCCATTGCCTGCCTCTTAGCATGAAGACTATTATCCTTAGCGAGTGTAATATACTTTTCGGTCATAGAACGAACCTCTTTTGCACGGTAAACTGTAGTTTCAATTTTACCGTTTTCAAGCAAAAATGTAACCATTGCTCTCAACATAGCGGTTCTATGATCGCTTGTTCTGCCAAGTTTTCTGGTTCCGGGCATTTATACTCACTCCTTTAGAAAACAATATTATTCATCTTCACTTGCCAGGCTAAAACCAAGCGAATCAAGCTTGACAATAACCTCTTCAAGTGATTTCCGTCCAAGATTTCTTACCTTCATCATATCCTCTTCGGTTTTGCTGATAAGATCCTCGACAGTATTAATTCCGGCACGCTTCAAACAATTAAAGCTTCTAACCGAAAGGTCAAGTTCTTCAATAGCCATCTCGAGTACCTTTTCTTTGCCGTCAACTGTTTTCTCAACCATAATTTCACCGGTATAAACATCGCTTGACAAATCAACGAAAAGATTAAGATGTTCCATAAGAATCTTGGCTGCTAAAGAAACTGCTTCCTTAGCGGAAATAGTACCGTTAGTCCATACTTCCAATGTAAGTCGGTCAAAATCAGTTTGATTACCTACACGGGTATTATCAACCTTAAAATTAACCTTAGTAACGGGAGTATAGATAGAATCCACCGAAATAACACCGATAACAGGCTGATTTGCCTTGTTACTCTCGGCAGAAACGTAACCCCTGCCCTTGCTGATGGTCAGTTCCATATAAAGTTTGCCACCCTCACCGACCGTAGCAATGTGCAAATCCGGATTTAATATCTCGACCTCACTGCTGGCTTTAATCGAAGCACCGGTAACCTCACACGGACCTTCCGCTTCAATGTAAACCGTTGACGGCTCTTCACCGTAAAGCTGTGCAGTAAGATTTTTAATATTAAGAATTATTTCAGTGACATCTTCCTTAACAGAAGGAATTGTAGAGAATTCATGCTGAACGCCTTCAATTTTAACGGCTGTAACTGCAACACCGGGTAGAGATGATAACAGCACACGACGTAAACTATTGCCCAAAGTTGTTCCATAGCCACCTTCAAGCGGTTCAACGATAAACTTACCATATGTTCCGTCCGGCAGCATATCCAGCATTTCTATTCTGGGCTTTTCAATTTCTATCATAAAAGCTCCACTTCTCCGCACAAGTTTTGTCTGTTACATTTCTGCAAAAATAATGCGGTTTTTCACAGAAATATGCCAAAGGCACCACGATAACAGCAATATAGTATTCGAAAAAACAATCCTGTTATTTTGAATAGTACTCAACAATGAGTTGTTCTTCAACAGGTGCGTCGATTGCATCACGTTCGGGAAGATTAATAACCTTTGCCTCAAAAGCATCACGGTTAACACTTGACCACTCCGGAACAGGACGACCTGCATTTGCCTCAACAACAGCCTTAATTTTCTCACTGGAGCGACTCTTTTCGCACACAGTTACAACATCTCCGGCTTTTAAGAGATATGACGGAATATCAACTCTTTTTCCGTTAACCTCAAAATGTCCGTGACAAACTAACTGTCTTGCTTCCGGACGAGAAGACGCAAATCCAACTCTGTAAACAAAGTTATCAAGACGACTTTCAAGTATACGGAGAAGGTTTTCACCAGTAACTCCGGCCTTACGCTCGGCGATTTCAAAGTAGTTAAGGAACTTACTTTCACTTACACCGTAAAAACGTCTTGCTTTCTGTTTTGCACGCAACTGAAGTCCGTATTCAGAAGACTTTTTACGACCTTGACCGTGTTGACCGGGAGCATAAGCTCTACGGCCGACTGAACATTTATCAGAATAACAACGCTCGCCCTTAAGGAATAATTTTTGACCTTCACGGCGGCATAATCTGCAAACTGCACCAGTATATCTTGCCATCTAAGACACCTCCTATTAAACTCTTCTTCTTTTAGGCGGACGGCAACCGTTATGCGGAATCGGGGTAACATCCTTAATCATGCTAACCTCAAGACCGGCAGACTGAAGTGCACGGATTGCAGCTTCACGTCCGGCTCCGGGACCTTTTACATAAACTTCAACGAATTTTAAACCATGTTCCATTGCAGCCTTAGCAGCTGTTTCTGCAGCACTTTGAGCAGCAAAAGGAGTGGATTTTTTAGAACCCCTAAATCCTAACTCACCTGCAGATGCCCACGATATTGCATTACCCTGAACATCGGTTATAGTAACAATGGTATTGTTGAAGGTCGACTGAATATGCACAGCACCGCGCTCAATATTTTTTCTATCGCGGCGTCTACGGGTTGTAGCAATTTTTGCTTTAGCCATATTATATCTTCCTCCCGATTACTTCTTCTTATTTGCCATAGTCTTCTTAGGACCCTTACGGGTACGAGCATTCGTCTTAGAACGCTGACCTCTTACAGGAAGTCCTTTGCGGTGACGCAAACCGCGATAACTGCCGATTTCAATCAAACGTTTGATATCAAACGCAATTGCACGACGACGATCACCCTCTACCTGAAGATTATGGTCAATGTATTCACGCAGTTTAGAAACGTCGCTCTCCGACAAGTCCTTTACACGTACATCCGGATCAATTCCGGTATCTGCAAGAATCTTCTTTGATGTTGAAAGACCAATACCGAAAATATAAGTAAGACCGATTTCGACCCGCTTGTTATTCGGAAGGTCAACACCCGCTATACGCGCCATTATAATTGCACCTCACATTCTTAATAGCGTAGGTTTAACCCTGACGCTGCTTATGCTTAGGATTTTCACAAATTACCATGATTCGTCCTTTGCGCTTAATGATTTTACACTTTTCGCAAATCTTTTTTACAGAAGGTCTGACTTTCATTAGTAATTACCTCCATATTCTAAAGTCTGACATTATTTCGAACGCCATGTTATACGTCCCTTTGTCAAATCGTAGGGCGACATTTCAACCGTAACCTTATCACCGGGAAGAATTCGTATAAAATTCATTCGCAGTTTTCCGGAAATATGGGCTAAAATCTGATGCCCACCCTGTATTTCTACCTTAAACATTGCGTTGGGCATAGCCTCAACGACAACACCTTCCAATTCTATCATATCTTCTTTGGACATTTAATCATCTCCCTTAATAAAGCGCTGGTCACCGCGCACAAAATCTCGCAGTGCATGTCTTATTGATTTATTGGTCTTAAGTTGTTCTTCTGCAATAATGCAAGCAGTTTTTGTAACATGTTTTACATTCTTTGTTTTAGGACTTTCAAGCCGACGTTTTCTTCCGTCACAAATTGTAACATAATTACTGTCAGCTGATAAAACAACAAAAAACAAATCCTTATCCCTGCCGGATTTTGAGAGAACAATCCGTCCCGTTTCATACGCCATTACGCTACCTCCTACGATGCAACGGTCATGATTCTGGGCCCCTCTGCCGTTATGGCAACTGTATGCTCAAAATGAGCTGATAGGGCGCCGTCAGAAGTAAGAACGGTCCAACCGTCCGGC
Organism: bacterium; assembly: GCA_030535285.1. Lineage (GTDB taxonomy): Bacteria > Bacillota > Clostridia > Oscillospirales > Acutalibacteraceae > JAUMXX01. Next base: position 1,187 of record JAUMXX010000004.1, on the reverse strand, counting down.
AAAACCTTAACATCATATGACCCCATATTAACCATGGGTTCAATGGCAAGTGTCATACCGGGGAGAAGACGACATCCTCTGCCGGATACTCCGTAATTGGGTACTTCAGGTGCTTCATGCAGGCTCGTACCTACGCCGTGGCCGACAAACTGACGAACCACCGAGTAACCACGCGCCTCGACATACTTTTGAATTGCTGAAGATATATCACCGATTCTTCCGCCTGCACGCGCCATTCGAATTCCCTCATAAAGACTTTCTCTGGTCGCATCCATCAGCCGCTTTGCCTCATCGGATATATCCCCGCAGGCAAAAGTAGCGGCGTTATCGCCATGATATCCCTCAAACAGTGCTCCCAAATCGACGCTGACAATGTCACCCGATTTTAAAACACGCTTATCAGAAGGTATGCCGTGAATTACCTCATTGTTTATAGATATACAAGCGGTAGCCGGAAACCCGTTATAGTTTTTGAAGTTAGGAACTGCACCCTTACTCCTTATAAACTGTTCAGCCAACCTGTCAAGCTCAGCCGTTGTTACACCCGGCTCCACCGCTTCACCTATCAGTTTTAACGCCTGTGCAGAAATAACACAAGCCTCACTCATAACCTTAAGTTCCCTTGCAGTTTTCAAAACAATCATTTTTAAGACTCCAAAGCCTTGAAGGTTAATTTTGTTGTATCAGAAACCTCTTCCTGTCCCTCGACTAACCTGAGTTTTCCGGTCTTGCTGTAATAATCCTTAAGCGGCTCAGTCTGCTCATGATAAACCTTAAGCCTGTCAAGCACTGTTTCGGGTGCATCATCTTTGCGTTGTACCAAAGCACCTTTGCAGGAATTACAAACACCTTCGACTTCCGGTTTTTTATACTCGACATGATAACTTGCGCCGCAGTCAGCACAAACTCGTCTTCCGGACATGCGTTTTACTATCTTCTCATCTGCAACCTCAATAGAGATAACCCGATCGATACAAATACCCATTTTATCCAAGGATTCTGCCTGTGGTATAGTTCTCGGGAAACCGTCAAGAATAAATCCGTTTTTGCAATCGTCCTCACTAAGTCTTTCCTTAATAATACCGATTACAACCTCATCGGGAACAAGTTTACCGGCTTCAACAAAGCCTTAGCTTTGCTTCCCATTTCGGTACCGTTTTTCATAGCTTCACGAATTATATTACCTG
>JAUMXX010000109.1 GCA_030535285.1 bacterium | reverse complement strand
CCCGGGTCCTGGTCTTGGTGTTCGTTGCCTTGGTGCAATCACAAAGGACAGACTCCACGCACTCAGAGAAGCAGACGCAATCCTTCGTGAAGAATTTGACAATTGCGGTCTTGCAGGAAAAGTATGGCAGTACTTCATCGCAGTTCCTGACTTCAAGAGCGTTGGCGTTAGAGATGATAAGAGATACGAAGGCTGGCCTGCAATCATCCGTGCCGTTAACACAACAGACGCTATGACTGCAACAATCGAAGAAATTCCATACGAAGTTCTCCACAAAATCACAAACAGAATCACAGCCGAAGTTGAAGGCATCAACCGTGTCCTTCTCGACCTCACTCCAAAGCCGGTTGGAACAATCGAGTGGGAGTAAAAATTAAAATCCCCGAAAGCCTTGAAAATACAGGGTTTTCGGGGTTTCTTTTTGCTTTTTGAGTACATTTTGAGTACAAAATTGAAATATTGTATGAGTATTAGTCAAAAAAATTGGGTGGTAAAATCCTAACTGCAATATGTCCATCTGTGGTAAGCAACATATTTGAGCATTGGAGTTCCATTTCAATTTTTTCTTTATTATTCTTTAATTCTTCTAACGCTTTCTGCGTTGCTTTATTTGGTGTGTCGTTATATTTAGCGGCACATTTTTCATATCCGTAATTTATTTTCTCCCAAGCCAAAAGGTCTTGCAGGAGATTTTTTCTTTTTAGCGTGTAAAGTATTTCTTTTGCTGAAAATCTCTTATCATCAATATCGGCGTTAAAGAATTTTGTTATCAAAGGATTTATTTCAAAAGATACGGTTTCTATATCGTAAAGTGAATTTTCATCCCTTTCGCCTTTGATACACAGTATATTTGATTTTATGAACATAATCATCAAACCCATAAAATCGCCTTCTGTTTTCAAACTGATATTATTTTCAAAACCTGTTATTGCAAAAGAGCTAACACCGAGAGCTTCAGCAATTCGGTCAATCTGCTGTGCTTGGGGTATCATTTTATTTGTTTCGTATTTTCGTATAGATACAGGGTGTATGCCTGAAAGCTCCGCAAGTTTAGATTGAGTTATACCTATACGAGTTCGGAAATACTTTATTTTATCACCAATAGTCATATAAACATTCCTTTTTATAGTTTAGTCGCTACAATTATATCATAAATATAATCAAAAGTCCATACCTTTTAGAAAAATTAAAAAATATGAATAAATTATGAAGATTAAAATTACCTATTGACAAAATGTAGCGAACACGCTATAATAATAAATGTAGCGACATCGCAACAAATAAATTACAAGGATGTGATTCTATGACTAATGAAAATAAAATGTTCATTACCGCAACAGAGATGGCGGAAATGCTCGGTATATCCAAAGGTCACGCTTACAAGCTCATCAGAGAGCTTAACAGCGAATTGAAGAAAGAGGGTTATATCGTAATTTCGGGCAAGATACCGAGAGATTATTTTAAGAAGCGTTGGTTTGGTTACAGCGCATAAGGGGGTGATTATTTGAAAGCAGAAAGGGATGCTAAAACAGGAAAATGGCTCATTCAGTACAGATACACCGATTGGCAAGGCAATCGTAAGAAGTCAACCAAAAGAGGATTTAATACGAAGCGAGAAGCCGAAGAATGGGTGAGAAACTTTTTGATGTCGCAACAAGCCGATTTTAATATGTATTTTGAAGATTTCTTAAAGCTCTATTATGAAGATATGGCAGCTCGTATCAGAGAAAATACTATGAATACCAAGAAATACATAATTGACTTAAAAATTCTCCCGTACTTCGGTAAAAAGAGTATAAATTCCATAACTCCTGCCGATATACGAAAATGGCAGAATGAGCTTATGTCACAGGGATATTCTCAAACATATTTGAGAACGATTAACAATCAGCTTACCGCAATTTTCAATTATGCAGTTAAGTATTATGACTTAAAAAGCAATCCTTGTCGAAAAGCAGGCAGTATGGGAAAAAACCAAGCTGACGAAATGAACTTTTGGACGAAAGAGGAATTTTCGGATTTTGCAGATGCCATTATGGATAAGCAAGATTCATATACGGCTTTTACCACTCTATTTTGGACAGGCATGAGAATCGGAGAGCTTCTTGCACTAACTCCGGCTGATATAAATTTTGAAGAAAAGACAATATCAATTTCAAAATCATATCAGCGTATTAAGAGGAAAGATGTTATAACTCCGCCAAAGACACCCAAAAGCAACAGAATTATAACTGTTCCCGATTTTCTTCTTGCGGATATAAAGGATTATATGAATAGCATATATGGTCTTAAAGATACAGACAGGCTGTTTCCATTAACAAAATCCTTTATAGAACACGAAATGCAAAGAGGAATAAAAAACAGCGGTGTGAAGCGTATTCGTGTTCACGATATAAGACATTCGCATTGTGCGTTGCTTTTTGAAATGGGGATTGCACCTTTAGAGGTCGCAGACCGATTGGGACATGAGCGTGTGGAAACGACATTAAATGTATATGCACACATTTATCCCAATAAGCAAAAACATTTATCGGATAAATTAGAACAGGTTTACAGAGAGGGGTTATAATATGGCAAGAAAAAATGAAAACAGGGTAAGAAGTAAAACGGTCAGCTTTTATGTTACCCCATTAGAGCATACCGAAATACAAGCAAGAATTAAAATTTCGGGTATGCCTAAAGGGGAATATTTTAT
>JAUMXX010000108.1 GCA_030535285.1 bacterium | reverse complement strand
TTTCCGAAAAATTCCGAAACCTGCTTGCACTCAACAGTAATATCAGCATAGTCATCGGTTAAATCTGCATGATTGCCACCTGTGTTAACAATACACAAACTGTAACCCTCAGCCGACAAATCGAAATCAACCTTTTCTATAACCGGATTATGTACATCCGAAAAATCAATTGCCGTAAAACCACCAACAGAACAAGCCATTTGGTCCATTAGTCCGCACGGCTTACCAAAATGCAGATTTTCGGCTTTTTGCGCCATTTTGGCAATTTCAACAGCGTCAATCATACCGTCATTGTAAAGGCCGCTTATTATAACACCAATTAAAACCTCAAACGCAGCCGATGAAGAAAGCCCTGATCCTTTTAAAACGTTTGATGTGGTGTACGCATTGAATCCGGAAATTGAATATCCTGCCAGTTGTAATTGATAAAGCATTCCCTTTATTAATTCGCTTGACCTGCCAAAAAATTCATTATTAGGGGCAAGATCGGTAATAGAGACTTCATCCATATCAAAGCCTTCAGACTTAATTCTTACCATACCGCTGTCATTTCTTGAAACAACAGCAATTACATCTAAATTAACACTGCCGGCAAGCACACAACCGTGCTGATGGTCGGTATGATTACCTCCGACCTCGGTTCTGCCGGGGGCACTGAACAGTGAAAGTTCACCGTCATATTCAAAATATTTGCCAAAACAATCAACCGCATCACAAAACCTTGTACGTGCCGCATCAATATTACCATACAATTTTTCAAAGATACCGTCAAAAGCACCGCTGTTAATTTTATCCTTAATCTGCATCGGAAAACTCCTTAATTTCATATATTAATTTATTGGTTTACAGGCTGCTGACAATCTTCAAAGTATCCCTTGCAATTGCAAGTTCTTCATCAGTGGGAATAACAAATACGCTGACTTTAGAATTTTCTGACGATATTTTAATATTATCACTGCAGTGAGGAACACTGTTTGCCTGCTGGTCTGCCTCAACGCCTAAATATGTTAACCTGCTCATTATATCCTGTCGTAAATAAGGATTGTTTTCACCAATACCGCCTGCAAAAACAATTGCATCAACACCGTTCATGGCTGCAGCATATGCGCCAATCAATTTTACGATATGATAGTGCTGCATTTTAACAGCCAACTTGCAACGTTCGTTTCCGTTTACGGCAGCATCATTTACATCACGACTGTCGTTTGACAAGCCTGAAACACCAAGTAATCCGGACTTCTTATTCATAATTGAATCAATCTGTGCTGCATCAAGATTTTCCTTTTGCATCAAATAAGTTACGATTGACGGATCAATTGAACCGCAGCGTGTTCCCATAACAACACCGTCAAGCGGGGTAAGTCCCATTGAGGTGTCAATACATTTACCGTTCTTGATTGCCGAAATTGAGCAACCGTTTCCAAGATGACAGGTAATTATTTTAATATCCTTTTTATCTTTGTTCATAACCTGCGCGCAGACATCACTGACATACCGATGTGATGTTCCATGATAACCATATTTTCTAATGCCGTACTTCTCATAAAACTCATACGGAATCGCGTACATATACGCCTCCTCCGGCATTGTTTGATGGAATGAAGTATCAAATACTGCCACCTGAGGCACATCACAACCAAAAGTTGCCTGACACGCCTTAATACCTAAAATGTTCGCAGAATTATGCAAAGGTGCTAGGTCACAAAGACTCTCAACAGTATCAATAACTTCTTGTGTAATTAATGTCGACTCAGTATATTTAGATCCGCCCAACACAACCCTGTGACCAACAGCAGAAATTTCAGAAAGAGAATCAATTATTTTACCGTCACCATTTGTCAAGGCGTCAACTACCGCATCAAAAGCCTCTTTATGTGTCGGCATATCAAGTTCATTTATAAACTTTTGACCGTCCGGGAGCTTATGTGTTATAACACCGCTTTCACCGATACGTTCGCAAACACCTTTGGCTAAAACCATTTCGTTGTCCATATCCATAACCTGATATTTTAGTGATGAACTTCCCGCATTGATGACCATAACTTTCATGATGTAAAACCTCCAAAAACTAAATGTGAAAAATAAATGATATTGAAATTTTGCAAGAAAAAATGTTATTATATAATTACTCTTAGAATCGGTTGGGTAATTAACTTAATAATTTTACATCAACAACACTGTTTTTTCAAGTTTTTATTTGCAAAAGTATCGTTTATTTTATCGAATTTTAAAATGTTTTTCATAAGAAAGAATGTGAAATATTTGAAAACTGCCGCAATTATTGCCGAATTCAATCCTCTTCACAACGGACATAAATATTTAATGGACCAAGCAAGGTCGATGGGTGCACAACATATTATCGTTGTTTTAGGCGGTAATTTTACCCAACGCGGAGATCTTGCGCTTTTTTCTAAATTTATAAGAGCGAAAACTGCGCTTGCATGTGGCGCCGACTTGGTTGCAGAACTTCCGACACCGTGGACGATGTCTTGTGCCGAACTTTTTGCCGAGGGCGGCGTTTTTATCGCACAGTCTCTGGGCGCTGACACACTTGTCTTCGGCAGTGAATCGGGTGATATTGACTCACTTAAACAAACTAACCTGCAACTCAACAGTCCTCTTTTGAAGCCTGAACTCCGCAAAAACCTAGACCTTGGACAAACATATGCTGCTGCACGCAAAGCGGCATTTGAATCGG
>JAUMXX010000107.1:697-2738 GCA_030535285.1 bacterium | reverse complement strand
TATTTTTTGACTTAAGATTTCTTTCTCTGATTTTGCTACACTTTTTTGTATATTTACTGCAACCTTTCTCACCATACTTGAGCGCAAAAGAAAAAAGTCTCTTCATATCTTTATTGAATTTGATGTAGCAAAAAATATAGAAAATGTTTTGAAGTTTATACACACCGAACTGGATGAGAATGCACTCATAGAAGTAATTCCTCCAAAAAGCAATGTGCCTAACAGCATAGGTGTTTCTGTTACGTTCTCAAGTTCCAACGCTGCAGATGATTCGGTACAAAAGATTAATGAAGTTGAAGGAGTTAGATTCTTTATCTGTCAGTAACTTGTGTCCAAATTTTCAAAACGGTTTTAGCCGACAGCTATTGACAAGAGCAAACTGCAGTGATATAATACTTTCAAATTAAAGATATTTAAACCGATGAAGCGGAGATAACGGCAATCATGCCTTTACAGAGAGCCTGTGTTGCTGAGAGTCAGGTAAGAAACAAGTTGTCAAATGGACCGCTGAGGGTGCAGTCAAATACGAATCTTCGTAGAGTATTCTGCAACGTGTCGGCATACGTCAGTTGTCGGGGATATGTTGGTATCCCATCAAGTGCACGGGTCTCCCGTGAATCAAGGTGGCACCGCGGATTTTGTGTTACTGAATTAAGTACATTGTTCGCCCTTGACAGATCTTTGTTTTCTGTCAAGGGTTTTTGTTTTTTATAATCCCTTGTGCTCAAATTAATAAACCGAAACGGTTTTATTTTGGAGGTAACATATGGTACCATTAACTAAACGATGGCGAAATACGGTTGCTCTGCTTTTTTACCCTTAATATGTATTTCTAAAATGTAAGAGGAGAAATTTTGATGAAACACACCGCACAAAAAATAGTTATGTCGGCACTGCTTGCCGCACTTGTATGCGTAATAACAATGAGCATAAAAATTCCATCACCATTAAAAGGATATCTCAATCCCGGTGACTGTATCGTATTGCTTTCGGGTTGGTTTCTCTCGCCTGTCTACGGTTTTCTCGCTGCAGGAATCGGTTCTGCAACGGCTGATATTTTTTCCGGTTACGTCATTTATGCTCCCGCGACCTTTATTATAAAAGGTTTGATGGCACTTGTCGCCAATTACGGTATTCGGATAATCCGCAAACGATTCTCTTTTCTTACAGCCGAGATACTCAGCGGTGCTGCAGCGGAACTTGTGATGATACTCGGTTATTACCTGTTTGAAGGGTTTTTATACGGGTTTATTCCGTCGGTTGCTAACATTCCTGCAAATGCACTGCAAGGCGTTGCCGGGTTGGTGCTGGGCATAATACTCGCTAAAATATTCGAAAAAAACAAAATTAAATTATAACCTACCGCAAAAACTATTTATTAATTTTGGAGGAAAATACTATGAAATTTAATAATATTGATTTTGATACCTATTTTAAAAACTATCCCGATGCAAACGGCTATTTTGGAAAATACGGCGGCTCGTATATCCCCGACGAACTCCAGAACGCCATGGCAGAAATAACCGAAGCGTATCAAACCATCTGCAAATCAAGTAAATTTATAAGTGAATTGCGCCGAATCAGAAAAGAGTTTCAAGGCAGACCTACCCCTATTTCCTATCTCGAAAGGCTTTCGGGAAAGCTCGGTAATGTGCAACTTTATGTCAAACGTGAAGACCTAAACCACACGGGCGCACATAAACTTAATCATTGTATGGGTGAAGTATTGCTTGCCAAGTATATGGGCAAAAAGAAGGTTATTGCCGAAACGGGTGCAGGCCAACACGGTGTTGCTTTGGCAACTGCTGCAGCATATTTCGGCTTAGAATGTGATATTTATATGGGTGCTGTCGACATTAAAAAGCAGGCACCCAATGTTGCAAGAATGAAAATCCTCGGTGCAAGAGTGATTGAGGTTACACACGGTCTTCAAACATTAAAAGAAGCTGTAGACGCTGCCTTTTCGGCATACAGCAAGGAATATGAAGATGCTATTTATTGTATCGGCTCGGTGGTCGGTCCGCATCCTTTTCCGATGATG
>JAUMXX010000107.1:0-687 GCA_030535285.1 bacterium | reverse complement strand
GGTTCGTGATTTTCAAAGCGTTGTCGGTATAGAAGCCAGGGAACAATTTTTGAAAATGACGGGTGAGTTGCCGGATGCTATTGTTGCCTGCGTTGGCGGTGGCTCAAATGCAGCAGGTTTCTTTGCCGGTTTTCTTAATGACCCCGTTAATATCTACGGTGTTGAACCGCTTGGACGCGGCACAAAACTGGGCGACCACGCAGCCAGCCTAACCTTTGGTGAGGAAGGTGTTATGCACGGATTTAACAGCATAATGCTAAAAGACGAAAACGGCGATCCGGCTCCGGTCTATTCCGTAGCAAGCGGTCTGGACTATCCCTCCTCCGGTCCGGAACATGCTTTTTTACATGACCTTGGCAGAGTTAAGTATGATGTGGTTTCGGATGATGAAACCATTGATGCTTTCTATGAGTTGTCAAAAACTGAGGGTATAATACCTGCTATTGAAAGTTCTCACGCCGTGGCCTACGGTATCAAACTTGCCAAAGAAATGAACAAAGGCTCTGTATTGATTAACCTTTCCGGCAGAGGCGACAAGGATATGGACTATATTATTGAAAAATACGGTATCAGATAACACTATGAATATGCACTAATAAAAAAGCGTCTTTAAATTTAACCATTTAAAGACGCTTTTGTTCTTTCTGAAATTACCGTAATTTAACACTGCAGTTAATATACTGTCCC
>JAUMXX010000106.1 GCA_030535285.1 bacterium | reverse complement strand
TAGCGAAATTGGTAGCGCAGCAGTTACGCAAGCAGTTTGGCGGTATGTGTGACACCATCACATTTGTATGTTTGCCCGCTTCAAGCCCCGAAGCGAACGCCATCCGTTACGAACAATTTGCGCAGGAGGTTTGCGAGTTGACAGGAGCGACCAACGGCTACAAGGCGATAACCATATCGGGCGCACGTCTGGCCATCCACGAAACCAAGTGCGGCAAGTCACTGACAACGGCCCATTTTGTGGAGTTTGACCGCGAATTTTTCAACGGAAAGCGAGTGATTATTTTTGATGACGTGATAACACGAGGTTTCAGCTATGCCCGTTTTGCGTGCGAATTGGAATATTTCGGGGCCGAAGTTTTGGGAGGTTATTTTTTAGGTAGAACTTTAATGCAGTAAGATATGAAAACTTTATTCGACAATGATATGAGAGCTTTGAATGAAAGCGAATTGGTGTACAAGATAGCGAACCGCAAGCAGTTGAATCTGTCCGATGACTTCACGTTTGACGAATTGTTGGACAAGCTGACCCCGGGCCGTAAGGAAGTAGCGCAGGCAGCCGTTGAACTTTACACCCGTCTAAAAGTGAAGTGGGAGCAGAGCCAACAGATAACAAACTCCGCAGATGCCTATAAAAGAATGTACCCCATTTTGGCGAATCTGCAAACGGAAGAATGTTGGGGCATCTTCTTAAATCAAGCGTGTAGACCGATAAAGATACACCGAATTTCAAAAGGTGGATTGAGCGGTACTTTGGTCGATGTTCGGGTTGTGATGAAGGAAGCGATTTTATGCAATTCGGCTGCATTGATATTGGTACACAACCACCCGAGCGGAAACATCAGACCAAGCAAGGAGGATGACCGAATCACGACCGAGATAAGCAAGGCAGCGCAATTGCTCAATGTGCGGATGATGGACCACGTGATAGTGACGGAGGGGAAATTTTATAGTTATGCCGATGAAGGCAGATTGTAAGGGAGTGGGTGCGGTGGCACCCATTCTTTTTGCTCACGAAATAAATGTCGTGAGCAAAAAGAATGGGACCCTTAAGAAGTTGGTTGTGAAGTGGATCTCACAACCAGATTTTTATCCGTTCCTTGAACCACGGAGGGGGTTAAAAAAAAGCGGAACCGATTAAGTTCCGCTTGATTTTTTAAATGTTCTGCAGGATTAAATCCGCTTCTAAATGTAGTTCTGTATAAAGCTTCTTGGCCAAGGTAGTGGAAATCTTACGTTTTCCATTCATGATTTGGCTGAAGACGGATTCGTTGATTCCTAAAACTTCTGCTGCATCCTTTCGTTTCATGTTTCGGGCATAGAAATAGTCTTCAATCGCTTTAATCAGTGGGTTCTTAGCTTTTAACGGCAGAATATTCATGTAATTGTCTTCATATTCTGCGGTCAGCTTCGCTAACTTACCAATTTCACGGATGTATTCGTTGTCTGCATCCGGCTCCAGCAGTCCTTTCGCTGTTGCTTCATTGATAAGTTCGTTTACACGGGCACGTACTTCATCATACTGCTCTCGTGTAGTGATACAGATGATGTCTTCTTTTGTCATAATGATTTTTATTAATGGCTTTTTCTATAAAGTTAACTCACGTAAATGCTTTTTTAAAGATGTTCGGTGATTATATCACCGAACAATCCTTGATTTTGTCATACTCAGCATGTGTTCCCACAAACTTGAGTATCATGATGCCATTGATGAACATCACAACAGCTACAATCCGGTAGTTATTGCCACCTATATTGAAAACATATCGACCATTTTTTACATAGTCGGCTGTTGGGAAGCATCGTTTCAACTCGTTGTGGCTTGACCATTGGGCCTCTGCCACTTCTTTCAACCATTTGTTCAGTGGCTTAACCGCTTTCGCGTGCTTCTGAACAAATTCATCTAAAATAACCTTGTTATCAATTAACATTGAATTGGAGTTTTTGACTTTGCAAAGATGCAAACAAAATTCCAATTACGCAAATATAATTTGCAAAAATGCAAAGTAATATCGTTTTTTGCACATAAAAGGTTTAAGATAATTAGGTTTTTTACTTATATTTAGCGATATTTGCAATGTATTTGTTATCCTATGGGTGAATTGGAAATTTTACAACCATGAAAGAGCGGGTTACTTGGCGGTGCCGCTCTTTCACTTTTACCAATGCACATTATTAACCTTAAATATTATCACTATGAGTTTTGAAACTGTACTTATTATTTCAGCGGCAATCGAAGTCATTACGCTGATTTGTTTCTTTGTTTTGTGTTCCAATGTATCAGCACTCCGCAAACAGGTTTGCAAGGATAACATTCCACCGTCATCTTTGATAGCTATGTATATGGGTTTGGGCCAAAAAGAGAAGGCGCGTGACCTTCTGATTGACCACATTGTAAACAATTCAATGTTGCGTGACAAATTGCATAGCGCATCGGAGGCTAATATAGTCTTAAGACCTTATCAGAAGCTGATGGATGAACTGGGTGTTAACTATGATCCGGATTTGGCACAAATTATAAAGAAGTCTATTTAGGCTATGTCTTCAAAAGTTCCCATATTCGGGAACTTTTTTATTTTCCACAACCTACCTAAACCTTTACGCTCGTAAGTAGGTGCAAAATATGCACAAACTACGAGCGATTTACGAGCGAGGTGATTGCAAAAAATGCAACAACCACACCCAAATCAAGGTTTTTCTTTAAAAATATGCGACTATCATTTGCATATTCAAATATTATACCTATCTTTGTAGTGCCAAATTACATAC
>JAUMXX010000105.1:404-2774 GCA_030535285.1 bacterium | reverse complement strand
GCTGAGTTTGTTGCTCTGTAAATCAATAAGTTTGTGAGTGAAAATAATTATAGTTATATTTATTTTTAGGTTATTTCGGGAGATGCAGATAACTATAACCGAATTTTAAGCCTTACTTTTAAAAAACATAATATTCCTTTTTTCTGTGATAATAGGGTAAAGGTAAAGTATTTGCCCCTGTTTACGATGGTTTCTTATTTATTAAAGGCTGCACTTGCGGTGAACACTGAGGATATTCTCTGTTACCTTAAAACCGGATTGACAAAATTAAGCAGTGAAGAAGTTGATCTGATATCAAATTATGTTTTTGTTTGGAATATCAGGGGACTCGATTGGCTGAGCGATTGGAACTTCAATCCGGCCGGCCTTGAGGATTCTAAAACATCTTTTGACGATGAGTTGAATGAACTTAACAGAATACGCAGAATCGCGGTTGAACCGATTATTAAACTAAGGCAAAACAGTTGGAGTTCGGTTAGCGAATTGGTAGCTTCAGTTTATAAAATTTTGTGCCGAATAGGTGTAAGAGAACAACTCAAAGATTATGCCGAAACTCTTAAAAACAATGGAGAAAATTTATCCTCTTCGTTGCAGTATGCAAGCTGGGACTGCCTTATGTCTGTGCTCGACAAGTTAAGTTTCTCACTTTCGGATTCCAAAACATCCCTCAAAGAGTTTTTCAGGGTTTTTGATAACTGCATACAGACCGAAACAATTGGTGATATTCCTCAGGGAATCGATGAAGTTGTTATTGGTAGTGCTGACCGTGTGAGAACCGGTTATGTAAAAATCAGTTTTTTGGTTGGTGTGAATCAAGGTATTTTCCCCGCGGTGAAGTTTAGTGACGGATTGTTGTCAGTTTCTGACCGCGAACAGCTTATTTCATTAGGCACAAAAATTCCCGATAGGTATATTAATGATTTGATTGAAGAAAAACTGCGTTTTTACAACGCCTGTTGCACCGCAACACAGCAGGTATACATATGCTATTCATTAACTGATTTACAACTACATCCACTGGAACCGTCAAGGGTTGTTGATAAGGTTTTAAATTGCTTCCCCGGTTGCAGAAGATATAATGAATCCTTTGGCCGCGAGATCACGCCGGAATGTATTGAGTCGTTTCATTCTGCTTTTGAAAAAGCCGCAATTTCTTGGTCCGATGAAAACAGTACTGTTGCTGCTATTAAGGAATGTTTTAAGGATAGCGAAGAGTTTAAACGGCTAAAATTAGTAGAAGAATCGCAAGAAATTAAAAATCTTTCAATACATCCGGATACTGCCCAAAAACTTTACGGAAAAGATATTAAACTGTCAGCCTCAAAAATTGATACGTATTTTCACTGTAAATTTCAATATTTTTGCCGGTATGGTCTGGGCGCAAAACTTTTGCGCAAAGCTGATATGAATGCGCTTGTGAGAGGAACTTTGGTACATTACCTACTTGAAAAAGTGCTTTCAAATCACAAAACGGATGTTCAGGATTTAACCGGTGATATTATTTCGAAAGAGGTTGATAGGTTTACTGATGCTTATTTTGCCGAATTAAAGATTGATAAAGCGCAGTTGGGTGTTGTGTTCGGTTATATGCTAAAATCCCTTAAATCGCTTGTTATAGGGCTTTTAGAACGAATTTCAGCCGAATTCTCCCAAAGTGCATTCAAAATTGATGAATGTGAGTTACAGATTGGCGATTTGCAGGAAATTAAAAGTTTAAAAATCGATCTTTCGGATGGTGGAAGTGTTTGTGTAAACGGCGTTATTGACCGTGTAGATGTTGCCGAGTACAACGGACGTAAGTACATCAGAATAATTGATTATAAAACCGGTGTGAAAAAGATTGCCCTTTCCGATTTGCTTTTGGGACTGAATTTACAGATGATGATTTACCTGTATACTATTGTTAAAAATGGTGCAGGGAAATACAGCAATTCTGTCGGATGCGGGATATTATATATGCCGGCAAAGTCGGTGGTTGGCGATGTTGAAGCTAATTCTAAACTGCGAATGAACGGTCTGCTGACGGATAATATTGAGGTTTTAAGACTAATGGAGAAGGAGTTAAAAAATCAGTTTATTCCGGTTGAAATGACAAAAAGTATGAAACCGTCGCAGCGTTCGAGTGTCGTTTCTGAGGCTGTTTTCGAATCGGTATATTCTCATATTGATAAAGTGCTGTCAAAAATGGGGCTCGGTCTTCACAATGGAGACATTTCAATCGACCCTGTTGACAGCAGTGATACATCTGCGTGTAAATATTGTGATTTTTACTCTGTTTGTCGTAAAGAGAAACTTCGCAACAAAAGGCCTCAAACGCTTTCTAACGGACAGGCCGGTGAAATTTTATTATCGGGGGAGGGTGAAAAATGG
>JAUMXX010000105.1:0-394 GCA_030535285.1 bacterium | reverse complement strand
AACACATGAACAGTCTTTGGCTGTCAACGCCAAACCAACCGTTTTAGTTTCTGCTGCCGCAGGTTCGGGAAAAACTGCCGTTTTGGTTGAACGTGTTATTAGGCTGATTACCGACCCTAAGAACCTAATTGATGCAGATAAGTTGTTGATTGTTACATTTACCAACGCAGCAGCCGCTGAGATGCGTACAAGGATCGAAAAGCGGCTTTATGAAGAAAGCATTAAACAACCCAATAATAAACATATAATTCGCCAGCAAATATTAATCGAAAGTGCCAGAATCCAGACCATTGATGCTTTCTGTATTGACCTGGTACGTAAAAACTTTAATTTTTTGGGTGTTTCGCCTGATTTTAAAATTATTGACCCCGGCGCCGCAAATACTATTCTTGAG
>JAUMXX010000104.1 GCA_030535285.1 bacterium | reverse complement strand
TTAGCGGTGAGGGCGTTCAGCAGGCTCTGCTCAAAATTTTAGAGGGTACGGTTTCAAATGTACCTCCTCAGGGTGGACGCAAACATCCGCAACAGGAATTTATTCAGATTGATACAAAAAATATTTTATTTATATGTGCCGGTGCTTTTGATGGACTTGAGAGCATTGTAAAGAAACGTGTTACTAAAGGCAGCACACTTGGTTTCGGCGGCGAGGTGAAATCCAAACAGTCGCTTGAATCGGAATCTGTTTTAAAAGAGACTACACATCAGGATCTTGTTAAATACGGTTTAATTCCTGAAATTGTCGGTCGTCTGCCAGTTGTAACTACGTTAAACAGCATGACTGAGGAAATGCTTGTTAAGGTTATAACCGAACCTAAAAATTCGATTTTAAAACAATATAAGGAACTGTTTAAGTTTGACGATATCAGTCTTGAATTCGAGCAAAAGGCACTGCTTGAGATTGCAAAGATTGCAAAGGAACGCAAAACGGGCGCAAGGGGACTGCGGTCGATATTTGAGCAGGTACTCGGGAATGTTATGTATGATTCTCCGTCTGATTATACTATTGAGAGAATTAAAATTACTGAGAAAACTGTTGTTGATGGTAAAGAACCGGTTATTACCAAAAATCCGGACAGGGTACCTAAGCGATTGACCGTTAACACCTCAAAATCGGTTGATGAAACTGCATAAAATCCGGCCGGTGTTCTTTTGAATACCGGCTTCTGTTTGCAAAATTTGACGTCAAATTGTAAAAAATTGATTGTTTTGGATAATATTTATTTCTTTTTATATTGATATGTTTTAAAACTTGGTTTATAATGAACTTGTGAATTTCTTGTTGTTGGGTGAATGATATGAAAAAATTTAAAATTTTATTAGCTTTATTAATGACGGTATTACAATTGTGCGTTGTGGTACCAATGGGTACTTTCGGTATTATTTCTTCGGCGGCTGAGGCGGGGACCATTTGTTTTTCAAATGTTACCGGCGGTGTAGGAGATGTTGTCGAATTCCCGATTTCTATTGTGAATAATCCGGGTATTGTATCATTACGTTTAAAGGTTGAGTTTGATGAAACAAAACTTGCTTTAGAGGGATATGTCGACAGCGGTTTAATTACTTCAGCAAGCGGACTTGAGGATTTGCATCAGAATGAGTTTGAAAGTCCATATACTCTTTTCTGGACCAATCCTACCGCTAGTAGTAATTTTACCCAGGACGGCAATTTAATCAAACTGTTGTTTCGAGTTTTGCCCGGAGTTAGTGTAGGGGATTCTATACCCGTTAACGTGAGTTGTAGCAATATGGATAGGGACGCTCTCAATAAGGACGGACAAACTGTTAATCTTTTGGTTGAGGACGCTTCGATTTCGGTTGTACATTTAGTACCTAAAAACTTTAATGCACAGCCAACCGCATATGAACAGATTACATTGTCTTGGAACATGGTAGATGGTTGTAGCGGATATGACATCTATCGTTCTAACAGTGAAAGTGTAAACGGCAACTGCATTTCCAGCGTTGGTCCGCAGGTGTCAACCTTTGTTGATAATAACGTTGAGATCGGAAAAACATATTACTATAGAATAAGAGCAAAAGCTGAAGATTTTACATTCAGTAGCAAAATCAGTGATCCGATTGGCGCAATTTGCAGACACCCTTCTGTAGCCTATTTCACGCATTGTCAGTCATACGGTGATTTGCCCTGGGTTTTAAACGGTCAACTTTCGGGAACTACCGGTCAGGCAAAACGATTAGAGGCAATTCACATTAAGTTACAGGATGTAAGGTCCGGATGTTTAGGTGATGTTGAGTATCGAGTTCATGCGCAGTCATACGGCTGGATGAATTGGGTTAAAAACGGTCAACTTTCAGGCACTGCCGGTGAAGCAAAACGTTTAGAAGCAATTCAAATAAGATTAACCGGTGAGTTGGCTGAAGCATACGACATTTATTATTGTGTTCACGCACAGTCATACGGATGGCTTAATTGGGCCAAAAACGGCGAAGCTTCCGGAACGGCAGGTTTGTCAAAACGTTTGGAATCACTTAAGATTTTGATTCTTCCTAAGGGTTCGGCACTTCCTAAAAATGAGGGAACAAACCCAAAGGCATATGTCTGTGACAGCCGTATTCAGTATACTACACATGTTCAGTCATTCGGCTGGCAGAATTACTCTTATGACGGTGCCCAAAGCGGAACAGTAGGTTCAGCTAAGCGTTTAGAGGGTATTAAAATTAACCTGAAAAACAGTGAATATAGCGGTGGAATTATTTATCAGACACACATTCAGTCTTATGGTTGGGAAACTGAGTGGAAGAGCGATGGCCAAATGTCCGGTACAAGCGGCGAGGCAAAGCGTCTCGAAGCAATCCGTATCAAACTTTATGCTGATATGGCTAATCACTACGATGTTTACTACCGTGTACACTCACAAACATATGGTTGGCTGGATTGGGCTAAAAACGGTCAAGAATCGGGCACAAGCGGCGAGGCAAAGCGTCTGGAAGCAATTCAGATTTGTATTGTTCCTAAGGGCGCAGCCGCACCCGGAAGCACGGAGTATCCTTTTGTTGAAAACGGAGTAAAGGTGCCGGCTCACGATGTTATTTAATTGTTTTTAAACATTCAAACAACCGTTTTTGGTTGTTGTGTCGTGTATAAGATTTTATATAATAAAAAAGCAGCTCGGGTAACACATAAGTGATCCGGGCTGTTTTTTGATATAGTATTAATTTTTCGTAGGGTTAATCGCGATTAACTATT
>JAUMXX010000103.1 GCA_030535285.1 bacterium | reverse complement strand
TAAATCTTCGGTTTCGTTTATCGTTCTGTGACCGAAGAAACAACAAGTTTTATTTTCCATGATTATATCTCCTATGTGCGATATATCGTAATTATAACACGAGAGTTTCAAATTTGCGATATGTCCCACACGATATATCGAATATTTTTATAAAATCATAGTAACGATATATCGTAGAGGTGAAATTATGAATACTAAAAATGCCGTTGCAGAACGTATTATTAAATTGTGTAATCAGAAAAATATTGCAATTAATGCTTTAGCAAATATATCAGGTATATCTCCGTCAACTCTTTATAGTGTTTTGAACGAAAAGAGTCAGAATCCCGGCATTGTTACCATTAAGAAACTATGTGATGGATTAGAAATTTCCTTGCGCGAATTCTTTGACGATGACATTTTTGATGATATAGAGCAGGAAATTAAATAAAATTTATAAAGTGAAAAATATTCTGCACTAACAACAGAGATGAAGATTTTTTATATCTTGTTATAGGTTTCGCAGTTCCGCCCGTACATAGACTCGTTTTATGTGCGGGTATTTTTCTTTTAGTCCGGTCACGAGTTCGAGACACAGGCAATTAAAGCGGCTCTTACTCACGAAAAGAAAAGTATCAACATTTTCGTCCACAATCAGTTTCTCGATAATTTCATTAAGTTTTGATTTTAATTCTTCGGTTTCGTTTATCGTTCTGTGACCGAAAAAACAGCAGGCACTTGATTTCATAATCGTCTCTCCAAAATATGATGGATATACCATATATCTATTTCTAACATTGTAACACATAATACATCTAAAATGAATATACAATATATTTATTATGAGGTGAATTTATGGCTATCAAGAGTGTTTCGATTAGAATTGAGGAAGAAATGTTGAATAAAATCGCCTACATTGCTGATTATGAAGGCAGAAGTGTTAACAGTCAGGTGCTTGTTTTAATAAGGGATAATATTAAAGCTTTTGAAGATACCAATGGTGCTATTGATGGTAATATTACTCCCGATTCAAATGTAAAACCCACCCGTAAATAAAACATTCTGCACTAACAACAGAGATGAAGATTTTTTATATCTTGTTATAGGTTTCGCAGTTCCGCCCGTACATAGACTCGTTTTATGTGCGGGTATTTTTCTTTTAGTTCGGTTACGAGTTCAAGGCACAGGCTATCAAAGCGGCTCTTGCTTCCGAAAAGAAAAGTATCAACATTCTCATCCACAATTAGTTTTTCGATAATTTCATTAAGTTTCAATTTTAATTCTTCGGTTTCATTTATCGTTCTGTGTCCGAAAAAACAGCAGGTGTTATTTCTCACTTTATTTCACTCCAAGTAAATGATTCCACATTTATTATAGATCATAATTGAATTAAAGTAAATAATCATTTACTTGTTGAAAGTTATAATTTACTTTGTTTCCCTATAAACTATTAATATAGAGGGAGGCTTAATGATGAAAACAGAATTTGCTGATAAATATATAACCTTAGGTTTGAAAATTGCTTATTACAGAAAGAAAGCCGGCTACACACAAGAATACTTCGCGGAGCTTATTGATAAAAGCTTAAACTTCGTTGGTCAAGTTGAAGGACCCGGCACAGTTCGTGGTGTTTCGCTTGAAACCTTATTTAAAATTGCACAAGTATTGAAAGTATCACCTGCAAAATTGCTTGAGGAAGATTAAACTGTATATATAAAAAAACACTCTACCGTAACAGCAGAGTGTTTTTTCTATATAATAATAAAACCAATTACACTTGAAACCGAGTGTAATTGGCCTAAATTAGATTGAAATTGCCAAGATTAATTTGCCAATTCGATTAAAACAATTTCAGGACGGTTGTTAAAACGAAACGGAAATAGACTGTTTCCAATCCCTCGGCTTACAATCATATTTGTGCGATTATGTGTATATAGACCTGCAGCAAATTCAGGAAATAAGCCTTGATTCGGGGCGAAAATACTGCCTATAAAAGGTAATCTGAATTGTCCGCCGTGTGCGTGTCCGCTGAGAACCAAATCAACACCGTTTTCTGCATATGTGTCAAACAACTCCGGTCTGTGAGAGAGCAGGACAGTGTAGGCATCGTTTTCGCTTGTGAGTGTCTGCAGTTTCGTTTTTATTACCGACTCCTCACCCTCTAATAAATAGTTTGTCTGAAAACTTGGATCGTCAACACCCAGCAGTGCAATGCTCTCGCCGCTATTTTCAAGTTCGATTCGCATATTTTCAAGAACAACAACACCTAATTCCATCAAACCGGACTTCAGTTTGTTATACTCGGATACTCTGGCTTCGTGATTGCCGGTTACATAGTAGCATGGTGCGATTTTTACGGCTTGCCCGACAAAATGCAGGGCAATTTCAATATCGGTATTGCGGGAATCTATCAGATCTCCGGTGATTGCAATTATGTTGGGCTCAGCCTCAAGCAGCATATCCAAAAGTTTCTCGTTACAATCTCCTATTTCTGTATTGTGCAGATCAGAAATGTGTGCAATGCGATACCCCGAAAAACCTTTCGGCAGTTTCTCACTTTTGATTGTGTAGGTGTTCAGTTCAAGCGCCGTATTTCCCCAAACCGTCCATACAATGAGCATTAACAAGACAATCGCGAGAATTGTCAGCACAATTATTCTTTTTTTGTTTTTTGCAATCATAACAGACGCCTCCGGGATATTTTACATACATCGGCTTAAGTTTGGCTTAAGCTTATGAAAGAACCCAAGATATCTGCCGATATCTTGGGTTATCGTAACCTATTAGTCTAACGGCTTCATTGTGGGGAACCC
>JAUMXX010000035.1 GCA_030535285.1 bacterium | reverse complement strand
ATGCCCGAATACACCTCCGGTTTGTGATTAAAACAACAATCAAAAAGATTAATCACCGAACCGCATGCCCCGGCTTTTTTATCAAATGCACCGAAGTATACCCGTCTTATACGGGAATTTATTATTGCCCCCGCGCACATCGGGCAGGGTTCCAGCGTTACATATAAATCACAACCCGACAGCCTCCAGCCGCCGAGTTTTTTGCAGGCAGCCTCAATAGCCTCTATTTCTGCATGACCTATGGCGTTTTTGTCAAGCTCTCGCCTGTTTGTCCCGATAGAAACGATCTGATTATCCTTAACAACAACCGCACCTACCGGTATTTCTCCCAGCTGTGCCGCACGCTTTGCCAGGTTAATGGCTTCAACCATAAATCTGTTTTCCATTTTTATTCCCTACATAAATAATATTTCTACTGCACACAAAACCACAAAAGTTATCATTCCGGGGGTTTTAAGGGTCCACTTTATCAGACTTGATGTGCTGTATTCTTTCTTTGTTCTTTTGATTTGAAAATATTGGGGATCATTTTTTAACAAAATCAGCAAACCTAAGATACAGATTATCAAACTGACCACAAAATAGGTCGAACCTGCAAGATGCTGTGTCGTGGGTGAAAGTTTTTTGCTGATAAAATCAAGGTTGACTGAAATAAAATTATTCAAAAAATGCGCAATAACTGCCGGCCATATGGATTCGGTTTTTATTGTTATGAGTGCAAACACAAGGCCCATTCCAAAAGCAAAAACCGCCTGCACCATGTTGCCGTGAAGCAACCCGAAAAGCACCGCCGACATCAAAACGGCAACCGATGCGGTTGATTTTTTGCTTAAAATCTGCAAAACAAATCCTCGGAAAATAAACTCCTCTATCAGTGCGGGCGCCACCGCAATACACAGCACCGAAACAAAATAATTTTCAACCCCGCCACCGTTGTTTTGGGGCATCTCAGTGACCGGCAGACCAAATAACGACAACACCGCTTTGACTATTGAACTGGAAATGTTACAAAGTGCGTTAGCTCCGAAAGCCAACAAGACGCTTCCTAAGAACAACCCTTTTTTCGGTCGCTCTGCCCTTAAAATATTGGTCAGTTTTTCTCGGCACAAGAAAATAGTTATAACCGTCGGCAACAACATACCGACTGCAACTAACAAAACATTGATAAGATTCAAAACATTAACATTGTTTAAAACCTCTGTTTTTAAAACGTATCTGCCGAACATTAAAATAAATGAAACACCTAATCCCAAAACAAAGGTCATGCCTTGACAAACCGAGAGCAATATTCCCACTGTGTTTCCGGCTTTCTTTATCTCTTTTTTATCTTTAAAATAGAGACTTTCAACATCCGCCATTCTATTTTCTTCTCTGTTATACACCTAATCGCCCCCTGTTTTTTGAATTATAACCCAATCAAAGAAAAAGGTCAATAAAGCTTTCTTTCGTGTTCTATGTATAAACAACTTTTTGTAACTCTCCCCGCTTCAAACAAGTTTTTCCCGGCCTGTCAATGCCAAGTGCCGTTTTAAATCGTATGATAGCCTTGCTTTTTTCGTTTGAGATAAATTATAAACCAAAAACTTTAAACCGTTTGCTAAAAAACGAATACCTTAGAAATGCTTGAATATACATGTTCTATCTAGTTTCTCTTGTGTTCTTACCTTAAATTTTTAGCAATTTTTATTCATAATATGCCTTGTTTTTATCAATATAATAATATAATATTATGTTGTGAGTCAAAATAAGTAAAGTTCCTTTTTGTTTAATTTTTATTTTGGAAAACCTTTACTTTTGTTTCGACAAAATTTTTAACAAAAATATATTATCCTTATCGGAGGTAATGCAAATGGCAAAACTTTCACATTCTGAGTTTTTAAAACGCCTAGAATCAAAACTAAAGCATAATTTCGGCATAAACCCAACCCACGCTTCAAACGAATTTCTCTATAAAGCGTGTGTGCTTGTGGTTCTCGATATAATGCGTGAGGCACGCCTTGACTTCAAAACCAAGTGTGACGCTCAGGAAACAAAAACCGTCTATTATTTAAGCATAGAATTTTTGCTGGGCCGTTCTTTAAAAAACAACCTATACAATCTCGGTCTTACCGAAACTGCGCAAAAGGCACTTGCAACCTTTGGTGTAAATCTCGATACCCTTTATGAACTTGAGCCCGACGCCGGTCTGGGCAACGGCGGTCTGGGCAGACTTGCAGCCTGTTTCTTAGATGCCTTAACCAGCACCGACTATTCTGCAATGGGCTATAGTATTCAATACGATTTTGGCATCTTTCGACAGAAATTTGTTGACGGTTGGCAAACCGAACTGCCGGACTCCTGGCTTCCGGGCGGCAGTGTTTGGCTTGAAAAACATGCCGGAAGTACCGTGCAGGTCGCCTTTGGCGGAAGAATAGAAGAAGAATGGGACGGAGTGTATCATCGCATAAAGCACATAGATCCAACCGTTGTAAACGCCGTACCTTACGATCTGTTGGTTTCGGGTGCAAACGGAAAATCTGTAAATGTTCTTCGTTTGTGGAGCGCAGAATCCCCGACAATTGACCTTGCGGCATTCAATCAGGGTGACTATGTTCGTGCGCTTGAAAGACAGGCGACCGCCGAAGTTATAAGTAAAGTCTTGTATCC
This sequence comes from bacterium, assembly GCA_030535285.1. Classification (GTDB taxonomy): domain Bacteria; phylum Bacillota; class Clostridia; order Oscillospirales; family Acutalibacteraceae; genus JAUMXX01. The sequence continues at coordinate 9,615 of JAUMXX010000035.1, read as the reverse complement.
CGAAGACAACCATCCGGAAGGAAAATCCCTACGCCTTCGCCAGCAATATTTCCTTGTGAGCGCATCTCTCCAAGACATTTTGCACAGGCATCTGAGGCATTATAACACCCTTGAAAATCTGCCCGACAAAATTGCGATCCACATTAACGATACCCATCCCGCCCTCGCGATACCCGAACTGATGCGCTATCTGCTTGACGAATGTGGTTATTCGTGGGAAACGGCCTGGGATATAACGGTCAGAACCACTGCCTATACAAACCACACTATCATGCGCGAGGCTTTGGAATGCTGGCAGGTTGATCTGTTTGCGGGACTTCTGCCGAGAATTTACCAAATTGTGACCGAAATTGACAATCGTTTCCGCAGTCTCGTCTGGGAACAAACACACGATGCCGATTACGTCGAAAGAACTGCCATTGTTTCAGGCGGTGTTGTGCGTATGGCAAACCTTTGTGTTGCCACCTGTCACAAGGTTAACGGTGTATCTCGTCTACACAGTCAAATTTTAACCGATTCGGTGTTCAACGACTATTACAAACTCTATCCCGACAAGTTTACAAATGTTACAAACGGTATCGCTTTTCGCCGTTGGCTGTGTCAATCCAATCCCGAACTCACAAAACTAATCAGCGACTGTATCGGAACCGATTTTATCCTTAAAAATCACGAACTTTCAAAGTTTGCGAAATTTAAAGACGACCCGACGGTGTTAAACCGCCTTTATGAAATAAAACAGAACAACAAAATAAATTTCTCAAACTTTGTGAAGAAACAGTTTGATGTGTCTATAGATCCGAATTCTATTTTTGATATGCAGATCAAACGTTTGCACGAATATAAACGCCAGCACATGAATGCGCTGCATATTATCTCAGAGTATCTGTATCTCAAGGAAAATCCCAACGCCGAGTTTACTCCGAAAACCTATATTTTCGGAGCGAAAGCCGCACCGGGATATCTGCTGGCAAAACAAATTATCCAAATGATTTTAATGTTGGCAAAACAAATTGAAAACGATCCCGCTGTGCGTGATAAAATTAAAATTTTGTTTGTCGAAGATTATAGAGTATCACTTGCCGAAAAAATGATTCCGGCGGCTGATATTTCAGAACAGATCTCTCTCGCCTCAACCGAAGCCTCAGGTACCGGAAATATGAAACTTATGCTTAACGGTGCTATCACGCTGGGAACCGAAGACGGCGCTAATGTTGAAATACACGAAATCGTGGGTGACGATAACATCATTATTTTCGGTATGCGTACAAATGAAGTGTTGAAACTTCGAAAAAACGGATATGATCCGCGAAATTACTACAACAACAATCCGCAACTGAAGGCTACTGTCGACTTTTTAAGTCATGGTTTCGGCGGAACCTCCTTCGACAGTCTTGCTAAAAATCTTATTTCAACCGACTACTATATGGCTCTTGCCGATTTTGAGGACTATTGCATTGCTCAAAAAACCGCCTCTTCACTTTATAATAACAAAAACAGGTGGCTTGGCATGTCATTGATTAATATCGCCAATGCAGGCATCTTCTCAGCCGACCGTTCTATCTTCGATTATGCAAACAAGATCTGGGACGCTGAACCGGTCGACTTGACAAAATAAGTCTGCTTCAGATTAGAGGTGTTTTTTTGAAGTATCTTCCATTCGAATCACGCGACAAACTTTATAAATCGGTTTTCGGTGCTTGTGAAGACGGTCGGTCGGTTGACTTTCGGGTATTACTCCATAAAGACGCCCAACCATCTTCGGTTTATATGAAAATTCGTGACGATTTCTCGCATTATAAATATTTACCAATGGAACCTGACGGACAATATGACGACTTTTATTTCTGGTTTAAGACCACTCTGACTGTTACTACCGGACTTTATTGGTATTGCTTTTGCTATGATTCCCCCTTTGGCAGAATGGAGATCACACGGTTTAAATACGGCGAAGGTGTTGTTTCTCCCGACGGTGAAAATTGGCAACTGACCGTCTATGAAAAAAATTATAAAGCCCCGGATATGCTCGAAAACGGAATAATCTATCAAATATTCCCTGACAGATTTTTCAACTCGAAAAGCCCTAAGCACAACCTACCTGCCGATCGTTTTTTGAGGGACGATTGGGGTGCCACCCCCGAACACAGACAAACTGACAGCCCTTGCCGTATGTGTAACGATTATTTTGGCGGGGATTTGCAGGGGATCTGCCTGAAACTTGACTATTTGGCGTCTCTGGGTGTCAGCCACATCTATTTGAATCCCATTTTTGAGGCACATTCTAATCACCGATATAACACCGCTGACTATCTTAAAATTGATCCGCTTTTGGGCAACGAGGAGGATTTAAAAAATTTATGCACCCAGGCAAAGACTCGCGGTATTTCTATTATTCTTGACGGTGTTTTTTCTCATACCGGCGACGACAGTGTGTATTTTAACAAATACAATCGGTATAAAACTTTGGGCGCATATAACTCTTGCGACTCGAAGTATTACAATTGGTATAGTTTTAACGCTTGGCCCGAGCGTTTTAATTGTTGGTGGGGAGTTCCCAGCCTTCCTGAAGTTAATGAAGCAAATCCCCACTATTCAGAGTTTATAACCGGCGAAGGCGGTGTCGTAGACCACTGGCTTAACTGCGGTATTTCGGGTTGGCGGCTCGATGTTGCAGATGAGCTTCCCGACTCGTTTTTAGATAAATTCTATGCCTCGGTCAAATCTAAAAATCCGGACGCCGTCATTATCGGCGAAGTCTGGGAGGACGCCTCGAACAAATTTAGTTACGGAAGCCGACGCCGTTATCTTTTGGGCGGTCAACTCGATTCGGTTATGAACTATCCCTTTGCACAGGCTATTATCAACTTTGTCAAGGGCGGAAATGCTTTTGATTTAATGGACACTGTGCTGACAATCTGTGAGAATTATCCGAGAAGGTGTCTTAAGTTGTTGATGAATCATATCGGAACCCACGACACACAACGGATCCTCACGGCACTCAGCGGGGAAGCCGCGCTCGGCAGAGGCAGGGATTGGCAGTGTCATCAAAAACTATCCCCTGACCAACGTAACCACGGACTTAAGCTGTTGCAGCTTGCCGCGGTTTTACAATATACCCTGCCGGGAATTCCCTCTCTTTATTACGGAGATGAAGCGGGCATGGAGGGCTACGGCGATCCTTTTTGTCGCGGTTGTTATCCTTGGCAAAATCAAGACAAGGACCTTTTGGATTTTTATAAACAGTTAGGAAATTTCCGCCGGAGTTGTTCTGCTTTTGCAGACGGAGATTTTAACCCGATCTTTGCCGGATTGGGAATTATTTGCTATACCCGAAACGATGCTGATACCGAGGTCTTGGTTGCGGTCAACCGTTGGAAAGAGTCTGATTTTGTTCTGCTTGATGAGAGGTGGAACAATTGCCGCGTCATATTCGGAAATGCACCCGAAAACAACACCCTCTGCGTTGAAGCGTTCGGTTTTACGGTTTTATCAAGAAACTCCCGTCTTGACAATTAAATTTTTAACATTGAGATGTTTAGTTTTTTATGATAAAATAATATAGGTTATTCTAATCATGTTGTTAATACCACTTTGTGCGGAAAATTCGTTTTTTATTAACATACTGTCTAAATTTCCGTCACAACCTCAAGATAATATTTAATTAAAGCATTAATTTCTAACAGAAAGGATCTGAAAAGTTAGGATATGAATATAAATAATGACGAGTTTTCAAAAATTGAAGGTTTTGACTCTATAGAAAGAGAGCCCAACCCGTCGGTGTCTGAATTTGATGCCGCGAGCCAAGCCGCAAACACTGACACTGTTTCGGATGACGGATTTCCGGCATCCGAAACGCATAAGGCAGACTCCCATTTGCCCGATGACACATCCTTAGACGAAGCCGATGTCTCGCAATTTTCAGAGCAGGCAACCGATTATACCGATGTTGTCTCTGAACTGCCGCCCGAGATTGACTCAGACCCCACACCATACAAGTTTTTCCCGTCAGGATCTTATTCTGTTGATCCGACTCCCGAACCTGCCGAGAAAAAAAGCACAAAGAGTAAAACGTCGCGCCCAAAAAACAACCGCCGCCCCGCGACCTCTGTTGTTGCGTGTATTTTAATTGCGGTAATAATGGGCGTTGGCTCAGGAGTTGCCTCTTCATATTTTTTCACAAAAACATTATTGCCACAAAACAACACTTCTCCGAGTACGCCTTCCGAAACGCCGGTAACAACACCGCAAAGCGGAGCTAATACTACAATTGTTGTGAAAGATGAAGATTTAAGCGTTGTTGAGGCTGTCTATCAAAAATGTTATAACTCGGTTGTCGGTATCCGCACCACCGATTCTGTTAAAAATTTCTTCGGCACTCAATCCGAAACAAAAGGTGAGGGTTCGGGTATTATATATTCTGCAGATGGATATATTGTCACCAATTTTCATGTTATTGCAAGTTCTGCCAACACCTCTGTTCCGGCAGAAAACATTGAAGTTTTTCTTCCTTCCGATACATCTAAAGGTATCTCGGCTACCGTTGTCGGCTATAATGTTTCTTCCGACCTTGCTGTTATCAAAATTAACCAAACCGGGCTTTCTCCCATTGAACTGGGTACCTCGGTTTCTCCCAAAGTAGGACAGTTTGTTATTGCTATCGGTAATCCGGGCGGCCTTGAGTTTATGAGTTCGGTGACCTACGGTATTATAAGCGGTCTCAACCGAACCGTTCAACTCGACTCTATCGGCACTATGAAACTTATACAAACCGATGCCGCAATTAACCCCGGAAATTCCGGCGGCGCTCTTGTAAACACCTCGGGTCAGCTTGTTGGCATCAATAGTTCTAAGCTTATTAACGAAAGTTACGAGGGAATGGGCTTTGCTATCCCCGTTTCTAAGGCTGTTGAAATTATCAATAAACTTATTGCAAAGGAATATCAACCCTTGCCTTACATCGGGGTTGAAATAAGTTCAACCTATGATGCCGCTACACTTAAGTGGCTGGGCTATCCTACCGGAGCTGTTGTTTCTTCGGTTGCCTCGGGAAGCCCTGCTGAAAAGGCGGGAATAAAGAAAACCGATATCATTACCGAATTTAACTCTGCCACCGTTGACAGTTACACAACCTTTAACGATTTGGTTTCCGACTGCTCCCCCGGTGACAAGGTTTCAATTAAGGTTTACCGTTCGGGCAGATTCTACTCAACCACAATAACTGTAGGTTCAAATAATTCTCAATAAAAACCTTTCCCCGTTGCAAAAGCAACGGGGATTATTTTTATAAGACTTGCTAACAAAATTTTTCTGTACTATAATAATTACTCAGTATAGACCGTTTTCAAGGAGTAGCCTATGTTTACACGCTTAAATAGTTTCGGAATTTTAGGGATTGATGCATATTCAGTGGGCGTTGAGACCGATATTAACACCGGTTTGCCCTCTTTTGAAATCGTCGGGCTTCCCGACACCGCTATTAAAGAATCCCGCGACCGCATACGCTCAGCAATTAAAAACTGCGGTTTTTCCTTCCCTTTGGGTAAAATCACCGTGAATTTAACCCCCGCTGCACTAAAAAAAGAGGGTTCTGTTTACGATCTGCCTATCCTTCTGTGCATTTTAAAATCCTCAGGACAACTCGAAAGCCGCTTTGACGACTCAGCCTTTGTGGGCGAGCTGTCCCTTGACGGTACCCTGCACGGAATTAACGGGGCTCTTTCAATGGCACTTTGCGCAAAAAACGAAGGCATCAAAAACTTCTTTGTGCCCGAAGAAAACGCGGGTGAAGCATCGGCCGCCTGCGGAATAAATATATTTCCTGTCAAATCACTGAATCAATTGCTTAAACATCTTTCAAATGAAGAGAGTATTACTCCTGTACGTCTTGAGCAAACCAATTTCAAAAACGCTCCCTGCAACCTTGATTTCTGTGAAGTCAGAGGTCAGTATGCCGCAAAAAAAGCGTTGGAAATTGCCGCTGCCGGCGGACATAATATTTTGCTTATCGGTCCGCCCGGATCAGGAAAAAGTATGCTTGCAAAACGACTTCCCTCAATTTTGCCCGATATGTCGTTTGAGGAAGCAATCGAAACCACTAAGGTTTACTCGGCGGCCGGGAAGCTGCCCTCGGGTTCTTCTCTTATAACCACTCGGCCGTTTCGATCACCTCATCACACAATTTCAACTGCCGGACTCTCGGGTGGCGGAGCGATTCCTAAGCCGGGTGAAATTTCTCTGTCTCACAACGGTGTTTTGTTTCTTGATGAACTCCCCGAATTTTCAAAAAGCACCATGGAATCAATGCGCGCACCGATCGAGGACAAAAAAATCACCGTTTCCCGCGCCGCCGCAATGCTTACATATCCTTGCTCCTTTATGCTTGTTGGTGCCATGAATCCGTGCCCTTGCGGTTTTTTCGGTCATCCAACCAAGAAATGTACCTGTTCTGACACTTCGGTTAAAAAATATTTGGGCAGGATCTCGGGTCCGCTTTTAGACCGCTTTGATATTCACGTGGAGGTACCTCCCGTCAACTATGACGAATTGGTTTCAAACAGCAAAGAGGAAACCTCTGCGCAAATCAAAGCGCGTATAAACGCCGCCAGAATGTTGCAGCAGCAAAGATATTCACAGACCGATATTCAATGCAACGCCATGCTGACTCCGGCACTGCTTAAGGTTTTCTGTGTTTTAACCCCCGCTGCCGAAAATCTTCTGCATCGGGCATTTGATTCGCTGGGGCTTTCTGCCAGGGCGTATGACCGCATCTTAAAACTCGCAAGAACGGTAGCCGACCTGGACGGCTGCGAAAAAATAGATTCCGAACATATCACTTGTGCAATAAGTTATCGGGATCTTGACCGAAAATATTGGAAAAATTAAAAAACCGCGTGTGTCTTTTGCTTTAATAGCAAACCGACAACACGCGATTTTTATTATTTAACCAGAACAATATTAACCTTATCTTTTCCCTCGATCTCTGCCCACGGAACTTGCGTTCCCGCAACCGCTTTTCCTTCTACAAACAATCCTTTTTGACAACCTTTTTTAACAGTAATACAACACTTAGTGCCACGACATAAACGCTTAACACTAAACTCTTCCCAATCCTCAGGAACACATGGATCTATGCTTAATCCGTCATATTCGGGACGTATGCCTAAAATATATTGTGTGGCCGCCAAAAAGGTCCACGAAGCCGTTCCGGTAAGCCATGAATTTACACAGGCATCCTTTCTGCTGTGCGGTGCTGCCAACATTGTTTGTGAAAAGACATACGGCTCGGTCAGGCATTTGTCCGCAATATCGTTACGATAAATCGGAAGGATGCTTTGATAACACCTAAACGCGTCTTGCTTTCTTCCAAGCAGACACAACGCTATAATTGCCCAGGTGTTCGAATGGAAGAAAATGCTTCCGTTCTCACGCGCGCCCGCTTCGAATAAATAAAAATCCTTATTTTCGGGATTGAATCCGGTAGACGCGGGATGATGGGTTTTTATTCCCTTATCGGTATATAAATATTTCAAAACGTTGTCCATGGCGGTGTTTTGCTGTTGTTTGTCGGGCAGGCGGCTTAACACGCTCCAGGACTGCGGATTAAGGTAAATTTTGTTCCACTCGTCCTCATTAGTGCCGTATTTTTCTCCGTCTTGGGTAAATGCGCGTATAAACCATTCGCCGTCCCAAATCACATCAAGTTTTGATTTGCAATAATCATAAACTTTTTGAATCCTCTCAAGGTTCTCTTTTTTATCAAGTTTTTTATAAAGTTCAATAAGTTCGTATGCGGCGTGCCCAAGTTGGAAAAATACAAAAACCGACTCTGCTCCCCTGTTTTCTTTTCCGCTTATCGGCCAGATGCTGTCATTCCAGTCGTTTCTGAACATATCGGGGATTCCATGAGCCCCCAAGTTTTCCATTGTAAACTCTATACCTTTTTCAAGGTGCTCTAAAACCGTTCCGCTTCCACCGTTAACATATGGAACCTCGCGGTCTAAGAAAGCATAATCTCCGGTTTCTTTTATATAATTACAAACCGAGAACACAGACCAAAGGTGATCGTCGCTTCTTCCGCCGCCCTGTGCTACATTTGTTGCCGGATAATAAACCGACCTTGCGTCGCCTTCGCTTTTTTGAATTGAAAGCAACAATACAATTCTTTCTCTCGCCTGTTGCGGAATGGCATGCATTACACCCAAAACATCCTGCATACTGTCTCTGAACCCGAAACCGCGGTCTACCCCCCGTTCATAAAGACTTATAAACCGCGACCAATCAAATGTTGTTTTTGCCTGATATGCGTTCCAGATATTAACCATTACATCCATCTCCCGACTGGGAGTTTCGGCGCAATAACACGAAAAATATGCGTTCCAATCCTGCCTTAATTTTTCTTTTTCTTTAGCAATGTTTATCTTGTTAAACGCATCGTCTATTTGTAAATCAATGTCTTCTTTTTTGCTTGCGGCACCAAGGGTATAATTGAAACTTTTCTCCTCTTTTGCGCCCAGAGAAAAAGAAGAAGACAAAACCCCTACACAGTTGTCCGAATGCATTTCTGAATTTTTACATTCTCCGTTTTCGACTACAATCGGATTGGTCTCGCTTCGATATGCACCAATGAATTCTTCGAGGCTACAATCATATCCGTCAATTTCCAAATCGGTTGAAATGTAATCATATAACGGCACCCCTGTTAAATGTTCTGCGCAGTTGTCAACCGTTATTCTTCCGTTGTTGTATTCTGCTGTGAATGCCATACAAGGCCAATGACACAACATATCATACTTTGCATCGTGCCAACTGAATTCACAATATGAAAACACTTTTAAGTCTTTTTCTTCATCGGTGAGATTTTTCATATCAACATGCCAAATCTCATAATTTTTATCTATCGGAACAAAATATGTTACGGTAACCGATATTCCGTCATATTCACCCTTTATAACAGTATATCCCATTCCGTGACGGCACTCATAAGAATCCAGTTTCATAACCGGTTGCCACATTGGTGACCAATATTCCCCGGTTTTTTGATTTCTGATATAAATGTATCTTCCCGGACGGTCTTTGGGAAGGTTGTTAAACTTGTATCTTAAAACCCTGCGGTTTGACGGATCCCCATCAAAAGACAGACCGCCACCGGTATTTGAAATTATTCCGCTGTATTTTCCTTTTCCTATATAATTCATCCACGGGGTCGGCGTTTGCGGATTTGTTATTACATACTCTTTGTTTTCGTTATCAAAATACCCGAACTTCATTTTTTCCTCCAAAAATTGTTGTCTTTTTTATCATATCTACTAAACAAACTTTGTCAAGTCTTGTTTGAATAAAAATAAAAAACAATTATTTTTATTTCTGCTTTATTATAAAAAAACAGTTCCGTTTATTCACCTGCAAGAAACTTTGTTGTTGTAAAAACGGAACCTTATGAATAAAAAAACAGCCTCATACAGAAAACCCGCATAGACTGTTTTTTGGCGCGCTGAAAGGGACTCGAACCCCTGACCTACTGGTTCGTAGCCAGTCACTCTATCCAACTGAGCTACCAGCGCAGAATATGGAGCGGATGACGAGGCTCGAACTCGCTACCTCCACCTTGGCAAGGTGGCG
>JAUMXX010000102.1 GCA_030535285.1 bacterium | reverse complement strand
GGCAAAGGTATGGAGATATACAACCTCCTGCATCTTGATTTGCTTGACTGCCCCGTTGCAATAATCAAGAATGCGGGTAGTCGCAAAATGGGCAAAAAAGATATCATAAAGGTAGATGCGCTAATTGACCTTGATATGGATATACTTGGATACGTTTCGCCTGATGCGACCGTAGATATTATTGTAGATGGCAGCCTTAAGGAAAAGAAAAAAATGACACTGCCTGAAACACTTACAAATGTGATATTCTGCAAAAATCCTCGTTGCATCACCACAACCGAGCAGGAGCTGCCCAATATATTCAACCTAACAGACAAAGAAAATCGCATTTATCGCTGTGCTTATTGTGAGGCGAGAGGCGAATAAACAATGAGAAATATAAACTAAAAATAGAAAGTCTTAAAAAAGTAAAATAAAATCCACTCGTTTAATAAACGAGTGGATTTTTATCTTTTTAAATTTGTTACAGCAATCCTTCCAGTTCTTCTATCTCAAATACGTCTATAAACCACTTTATCGTTTCAATATTATTAGTCCAAATCCCAACATTTTCTATAAAAGTATCTTTATCTTCTATGCCGAGATATACTCTTTTTGCGTCATCTATTTGATCTCCATAATATTTATGGAAAAATTTCTTATCAAACAAGTATGAATGACTATTGTAGTTAATCAGCACCTCGTCAATACAAAGATATCCGGTTGCAAATATTGAAAGTTCATCATCACTAAAGGGTGCATCCTCGTGATTTATGATATATTCAAGATCATCTCGAGCTATTTCCATATTGCCAACCACTTCTTGGTTTTCATCATAATAGTCCCTGACGGTAACATAGCACTCTGCACTCTTATCACCATTATCTGTTGTTGCTGTAATTGTTGCTGTTCCCTCACTTATCGCTGTTACCTGCCCATTATAGTCAACTTGCGCAACACCTTCATCAGAGGATGACCACTCTACGTCGGTATATGTCGCACTTGACGGTACTACTGTTGCAACAATGGTTTCACTTATGTAAATTCCAATCTCAAGGTTGGTTTTGTTAAGTGATATTTTTGTCACTGGTGTCTTTTTTACGGTAACTTCGCAGTTTGCTGTAAACCCACCGTCTTCGGTTGTAACAGTAATTGTTGCAGTACCATCGCTGATACCGTTAACCGTTCCGTTTGATACAGTAGCAACTGTCTCATCAGATGAGTTCCAGCTTATTGCCTTGTTGGTTGCATTAGAGGGAGATATTGTTGCCGTAAGATTTAAGCTTTGACCTATCTTTATCTCACCGGTATTTTTGTTAAGAGATACCCCTTTAACCGAAACAGTAACTTGCGGCGCAGCCTTTACAGTAATCGTACAGGTTGCAGTTTTGCCGCCGTCAGAAGTTTTAACTGTGATTGTTGCTGTTCCCACACTTACACCTGTAACTGTTCCATTTGACACAGTTGCAACACTTGTGTTGGAGGAACTCCATGTCACGTTCTTATTTGTAGCATTTGATGGATTAACTGTGGCTGTAAGAGTGGTTTTTCCACCTACAGTTATTTCTTCGGCAGATTTATTAAGTGTCACGCCGGTAACGGCTACTGTTGTTGAGGTGTTGTTGTCACCACCACCTCCACCGCCGCCTCCGCCGCCGGAGCCGGAGTTGCTACCCGAACCTGAATTACTGCTATCAGTGCTGCCGCTGGTGTTGTTATCAGTGTTGGTGTTGGAATCCGTATTTGTATCGCCTTTACTTGACTCTGTTATTTCTTCAGTTGATTTATCTTCGGTAGTACCGCTTTGAATAACTGTATTCATCTTGTCAAGCTTAGAGATGGTTGCTTTTGCAACTGAGCAATCCTGAAGTCTTACAAAGCCATCGTTTCTTGCATTGTCAATGGCTACCTCACCTTTAATACGGGTATTCATAAATGTAACGGTACCCTCTGTAACACCTTGAGTTATCATGATTTTTCCGCCCAAAGCAGAATTTGTAATAACAACATTTGGTGAGCTGATAACTACAATCTTGTTTGTGTTTAAATTGGTTAACTCGCCCGAAGTCAAAACAGGAATAACCGCATTGTCAAGAATTTTTACAACCTCAGCACGAGTAATGGGGCTTTTGGGATTAAGCTTACCATCTGAGCCGTTAAGCAATCCGCTGTTTACCATTGCATTTATAAAGCCTGTCGCCCAAGATGAAACCTTGCTTGTATCACTGAAACTCTTATTTATTGCACTTTCTTCGGCAATTCCAAGAGCGCGGCAAAGCATAACAGCTGATTCCTCACGGGTTATTGTCGCATTGGGTCTTACTGTATCACCGTCACCCTTCATAACCTGTGATTGATTCAGCTTTAAAATTGCATCGGTATAAAAATCCTGTTTTAAATCTTTAAACACATTTTTAGCCGCTGTCTGATACTTCAAAATACGGTCAATAACAACTGCAAATTCGCCACGTGTCATTGAGCGGTCCGGCGAGAACTTTCCATCATAGCCCTTTATTACGCCATACTCACTCCAGTCATTGATGCAATCCTTTGCCCAATGCTTTCCTATGTCCGTATATGTTGTTTGGTTCGATGCAAACACCATGGTCATTGAAGATGCAATTAAAGCAATCGTCAATATTATACTTAAAAACTTTTTCATAACATTTCTCCATTCTGCCGTCAAATACGGCTGTCGTAAGTAGACAGATTAGGTTTAGGCGAAGCTTCCGCCTCGCCTAATATCCCATTTAAATATTTTTTAGTTGTTAAAGAAGTAATTTCTTTCAACTCTGATTGTGTTGCCGTTAACAGTAATTTCATATGCATCCTGAACGGTAAGGTCGCCCGCAGTATTTACT
>JAUMXX010000034.1:12125-12383 GCA_030535285.1 bacterium | reverse complement strand
CGGTGTTGAAGGACACATTGAGTGCGAAGATAATACACCCCAATTTATACCATACCAAAAATAGATTAAAAGGCTTGACCGCTTGGTCAAGCCTTTTTTTAGAATAAAGTCGTAATCCAATAAATAACTCCATACACAACACTTGCCACCGTACCATACACAATAACAGGTCCCGCAATCGTAAACATCTTCGCTCCAACTCCCAAGACAAACCCCTCGTTTTTGTATTCAATTGCGGGGGAAACGATTGCGTTTGCG
>JAUMXX010000034.1:0-12115 GCA_030535285.1 bacterium | reverse complement strand
GTGCCCGCGCCTGCAAATTTTGCGATGCGGTCAAATACACCTATTCCGGTGAGAACGGCGGCAATAAATATGAGTGACACTGAAACTGTGGCTCGGCTTTCCTTAGAACTGAGATCGAGCATCACAAAAACATCGTAAAGTGCTTGACCTAATGTACAGATAAGACCGCCGACTAAAAAAGCGCATATAAAATCACGGGATTTAGGTGAAGGCGGCGAGGCTCTTTTGACCATTTGTGAATAATTTTCTTTAGTTATTTTCAATCAAATCATCCCTTTCTTTGTATTATTCTTTTCAGCGGCAGGAAAAATATACAAGGTTTGGAAGCAAAAAGGTTTATGTATTACTCAGTTTTGCATTGGAAGACAAAATTTTTGTTTTAGATGTGTTAGGTTGTTAATTAGCGGTATCAATATTCGAAGTAAAAAACACCTCAAAGCATTTTGCGTGATGTTCTTAACGGAGTTTCAAGCAAAAGAGACCGTCAACAAAGTCGTTGACGGTCTCTTTGTAATATCATAGTGGGTTTGGGCTGCTGCCCGACAGTATTTGTGCATACAAATGCGATGCTGGTTCTTAACCAAAATTGAAAGAATTTCAAATTCTTCCATAAGAACAACACGCGTTACTTTGTAAGGTGATTTTACTGTGGATTATTTATTTGCCGCTCTTCTTTTTCGCTCATTGAGAGCCATACCAAACAGGCATCCTCCGCTTACAAACAAGAGAACCTCCCACAACCAAAGGTTGCTGTTATCTCCGGTCTGCGGAGAGGATACGGTTCCTGTTGCAGGGATGTCTTTTCCGTCAGCGATTTTTTCACCACAACCTTTGCAGTAGGCATCGCCGGTATATCCCTTCTCGTTTACCGTTGCTTCTTTAGCATTTTTAATCTCTGTTCCGCCGGAGTGATTTGTAGTGCTCAACTCACCGTAAGGTTGATTGCACTCTAAACAAATCGCTTTTGTGCAACAGGTGGCAGAACCGCCTCTATGCTGTGTATGCTCGGCTTGTTGACTTGCTTTCTCAGTCAAGGTATAAATACTAAAGTGATCGGTAACAAAAATTGCAAAGTTATCTTTTACTGTTACCTCATACTCGATAGGATTGTTGTTCTGATCTACATAATAAACGATTAGGTTCTTTCCCTCAAATTTTTCAGGAACAGGGATTTTTACATCAAACTTTCCATCTTCCAGTTTGGTAACGTATTTGTCAAGAGTACCGGAATGGAGTTTGATATCAAAGGTCTCATTTTCTTCAACATCAAGAATTTCAATAATTCTATCGTATTCTTCGCCTTCTGTTAGCTTATCCGCTTCAATAACCGTATCAAGCGGAACGGTGGACGAATTGGTTGTTACGGAAATCTGTGTGTTAAGGTCAACAGTAGCATAGGTGGGGGTTGTGAGTTTATCGTCGTCTTTGACAATGATGAATCCGTAAGACTTGTCCTTACCGATAACCTGTGCATCAAAGGTTAAGTCGTTCTGAGCAGTCAGGAGGAAGGCATCCTCCCCTGTTCTGAAGGAATCGATAAAACTCTGTTTGTACTCGGGGGTGTACTGAAGAATGAATTCACAGTCAAATATGACAAACCAGTCTCTTTCGTTATCGGGTTTTGCCATTTCGGCATCATAACGAGCTTGTGCATCGGCAATTTGGGCGTCATATTCTGCAATAGTGTCATTATAATAGTTGGTTACGGTATAGCCATCGCAAGTAACTCTCACTTTACCCGCACCGATATAATCGTCAATTCTCTTTTGAGCCGCCGCAACAAGAGCATCCTTTGTGTTGGCGGTTGATTCGGGAACATAGATTATGTGCTCTCCACGAGCGCCAAGTCGGTCGGCAGTGAAGTAGACTGCACCGTCGTGGATAAGTTTTGCACTTCCGATAGTTACGGTGCAGTAAGGGGAATCCGAGCCTGCACGGTCTTCAACCTGAAAGAGAAAATTGCTGTTGTTGAGGATTGATTTAAGTTCGCCCGAATAGTTAGCAAAAGACTCTACTTCGGAATCGGGATTGTGATATACCCAATAGTTTACAAGTTCCAAATCAGAAACAGAGAACCACTCTCTGTCTTCGGGGAATTTGTCAACAAAGGACTGTGCCGCCTGCCAAACACTTTCTTCATAATTCCACACGACATCAACCGTATGATATTCTTCCTTTGGTGTGTTTATATAAAGTCCGAGTGAGATTTTGGTGAGATCAGCATTGAAGGATTCAAAATTGATGAAGAAATCGGGGTGGTCATACCAGAACTCTTCTGCAATAAGGAATGTTGTTTCGTCGGTAACGGCAGATTTAGCATAGTTAAATACTAACTTACCGTCGGTGAGAGCAGCACTGAATTCATCTGTCATTTCTTTGTCACGGACATAAAAATTTTCACCATAAGCACAGGAGTATTTTTCGGCAGCGGCGTATGCGCTCACATCATTAGTGAATTTACCACCGTTGATGACAAGTTCGCCGGGGACGGTGATTCCAACACCTTCGTAATCAATTTCTGTAACAGTGCCATTACACACAACATCCGTTAGCACTACTTTTGTGCCGGGTGCCGCAACAAATACGGAATCCGCTTCATGGTCTTCGGGAATCTCTTTGGTACAGGCGTATTGTCCACCATTAACGGTTAGCGTAAAAGTTTTTTCAAAAGTCTGTGTAGTTTCATTCCAGTCGGTGCTGTTATCAATTCTTACAACGCCCATATTACCGGTATGTCCCATAGACTGCATAGAGGAATTATCATCGAGATTTATAGTAATGTTAGTACCAAAGCCAAAAATAACAGGCTGGCCGAAACCGTATTCTGCATCTTTGGCAGTGACAAGTGCTGAACTAATAAGGTTAAAGGTGATATCTTTATTTTCGATATACAATCCTTCGTTCAGATACATATACACATTTTCGATCGTGATTTCGCCTGAACCACCTGTGGGAATTGCCTCAATAGCCGCCTTCAAATCTTGCTCAGTTGAAACCGTTGTGGTTTCAGCATTTGCAAAAACGGTGGACGGCATTACAGACAAAACTAATACAATAACTAATAGAGACGATAACACTTTTCTTCTAAAGAATTTCATAAATTCCCCTCCACAAAAATTTATTTTTGTTAACGCTTTTAACAAGAAAAGTTTTGGGGATACAACAAAAAGGTGCACACCCCCCTTGGAGTCACGCACTGAAAAACGCAAACTTCGATTGTTGTCACACAAAGCTAATCAGAACAGGTATTGCACCGCACATTCATCCTGTGGAATTTGCATTTTTGCCAAATTCATAGAACGAACATACAGAAGGGTATAGTTACCCCCAGACAAAACCGGGACAACACTTACACATCAGATTATTTAGATTTATGTGACATAGAAATTATAACACAAATGTTTATAAAAATAAAGTGGTTTTAATAAAGCTTCAAAACCTGTTGATTTTAAGGAAAAAATACAGCATAGCCACTTCGACTATGCTGTATTTTCTTTCATCCTGCTCGGTTTGCGTAATACTCCGTTAAGGACATCCCGATTTCTGCTTTGGGGTGTTTTAAGGATACTGATTTTTGTAAATTATATCAAGAAATTTAATTTAATCGGTAGCGCGCAAAGTTAAAAACGATCTGTACAACTGTGTGCAGAGGTTTTCAATAACTAATGCACATTATAGATTATAGTATTTTTCAAACTCTGCAGGGTGGGGAATTTTAGAAAGCTCGGCACATTCCTCACGCTTGGTTTTAATGATATTTTTAATTAGTTCCTCGGGGAATACACCACCGGCGGTGAGGTAGTCATGATCAGCCTCGAGGGCGTCTAACGCCTCACTGAGAGAGGTAGGCAGGCCCTTGAGTTTTGCTTTTTCCTCGTCTGAAAGTGTATAGAGATTGACGTCATACGGACCCCAACCGTTAGCGTGCGGATCAATTTTATTCTTAATACCGTCAAGACCGGCCATTAAAATTGCCGCATAGCAGAAGTAGGGATTGCAGGTTGCATCCGGATTACGCAGTTCAAAACGGCGTTTTTCAGGCGCCTTCGCATAGGCGGGGATACGAATAACAGCGCTGCGGTTGCTGGTAGCATAGCCGACGGTTACCGGCGCTTCAAAGCCCGGAACGAGACGTTTGAAGGAGTTTGTGCTGGGATTGGTTATGGCACACAAGGAGGAGATATGCTTAAGCAAGCCGCCCATAAAGTAGTGAGCAGTTTCGCTTAAGTGGGCATAACCGTTGTCATCAGAGAAAACAGGTTGTCCATCTTTGAGCAAAAGCATATGTACATGCATACCGCTGCCCGCCTCTCCGTATACGGGTTTAGGCATAAAGGTAGCAGATTTGCCATATTTAAGGGCAGTATTGTGGACGATATATTTGATCATCATGGTTGCATCTGCCATTTTGCTCATTTTGCCTAACTGGGGCTCAATTTCAAACTGACCGGATGCTGCAACCTCAGGATGATGGTAGTTGATTTCGATACCGGCATCCTTCATATGCAGGCACATTTCACTGCGGCACTCGTAGGAGCGGTCAAAGGGTTTGGCAATATGATATGCTTTTTGTTTAGCGACGATATTTCCCATTCCCTCGGTAGCGCTGTTCCAATAGGATTGCTCAGCATCGAGAGTTGCTGCTACGCAGTTGGACTCGACATTCCATCCGACCTGGTCGAAAAGATAGAACTCGAATTCCGGAAGTATCATCATTGTGTCAGCAACGCCGCAATCTTTCATATATTTTTCGGCAGCCAGCACGATGTTGCGTGGATACTGAGCCAGCGGACGATTTTCCGGATTGTCAATGATCATAGCGTTACCCGTCATAGACAGTGTAGGAATTTCACAAAAAGGATCGATCACGGCGGTGTCCGGATCCGGAATGAATACCATATCGCTCTTTTCTACTACCGCATAACCGTAATTAGATGCGTCGAAACCGATACCGCTTTTCAAGGTATCTTCGGAAAAATTTTCTGCCGGAATGGTTACATGTCGGAACTGCCCGTTGATGTCGACCATTTTGAAATCAATCATTTTTATATTGTTTTCTTCAATTAGTTTTAGAATATCCTGTACACTTGTACTCACGGATAACCCTCCTTAAATATAAAAATATTTTTTAATTACCGATTTTACAACTAAATTCTTTATTGTTGTAATTTCATTAACAAGAGAATTATACATTAAATAGGCTCAATTTTCAACAGTTTTAAAAAATATTATTATATTTATATTCTAATTTATGTCGACCGTATTGAATCTAACTTAAAACATACATCTTTCGCAACTGATTCGTATTTTTATCTATGTGTTCAGATATGTTAAAAAATAATTATTATTCACCAACAGTATGTAATCATCCTTGAAATTTTCATCGTATTAAAACCGCCGTTACAGTTTCAAAAATCAACCTTCTGTTCCATAGATTTTTGATGGTCTGAAACCAAAATGGGACTTAAAACAGTTAGAGAAATAACTCACATCCTCATATCCGCATTTCCAGGCGATATAGCGAATTTCTTCCTTTCCCGACTTGAGTAGTTTTATAGCCATCTCCATTCGCAATGCCTGCACATATTTTGTAAAGGTGAGTCCGGTTATTTCTTTAAATCGTCTGCAAAAATAGGTTTCGTTATAACCGAATTTCAGACTGATATCTTTTGGCGTAATTTTGTCTGTAAAATTTTCGTTAATGTATTTTAAGATGGTATGAAATCTTTTATCTTTTTCATTATCTGCTCTTGTTGTTGTAGAGCCATAACGACTTAAAATTCCGAGAATTTCATAAATCTTGCTTTCGGCTTGCAAGGGATGATACGCAGTGCGGTCCTTTTCTATGTGTATAAGCTGCTCAATTTCGGCTTTTAAATTTTTGTCCTCAATAACGCGTGGAAAATTAATATCACCCTTTAGTATCGGCACCAGATATTTCTCAGATGCAGGTGTTTGGTTGCAGAATTTTTCTATATCAAACATAAGCGTATGATATTCAACATACTCTCCTCCTGCAATCCCACAATGCATTCTGCGAGGAGCATTTACGGCTATTTGCCCGGGCTTTACCTCATAATGTCCTTCATCCGTATGGAGCATCATACTACCTGAAATCACAAGATTCAGCTCCATTCTGTCGTGCCAGTGCATACCGAAGCACATTCTGTCCGCCCCTTGTATATAGGCATATAAAAGTTTAATCGAACTTTCCCCGTACACCACAGGAACTAATTCTTTATACGCGTCCAGCATACAAATCCCTCATATCATTATTATTGTATATATCACAGACAATTTTCTGAACCTTTAAAGCCTCTTCGCCACTGATTTCAAGAGGTTCTATTTTTTCTACAGCCCGGTAGAACTGGTTAATCTGCACTGCATGCTGAGTTCCCCAGTAAGGCTTTCCGCCGGTATATGAAACAATTTTCTGAGGCTGGTTTTTTACCGCTTCAACCGTACCGTCATTATAGTTTATTATAGCTTCATCATACGAAAGTCGAACCGTTCCGTTTTCGCACGCAAGCCTTATTTCAATGGGCTCGTCCATTAGATAATTGTTCATAGCATAAAAGCCGAAAGTACATCCGTTTTCATATTTTATAAATCCTTCCGCACTGTCTTCCACGGTCATAATCTTGTGGTTTCTGTTGTGTAGGGTGGATTGCACCATCACAGGAGTACTGTCTATGAACCAGTTGGCAAGGTCGAGTGAATGAATGGTTTGGTCAATGATTACGCCGCCGCCTTCTTTGTCCCACGTGCCTTTCCAATCAGAATTATCATAGTAATTGTCAGAACGGTACCAGGTGAGCACGCTTCTGCCGCATTTGACCGCGCCAAGTTTACCGTCAGTAATTCTTTTCTTGACTAATATTGAGGGTGTATTATAACGGCATTGAAAAATAACACCGTAAAGCATATTGCGCTGTTTTGCTAATTCAACCGCCTTTACAGCATCGTCATAGTTTATACTAATCGGTTTTTCACTGAGTACGTTAATGCCCGCACGAAAAGCGTCACAGGCAACGGGTGTATGCAGATAGTGGGGCAGACACAGATGCACAATATCGGGTTTTTCTTGTTCAAACATCTCTTTATAATCTGTATAGGCTGTACTGTTGTATTTTTCTGCTGCAGCATGTGATTTGTCGGCATTAATATCACACACACCAACAAGATTCGCTTGGCCCAAACCGACAATAGAATCAAGATGCATTACCGAAATATTTCCGCAACCAATAACTGCCGCCCTAATTTTCTTCATTAATACTGTCCTTTACATACTTTTAATAAAACTTTTACATATTTATTCTAACACATGTTCTTTATTTAGAATTATATTATTTTGCTTTTTATTTGTAAATTATTTACCTTTTATAAATAGTAAATATCTTACAACGATAAGTTTAAATCTTTTATCTAAATTATGTTTTTGGGTGATAATATACTGTTATAGAAATTTATTTGATACTAAGGAGGTAATTTTCATGAAAATCGGAACTTGTGTTTCCTTTTCCTCAATGGAGGGAATGGAAGAAAAGTTGATTGTTTTGCGTGAGAACCGTTTTGATTCCTGTCAACTTATATCGTGGAGTCCGGAAGCGTGGACAGATGAAAATGCGGCTGCATTAAAAACACTGTTTGAAAAACACGGTATTAGTATTTCTGCATTCTGGTGCGGTTGGGAGGGTCCTTGTGAGTGGAACTTCTATACAGGGCAGTTAACTTTGGGACTGGTGCCTCCGGAGTACCGTGCCATACGTATTAAAAACCTTTGCGACGGTGCTGACTTCGCTTTGAAATTAGGTGTTACCGATGTGGTGACTCATATGGGATTTATTCCTGAAAACCCATATGATTCTAATTTTGGCAGTTTCTGTGTTGCAGTAAGACAGGTTGCAATGCATTTAAAAAACAACGGGCAGTATCTATTATTTGAGACAGGGCAGGAGACTCCTGTGACTTTGTTGCGATGCTTTGAAACAGTGGGCTGTGACAACCTGGGGATCAATCTTGATACTGCAAACTTGATTCTTTACGGAAAGGCAAATCCCGTGGATGCACTTGATGTGTTCGGAAAATATGTACGAAATATTCATGCTAAGGACGGATGCTATCCTACCAATGGGCACAATTTAGGATGTGAGACGCCTATAGGTGAGGGAAAGGTTGATTTCAAAAGGCTTTTTAAAAAACTGTATGAACTGGGATATGAATCGTATGTGACTATAGAACGTGAGATTTCGGGTGATCAGCAATTAGTTGATATTTTGGAGTCAAGAGACTATTTGCAGAAGATTATTGAAGAAATTTACGGCAAATAAGAGTACGGAGGGATTAAAGATATGTTAAAGGTTGGTTTAGTTGGTGTCGGAGGTATCAGCGGAGAGCATATTCCTGTATGGGAGGCTATGGAAAAAGCAGAAT
Organism: bacterium; assembly: GCA_030535285.1. Taxonomy (GTDB): domain Bacteria; phylum Bacillota; class Clostridia; order Oscillospirales; family Acutalibacteraceae; genus JAUMXX01. The sequence goes on along the minus strand of JAUMXX010000034.1, from coordinate 3,682 downwards.
TAGTTGCAATTTGTGATATCCGTCCCGAACGTATGGAGCGTTATCCGGATAAGCATTGTTACACAGATTTTAATGAAATGTTGGAAAATGAGAACATTGATATTCTGGATATTTGTCTGCCTACTTATTTACATGCAGATTATGCGATAAAAGCTATGGAGAAGGGAATTCATGTAATATGTGAAAAGCCTATTTCATTAAAGAAGGAAGATGTCTGCCGCGTTTATTCCACTGCGCAGAAAATGAACGTAAAATTTATGGTTGCTCAGGTTTTGCGATTCTGGCCGGAATATGAGTTGATCAAAGAAATTTATGACACAGGAAAATACGGAAAGCTTTTGTCAGGATACATGAGCCGTCTCGGACCGTGTCCGGGTTGGAGTTGGGACAATTGGATGAAAGATCCCTTGCGCAGCGGTCTGGTTCCTTATGATTTGCATGTGCACGATCTGGATTTTATGGTATATGCATTCGGACAACCTGTTAGTGTGCATAGTAATCGTTCAAAAAGGCCCGAACAGGACTACATTTCTGCGACATATAAGTATGATGATTTTTTCATTACCACAGAATCTGCTTGGTATGCTGCCCCTCTGCCGTTCGGTGCGGGCTTCCGTTTTCAGTTTGAAAAGGCGCTGATTACTTATATCTATGGGAAATGTATGGTATATCAGAATGATGGTACAGTTATGGATTTGTCAACCGTTTCAACCGACGGCGCCGCATCCATTAACCTACCAAAGACCAATGCTTATGCTAACGAGATACATTATTTTACAGACTGTGTTTTGACAGGAAAATCACCAGACAAGATAAAGCCGGACGAGTTGGAAACAGTAATAAGCATATTGAACAGTATATGATATCTCAAAACGACACTTTGTTTAGGATTAAAAAATATTTAGATATACTTGTTTAAAAGATGAAATTTGGACGTTTTCAATTTTACTTCCGTTTTATTCAGGAAGGATAATATTATGATAAAATTTATACTCACAAAAGATTATGATGCTATGAGTGCAGAGGCTGCAAGCATTATTGGCGCACAGATTGTGTTAAAACCTGACTGCGTGCTTGGTCTGGCGACAGGCTCAACACCGGTGGGGACGTATGAATATCTGTCTGCCGGATACGTAAAGGGCGATCTGGATTTTTCTCAGGTTACCAGCATAAATCTGGATGAATTCAAGGGCCTTGCACATGATAACGAACACAGCTACTATCGCTTCATGTATGATAATTTGTTTAAAAAGGTAAATATAGATATAAACAAAGCCTTTGTGCCTGACGGAAGCATTGCGGATGCAGACCTGGCTTGCAAAAAATATGACGAGATTATTGCGTCTGTGGGTTGTATCGATTTGCAATTGCTGGGCTTGGGGCATAACGGACATATAGGTTTTAATGAGCCGTCAGACGTATTCCCTAAGAGGACCCATTGTGTAGATTTGGCAGAGTCTACAATTTCGGCAAACTCAATCTTTTTTTCGTCAGAAGAAGAAGTTCCCAAACAGGCGTATACTATGGGGATTCAGAGTATTATGGATGCAAAGAAGATTTTGCTGTTGGTCAGTGGTACAGACAAGGCGGCGATTGTAAAAAGGGCATTTTTTGGTGATATAACACCAAGAGTCCCAGCCTCTGTTTTGCAACTGCATCATGACGTAACCGTTGTGGGTGATGTGGCAGCATTTTCTGAAATCAGCCATTTGATTTGGATATATAAACAGGCGTAGATAGGTTGTCGATATATCCTATAGTGTTTTATATAAAAACTGTAGCGATCTGTTGACCAAAATATTGTTGATGTTAATATTATTTGCACTTGGTTGAATAACGGTTAATGTATAAAGAAATCGAGCTCTGATCTAATCGGTTTATATACAGCCTTTTGCACAGCATAAAACAACTATATTTCTTTACGCAATTCTTAGGTTTGTAATATTATATCGCAAAAACATATTTTATTCCAACATATAACATTAAGGCGCCGCAGTAATGCGACGCCTTAAATTTAATCCGGAATTTTTAGTAAGCACATTCCTATACAGGTAAGATCGATACCAACATCGTAAAGACTGGTTTCACATCAAGCCCACCGGCTTTATCTTTTTATCCAACAAACTATTTCCTTGTGCGGTTCTTATACCGATTGTATTTTACAAAACACATAGCAAATATTGATATATAAAGCGCGAGAATACTGCCGGTAAATGTAGCAATGAGGTAATTGTGAGAACTAAAAAGGTTGATAATAAACTGTGGTAGCAATATTGCAAAGAATATCGCCAAGAGTGGAAGCATTCGACCTTTTATCACTCGTTGCATCATCTGAAATCTTGATTCTTCGTCACAGAAGATTTCTTCTACGACACCATCTTCTGAAACTGCTTTTCTGAAATAACTGTAGCCGGCATAATCTTGTATATATTCCCAACCACAATCATCAAACATTTTCAAATATTCATCTTTATGGGTGAGTCCTTCTTTATTATAGTCAAGTTGATATACCACGTCTTGAGGAATGCATTTTTCAAAATAATACTTTCCAAGCCCCTTTACCTTGACGAACTTCCAGCCGGACTTGTGCATTTTTCGAAGATAATCCTGTTCTTTTTCATATTCAAAAATTGTAAACCATTTGAACTGTTTTTTAGCTTCCATTTTACATTTCCTCCTGTGCTATTTTATACAAGCGTTCGATACGCTGCAACTCGATCTGTAAAACCTCTAGTCCCAAATCGGTAATTCGATAGATTTTGCGTTTTTCTTCTTCTTTAATAAAACGGATAACATTGTCTTTTTCCATTTTTGATAAACTTCCGTACATTGTGCCGGGCGTGAGTTTAATTGCTCCGTTTGTCATTTCTTCAACCTTTTGGACTATTCCGTAGCCGTGATTAGGTTTTCTTAAGCATAACAAAATGAAAAAAGCAGTTTCGGTCATAGGCACATATACTTTCTTAATATGCTGATCCATAATATCCCCCTATCAGATGTCAGTGCGATGTATCGTACTGCGATGCATACAGTATATCGTACTGCGATATAGTTGTCAATAGTTTTTTTGAGAAATAAAAAGAAAAGACGGCAGAGAGATTAACACCTCTCTGCCGCCTTTCTCGTTTAGTTGTAAATTGTATCGTGATTGTGGCTCTGCCGGGGGGTAATAACTGAACCCCAAAAATGCGAACTATAAAAACAATAGCAGACAATGTAAAGCACTGTCTGCTATCGAGAACATTTGATGTTAAGCCGGTATCATTCCCACTCTTTTTTGGGATTCTTCTTTGGCTTATTTATGCCCTAAATATTATTCTAAATGGCAATTTTGAACCCGTTTTTCTACCCATTATTTCATTTATCAAAATTTTTGTTGCAAAAAAAGTTGCAAAGTCGTCTGCGGAATAGTGTCAGGCGGTTACGAAGTTGTTGAATTAGCGATATTTTACATTATCTATTATCAAGTATTTAAGTCATTCAAAAAATGCTCACTTCTTATAGATCGTAGTCTTTACGCCTTTCAAAGATTGTTCAACCTTTTTAACCGAAAGTTTATCATCAATCAAACCTAAGCTAATATGGTAGCCTTTGCTTTTGTACCAAAAATTCAAAGTTGCTTGAGGGATAAGAGAGTTTCTGTGTTACGGACAAGGTGTAACTTTTGGTCGGGTTGATCTCT
>JAUMXX010000033.1 GCA_030535285.1 bacterium | reverse complement strand
CAAGCTCATATTGATGCAGGTGCTAAAAAGGTTGTTATTTCTGCTCCCGCAGGAAATGATCTTCCGACAGTTGTTTTCGGTGTAAACGAAAACATTCTTACTAAAGAAGATAACATTATTTCTGCTGCTTCCTGTACTACAAACTGCCTTGCACCTATGGCTAAAGCACTTAATGACTATGCTACTATTCAAAGTGGTATTATGTCAACAATCCACGCATATACCGGTGACCAGATGGTTCTTGACGGCCCGCACAGAAAGGGTGATCTCCGTCGTGCCCGTGCTGCTGCTGTTAATATCGTTCCTAACTCAACCGGTGCTGCAAAGGCAATCGGCCTTGTAATTCCCGAACTTAACGGTAAATTGATCGGTTCTGCTCAGCGTGTTCCTGTTCCGACCGGTTCTACTACAATCCTTACTGCTGTTGTCAAGGGCAAGGATGTTACCGTTGACGGTATCAATGCTGCTATGAAGGCTGCTTCCAGTGCTTCTTACGGATACAATACCGATCCTATCGTTTCATCTGATATCGTCGGTTCAACCTACGGTTCAATCTTTGATGCTACACAGACAATGGTTAGCAAGATTGATGACGATACCTATCAGGTTCAGGTTGTTTCTTGGTATGATAACGAAAACTCCTACACAAGCCAGATGGTTAGAACAATTAAATACTTTGCAGAAATCTAGTAAAGTAATTTAAAAATTTAACAATTACAAAGGTCCCTGTTCAAGATTCATTGAACAGGGACCTTTTAATTTTGTTTGAAACGGTTATTAATTAACCAAAACCAATTTCTATTTCAAATCGGATTCTTTAATCTCTCTGAAAAACATCACGCGTATAAACCTTATCAGCAACATCATCCAAACAAGCATCATATCTATTTGCAATTATTGCATCACACATTCCCTTGAATTTTGCAAGATCGTTAACAATCTTACTACCAAAAAAGGTTTCGCCATCAGCAAGGGTTGGTTCATAAATAACAACTATTGCTCCTTTTGCTTTAATTCGCTTCATGACACCCTGAATAGAACTTTGACGGAAGTTATCCGAGTTTGATTTCATAGTCAAACGGTAAACACCGATCATTGGCGGATTTTCCTTTTCTTTTGTATAACTATTATCCTGCTTATATCCATAATATCCCGCCATGCGAAGAACACGATCCGCAATGAAATCCTTTCTGGTACGGTTGGATTCCACAATAGCAGACATCATATTCTGCGGCACATCTTCATAGTTTGCAAGAAGCTGCTTAGTATCTTTCGGCAAACAATAGCCGCCGTATCCAAAAGAAGGATTATTATAATGTGTTCCAATTCTGGGATCAAGGCAAACGCCGTGAATAATTTGTTGGGTGTCCAAACCTTTCATCTCAGCATATGTATCAAGTTCGTTAAAATAAGATACTCTCAATGCAAGGTAGGTATTAGCAAAAAGTTTTACAGCCTCTGCTTCGGTATATCCCATAATAAGTGTATCAACATTTTCCTTGATAGCTCCCTCTTGCAGAAGTTTAGCAAAAGTATTCGCCGCTTTGACAAGACGGGTATCTTCTACATCGGTACCAACAATAATACGGGACGGATACAAATTATCATAAAGTGCTTTGCTTTCCCTTAAAAATTCGGGGCTGAAAATAATATTTTTGCAATTATATTTTTCTCTTACGCTTGCCGTAAATCCAACCGGAATGGTTGATTTAATAACCATAACCGCATTTGGATTACACTTAATAACAAGCTTTATCACCGCTTCGACAGCAGATGTGTCGAAGAAATTCTTTTGACTGTCATAATTAGTCGGAGCCGCAATAACCACAAACTCTGCATCCTTATATGCAGCCTCAGCATCAAGCGTCGCCACTAAATCAAGTTCTTTCTCTGCAAGATACTTTTCTATATACTCATCCTGAATTGGCGACTTTTTATTATTTATCATTTCAACCTTTTCAGGAATAATATCAACAGCCACAACACTATGATGTTGTGCCAACAGTGTAGCGATTGATAAACCTACATAACCGGTCCCTGCAACAGCTATTTTCATTAAAAACACTCCTCTTCTGAACACTTAGGCTAGCCCGCCGTTAGAACATATACGCCAAAAAGATCTTTTCCCAACACTACGAAACAAATCAAGAAAAACAAAAAATTTCTTTTAAATTATACCTTCATTTGAATAATAAGTCAATCAGTTTCAACCATTTAAACAAGGCTTCATAAGTTCAGATAGTAACCGATGCAGAGTAAATAACTTTAATGAAAGTACTTACCGGAATACATAAAATATTGTATCTTTTTTCCATATACAACGAGTAATCCACTTTATCCACATAGTTATCCACATCAAAGCCCCGTTTTTCCGCATTATTAATCCTAAATATTAAAAAACAGAGCATCTTATCCACCAAACTGTGCATAAAAAATAATTAATTTCGTTTACATAAACTAATTATTTGCAAACTTTCGTAAAAAAAATACTAAAAGTATTTTATCTTTTTTTAGATGGAACAACAACGTTGCTGCAATGTTTCTTTACAAGTCTATTAAATTTAGAAGGAGGCAAAAAATAAAAAAACAAAAAAGGAAGGAAAAAATTATGAAAACAATTCTCATCACAGCTTCATATGATGGTAACGTAATAATAAGTGACACCCTCTTAGGTCATAGCGGCGAACACAACAATGCTCAAATTAAGGTTATGGTTGACAACGATATCTTAGAAAACTGCCACTACTACAAACTTTGGTTTGACGGTAGATCAACCGATAATCTGTATGTTAAACCCAGTGACAACTGCATTTATTTTACTGTTCCTCAAGAAGTTATGCGTCCGCCCAAGGTAAACTGCCAAATTGCAGGATATGCTTGCATCTCTGATGAAACTGTTTATATGTGGCGGTCTAACACATTTAAGTTAGATGTACTAACCTCGGAGCACTATTATCCTGTCATTAGCAACAAGGCTTTGGCGCCACTCGACACCGCACTGTTGCGTTGTGCAAACACAACTGCCGCAGCGCAGAAGCAAATTGATACTTTTTTTGATCTCAACAGCAGTCTTGAAACCATTATTGACGAAACACGTAGTCTCGCACTGTCGGCAAAAAACTACTCTGATGCTGCATCCAGACACACCGATGAGGCATCCCGCATTAAAACCGAGTTGTCTGACACGCTTTCAAGTATGGAAACAAAAGCAGAACTTTGCGAAAAGATTTCTGAATTGTTATCAAAAAGATTCGGAGGAATACCACTCGAGGATGAAATGATAACCCTCGAAAACAAAAAATTAAATTTCGTAGATAATTCCTTTGAAATAGCAGACGATGATACAGGCGGAAAGGTTTTGTTGATACCGGCAAAACGTGCAAATGAAAAATCAGCAGCATATTGGATTGATAACGCCACAAAAGACGAAAATGGTGCAAGAAACCTTGTTCTTTTCGACAAAGATTTCAACTATATTTCACATGAAAAAGTCAATCTTAGAGGCTACGCCTTCAGACACTATTTTGGGCCCGATTTTAAAGGCTATTGGGCAGTAGAATACGCTGCCGGTATTGAACCGGATATCTGGGAATTTTCTTATAATGAAAATGATATTAATAAACTTCTTCCCGAAGTTTATAACGGAATTTTTAAACGAAGCCGAAATCTAATTAATAAGGATAATATTGTATTCCACAAGACTTATTTTTCGGGTGCTCTTATGTTAAATCCGTATTGCTGCACCTCAAATCTATTCAAAGTAAAACCGAATACAAACTATTATTGTTTATCTAAAACCACACTTCCTCTAATGAGGGCATCATTTTTAGATTCTAAATTGGATCTCGTATCATCATTTTCCCTCGACCCGAATCAGAATTACTTTACCACACCCGAACAAGCACAATACTGCTGTATCATGGCTACTGAGAATCATGAAGATTATCAAGAAATCACAAAGAATCTGTTTGAAGATGTTATGATATCGGAAGAAGAAGTCACCGAATATGAGCCATATCTTGTGCTAACCGTTGAAGGAAAACTCACTGCCGGCGAAAACATTAAAATTGAGCGTGATGAAACCGGATATGGCACTATTTCACTCGATACAACAGCATTATCGGCTATTGAAAGTTCACATGAACATGAAAACATCAATCTTCTCAACAGTTATCAACAAACTGAAGCCGATCTGGCTGAGGCGGTAGAACAAAAACATACACACGTTAACAGTTCAATTCTCAATTCAACTACTGCCGCTTTTACAGATGAAGAAAAGGAAAAACTATCGGGTATTGAAGAAAACTCACAGGTGAACATAATTGAATCGGTTATGGTAGACGGAAACGAACTTAATATTGAAAATAAACAAGTAAATATTGATTTATCAAGCAAAGTTGACAAAAATAAATATCCTGAAAGAGAAGTTCGTTACATCTCACAACCCATCCCCTATCCTATAGGCCAAGACGGCTGTATAGTTGATGACGAGCTGTGGGTTTGGAATATATGGCAAAATCCAAGCGAAGAGAACAATTTTACCCTCCGCTCATGTATCAGAAAAATTTCAACTACTACCTGGTCTACAATAAGTGAACTTGATTCATCACTTTTCGGTAGAGGAGATTCGGTCGACTATCTAAAGGGTTACTTGCTGGCACGAGACAGCAATACTGTTTATTTTTATAAGAATCCAAAAGATGTTAGATCTAAATTTGCCAGCGGCGGAGCTAACTTTTCACTTGACAACCTCGGTTCAATTGATCTAAATGATGCCTTCGCGGGACATGCGGACGGATCAACCTGCTTTGCAGACAACCCATATACAATTTATTATATTTCATTTGATACTAACAATCGCGAAACCCATATAATGAATATTTACAAAATCCTATTGGGTATGGGTTCACATAATCAGAAATTATTGGGTGGGTACGGAACATTTGTATCCGGAAAAAGTGATGATGTCTGCAACGGAACTTACCGTATTTTAAAAACCTATACCGGTATATTAAAGGGTGATTACAACAGACCGCAGGGAATGTCATACAATGGCAAGATATATGTTTCTGCAGGACACGGATACTTTTCTGACATCGAAGCCCCTCTTCATGTGCTTGCAATAAACCTTAATGATTATGACAACACCTACACAGTAGAAGAAGACCTTGTTTTCCGAGATGTCGAGACTTCCGGATATAACATTAAATACGAGTCTGAATTGTGCGCGTTAGACGGTCCGATTCTCTATCTGGGTGGTTATAACAACCGCCGGGTTGAAATATACAATGCAAGTGGCACAGATATTTCCACCCGTTCACTTCTAGCAAACGTGTGCTCGCAAATGGCAAGCACCGAGTATGTTGACAATGCAATTGCAGAAGCACTGGGCAGTTTACAATCTGCAATAGATGCACTAAATGAAGGCGGAACAACCTGATGAATACAAACCACAGGTTATTTCTAAAATATATCTTTATTAATAAACTATTTAGGAGCAAAGATGATGATTGAAATTGTCACGTCATGCATTAGTGGATTTTTAACGCTTCTGGGAGTCATTGTCACCTGCCTGACTACTTCAAGAAAGACAAATAACAGCATTTGTATAAACCAAGCAGTGACCGATACAAAACTTGATGACTTAACACGAGAAGTACGCATGCATAATAAATTCATACAGCAAATACCTGTCTTTGAAGAACAAATCAAGGGTATAAATTACAGAATCAAAGATATTGAACAAAACATCAACCGCAAATAATCAAGGTGTTTTAAATCAAACTGGCAAACTTTTATTTATAGGAGGTAAAAATGAAAAAATTCTTAAGCAGAAAATTTTTATTATCTTTAATCTCAATGTTAGTTGGAATTGCAGGTGTATTAAGTGATCTGGGCGGAAGGACAGGACTAATAGCAGGTATTATTCTTGCAGTTGCATCGCCAATAACATATATAATTACTGAAGGTGTCCTTGATGCAAAAGCAATACAGTTATCATCACAAGCCGTGAATGAAGTTTCTGATATACTTAACGATAAAAATGTTAAGTAAATAAATTTGCAGCATATTGTAACCCAAATATTTAGCGCCCGTTTTTCGCTCCATTAAAAAGGTACAAAAATAACCATTTTTTAATGGTTATTTTGTACCTCAAATCTTAAGAAAGGATGATCTTAAATGTCACTGAAAAAATATTCACTTTCAAATCAACGAAACACAAAACTCTCAGAACATTTCAGCGTGTGGGAATTTGCAAGTGTTAACGGTGACCGGGTATATTGTGATTCGGTTGTTGTTGAAACAAAATTGATTGATATGCTTGAACTTCTGTTTGAAAGACTTAACTGTTCAAAAATAAGGGTAAACAGCGGATATCGTTGTCCCGAACACGACAAAGCGGTAGGAGGAAACGGTACCGGTCAACATACAAAAGGAACTGCAGCAGATATTGTGTGTTACGACAATGACGGAAAAGTCATTTCGTCCAAGATTGTTTGTTGTGTTGCCCAAGATCTGAATTTCCCCGGAATTGCAAATATCAACAATTTATTCCGAGCCGTACATTTAGATATGCGTTCAACAGGCATTTACAAAGGGGATGAATCTAAAGGAACAAATAATGTAACAGACGACTTCTACAAATATTTTAATATAAAAAAAGGCAGTATACCTATATATCAGAATCAAAATCAATTCGGAATCGAATATTCTGCTCACTGTCAAACGGTTGGTTGGCAAGGTTTTGTTTCTAACGGACAAACAGCAGGTACAACCGGTCAATCACGTCGTCTGGAAGCACTGAAAGTAAAACTTGTGAATTGTCCCGGTGCATATTTGGAAGCAAAAACACATATTCAAAGCATTGGTTGGACCCAAACACAAAAGGTTACAGAGAATACCGTATTGGGAACTACCGGTCAATCAAAACGGTTGGAAGCCGTTGTTTTTTACCTGAAAAATCTAAGCGGTTATAAATTACAATACCGAGTACATGTCCAAAGCATTGGTTGGACAAATTGGATTGACGACGCAAAAATTGCCGGCACAACCGGTCAATCAAAGCGAATAGAAGCAATTCAAATGCGAATTGTTAAATCATAAAACCCAGGTAAAATCATTTAAAATTTAATACCATTAAAATAAGAGGCTGACCTACTAAAGTAGTACACAAAAAACTGGTATCCTTTGTGCTTAATACCTTTAGTAGACAGCCTCGTTTTATTTTTTAACTTATTAATCCTTTACAATTTGAACCTTGCTTCCGTTAGATAACCCTGCCGCATTTGCATCATCTGTATCAAGATGCATCTCAAGTCTGAATGCGTCGCTTACCCTTACCTGAACATCATAAAAACGGGTCCTGCGTGTTCCGCTGTTTGCATCAACCGTTACATAAGCACCATCGGTTACACCAAACGTTTCACCGTCTTGTTTGCTCATATGGATATGCCTGTTTGCAATTATACACCCTTCATCAAGCCTTACAACTCCCTTAGGTCCGATAATTGTAACTGCAGCAGACCCTTTTATATCTCCCGACTCACGCACCGGAGGTTTAACCTTCAACACAAACGAATCGGTTTTTGAAATTTCAACCTGAGAAGCCTCTCTTTCAGGGCCCAATATGCGAACATTTTCAATGGGTTTTAGTGAGGGACCCACAATAGTTAAGGTTTCCTTGCAGGCATACTGTCCGGGTTGGGAAAGATCGCGCAGAACATTAAGTTGATAGCCTTTACCAAACAAAATATCAACATGCTCCCTGCATAAATGAATGTGACGATTTGAAACCCCTACCGGAATTTCACCCGAACAACTATTCGTTTTATTATTTGTTATCTCTTTGCAGATTGCTTCAACTAAAGCAGAAACATTCATATCCATTTATAATAACACCTTATATAATTCTAAAATTTTCTGACATAACACAACGGCGCAGCCTTGTAAAACTTTTTGCAGAAGTAATTCCCTCACCTGTCGGACCGGCAATAGTGAAGGTCGTGTGACCCTCTCCTCCAAAACCGATACCGGCATATGACGGTGCATTTTTTACAAAAATAGTGGTTTCTACCGCCTTTGCAAAACGTGTTAAATTATCAACATTCTTCGAATGCATATGCGCAGTATGACGGCAACCGTGTTCTGCCTTAACCGCAAGGTCAATCGCCTCATCGATATTATCTACACCAACAATAGGTAAAATAGGCATCATAAGCTCATTCTGAACGAAAAGATGGTTAAAATCGGTTCTGCATATTATGCAGCGAACTTCCTGACCCACATTAACACCTATCATATCCAACAGCACCGACGCGTCTTTTCCGACACATTTTCTATTAACAGTTTTCTTGGTTTTTCCCGTTTTCTTATCGGTTACATCAACCAAAACTATTTCTGCAAGTTTTTGTGCCTGTAAATCGGTAATTTCATAAGCACCGTTTTTCTTCATGTTGTTAATAAGTTCTTCCTTAATATTATTAAAAGCAAAAACTTCTTTTTCAGCAATACAGGGTAGATTGTTATCAAAGGTGCAACCGTCAATAATATCCTTAGCCGCCTTCTTAATATCAGCAGTATCATCAACAATAACAGGTGGATTTCCTGCACCTGCACCAATTGCCTTTTTGCCGGACGATAAAACCGCGCGCACAACCCCGGGACCACCTGTGCAAACCAAAAGTTTAATAAGCGGATGACTTTGCATTATTGAAGCAGACTCCATAGTGGGTTTATCCATAGAAGCAACTAAAATATCGGGGCCTCCTGCAACCTTAGAAGCACGGTTAACAAGGTCAACAGCATAGTTTGAGGTTGCAATTGCATTGGGGTGAGGATTAAACACAACACCGTTACCTGCTGCAATCATGCCCATACTGTTGCAAATAACCGTTTCACTGGGGTTTGTACTCGGAGTTATGGCACCAACCACACCAAAAGGCGCCATTTCTATAAGGGTTAAACCATCATCACCGGTCTTTGCCTGGGTAACGATATCCTCAGTTCCCGGAGTCTTATCTGCGACTAAAATATGCTTTAACCGTTTATGTTCAACCTTACCCATTCCGGTTTCAGCCACGCCTATTTGAGCCATTATTTCGGCTTCCTCGCGTGTAAATTTTCTAATTTGAGTGATGATTTTCTCACGTTGAGCAACGCTCATTGAACGAATAGCCTTATACCCTTTGTCCGCTGCAGAAATTGCCTCATTCATATCTGAAAATACACCGACAAATTTTCTACCGTTATATTGAGTCGAAGAATACTTATTTGAATTATTTGTGTTGTTCACGCCCTGTGAACCCATATCAGTGAGCACGCGCTCAACGATTGCCTTTACTTGTGATTCGCTTATAGCCAAGCCAAACACTCCTTCTAATAAACAACTTTTATATTTTCATCCAAGAAAAACTGATTCCAACTTTCACTCGGTTTGTTTTCGGTAACAACAACATCAACATCAGACAGGTCACACACCTTTGTAAAGGATGTTACATCAAATTTTGTGCTGTCTACCGCAAGTATTTTTTGTTTTGCAGAGGAAAAAAACGCTCTTTTCATCTGCGCATCGGGTTCGTTCGAATCACTAACACCCATATTAAAATCTATACCTTTACAGGAACAAACCGCTATATCGACCCGAAAATTATTGATCATGCGCTCTGCCTGATATCCGACAAGTGATAATCCTCTTTCCTTTAAGGTGCCGCCTGTAGAAATGATATTCCAATCTGACTTATCATTTAATTCAATAAGAATCTCTATTGAATTAGTAATCAAAGTTATATTCTTTTTTTGAATGATATATTTTATAACATACATGGCGGTAGTACTTGAATCAAGCATAATATAGTCACCGTCATTAATCATATTCCCAATCAAAGAGGCAATTTTTTGCTTGCTCGGGACATTTGTCTGCTTACGAATAAGAAACGGTATATCGACATTCAAACTGTCGACCTTAACGGCGCCACCATATGTTTTCTTTGCCAGACCGTCATTGTCTAGCTTTTCTAAATCGCGTCGGATAGTTTCCTCGGTAACATCGAACTCTTTTGCAAGTTCACTAACAACTACCTTCCCCTCAAATATCAGCTTCGAGATTATAGCATTTCTGCGTTCTATTGCAAGCATAAATTCACACCTTTAAACAATTGATTCCCACAATTTAGGATCCGGATTTGCAATTACAGAAGAATCAAGGAACATACCGTTTTCACCAACCGCCGAAGCGGCTCGGTCAATTGCCGCCTGCACAGCCGCAATTTCACCGGTCAGCATCAAATACGACTTTCCGCACATACCCCGTGATAAACGAAGATCAATAAGTTCAACTAAGGATGTCTTCGCCGCAACATCAGCAGCAACAATTGCTGAAGCAGATGTGTAGGTTTCGATCACACCCAAGGCACTCACTTCACCAAGTTCCGCAGCGCCGTATATTGCGCTGAATATTGATTCGTGGGGATTACCCAATACAAAACTATCAATAACTTTTTGTTCAAACTGTCTTTTTGCAGCCTCTACCGCAGCATTAACCGCACTGAGTTGTCCGCTTACCAAAACAAGATATTTGCCCGGACAAACGGTCTGAGCCATTATTACATCAACCTCTGCGGTCTTTATCATAACATCAGCTGCGCTCACGCCTGACGATACAGTGGTTAACTCAACCATTCCGATTGATTTTCCCAAACCAAACATCCTTTCCGAATTCTTGCTTTATTCTGACAATCTATTTATGATTATATACTTATCGTTTACTTCACCGATCTCACCTGATATCGATGCGTGTATACAAACACTTAATTTCCCCTCAGCTGCTTCGGCAATCACATCGCCCTTGCTAACCTTCTGTCCGGTACAAACACAACAAACAGCAGGTACACCTATGTGCTGTGAAAGCGGTATTTTTACCTTTTTCGGCGAAATCTCCTGTGTAGTTAGCAAAGCAGCACTATCATATTTCGAAAGACCCAATCTTGACTTTAAACGTTTTGAGGAAACAAGCCGGTATTTTCTGTCCTCACTAATTTGACCTTCAGTGCAGGGTGATTTATTCAGGTCAGCACCCGCCTTTGTAAGACGTGACCTAAACTCACCTATTAAGGTGCGTGGTGAAAGTCCTTGAGGACAGGAATACATTTCGCAAAGACCACACTGTGAACAATACTTTGTATTAACAAATGCTTCTATATCCGAAGTATTATGCGTAGCAACTGCCCTCATTAATCTATGCGGTTCAATAGTATGTCCTAAAAGATGCCTTGGGCATAGATCGGTACACATCCTACACTGACAGCAAACCGACATGGTTTGATTAAGTTTTGAAGAAACTGATGCTCTTCTTTGTGCAACAACCCGATGAGTTTCAGGCAAGACAATAATAGCATTTGTCGTCTTGGTAACAACATCATATTTATTTGATAGCCGTCCGGTCATCGGTCCACCCTTAATTATCGCAGTATCAGCTACGGTTTCGCCCCCTGCTAAATTTATCAGTTGCTCAAAAGAAGTCCCTATAGGAGCAATAACCGTCAACGGATTTTTTACTGCACCGGTCACCGTTACATACTTCTCAATACATGGGGTTTGTTCATTTAAAGCCTTATAAACATTAAAAACTGTTTCAACATTGAAAACCGTTACACCCACCGAAATAGGAAGATTCCCTGCCTTGACAACCCTTCCCGTAACCTCTTTAATCAAGACAATTTCATCCCCTGCAGGATAAATATCCGGCACGGTGTAAACAGAAATATTTTTAAAAGCAGATACCTGTGCATTTACTGCCTCAATCACCGTTTTGTAGGATGATTTTATAGCAACAATTGCTTTTGCACCTACTGAATTTACAATTTCATTCAATGCACTTAAAACTTCATATGCATATTTTTGCAGAACCTGTGTATGCAGCTTTAAAAGCGGTTCGCACTCACAGCAATTCAATATTACTGTGTCAGCATTGCTGTCAAGTTTTGCATATGATGGGAATCCGGCACCACCGGCACCAACGATTCCGTTTTTTTGCATTACTGTTTTGAGTTCAGCCAGTTCCATACTAGTCAACTTCCGTTAAACCGTTTTCGCTATCAACAATACCGACAATCGCCGCATCAACCGGTGCAGTTTCCATACCACAGCCAATTCTGGCAGCACTTCCGGTAACAACCAATACAATCTCTCCGATTCCGGCACCGACATTATCAACCGCAACAAGACGTCCAACCTTTTCAGCGGTTTTATCAATTGGTTCAACAATCATAAATTTGCTGCCGGTTAAGCGTTCATTCTTACGTGTGGAAACAACGCTTCCAACAATCTTACCAACAACCATTTTAACACCTACTTTAATTAATGTTTTGATGTGTTGAACGGTTTGTGCGAAATTAAAATTTCGCACAAACCAAATATTTACC
>JAUMXX010000101.1 GCA_030535285.1 bacterium | reverse complement strand
GTAAACTAAAACTGGACACGAAATGGAAGCCATCCGTAAACTATTTTTGAAAATACATCCTTCTTCTTCCACATAAGCGAAATTGCAACAGGAAGTACAAGTAAGATATATTCACCCAAAACATTTGGATTTTCGAGCGTTGAGTATATCCGCATCTTTATATCCTCAAACATTTCCTCATCAATCCATGCCTGAGTAACATTCCAACCGAATATATACTGAAGTATTCCGTAAAGGCAAACCAAAAGTCCGGACAGGCAAAATACTGTAAGAATATCCATCAGCTGTTTTTTTGTTTTTACTGTATTGATAACGATAAAATAAAATACCATAAAAGCAAAGTAAACCGCCCATATCTGGGCACTTTTGAACATTGCAAATGAGGTAACGGTTGAAACAAGGTAAATGCCAAGCATAAGTATTATCATAAGGCCTAAACCGTCGGTTTTAAACTCAAATTTTCTTGTGGTAACCGCCCTGACAATGAGAGAAAAAAGGCACAAAAGTGAAAGTGCCACAACCGCCATTGTAGGAATAATCGGTGCCAGAAACAGTGTCACAAATACGCCAAACTCCACCTTGTAAAGCACCATAAACAAAAACCACAAGCCGCCTGCAAAGGCAACTGCCAAAACTGGCGAAACCAGTCCTGATATGATTCCCGTTATTACACCAAACACAGCGGCACAAACTATGCTTTTAATACCGCCGCACTTGGTCAGATAGTAAAAATCAAAGGAAAATGTCGTGCCCAATGCCTTTTCAACAAACTTTATTATAACAGAACTTTTTAAAAAATCAGTAGCATTTACTTTAAATAAACACAAAACTACACCAAGACAAATGCCGATAATTTCAAGCTTGATACCACCATGTAAAACCAACGATATAACAAAGCTTGCAAGTGATGCCGAAACTAAAAATATGCCGATAAACCTTAAATTGAGTGCAAGAATATTGTGTAGATAATACTTGCAGCTGCGTACTAAAAAGCTGTTATCCTTTTGAGCATTGAGCTTTGCACCGAATTTCTTTTGTATCCACTCTATCAGCCTAAATGGCGAGAAACAGATTTTGCCTATTATACTTTTTGCTGCAGTTTCTTCTGCAAAAAAAGCTTTGCGAAAAAGGCCGGTGATAAAGCTTTCCTTCCACTTATCCGAAATAAAGTCATAAACCGCACAAAGCACACGGTAAACTGCACTGTTTTTAATAAACCGGTTCCACAAAAATCCCCAAAAGGTTAAAAAATATCCGTTATTTTTCATAGGTTAATCCCCTTATCTGTTTGACCTCATCAGTTTTAAGAAGTATGGACAAAATTATATAGCACAAAAGTGCGGGTGCTGCTGAAATGCACAGCTTAACAAAAACCCAATTTGAGCCAGTACCCAAATTACTTACCAATGAGTATATAAAGCCTGCAACAAAAGCAGAAGCCCCGCTGCTTATTATTATTTTCAAAAAGTTGACCGCAAAGCCTTTTGTAAATGTACCGGGCTTTCTTGTGTTCATCATAAAGATAAGAACAACTGCCATAACAATCGAGCTGACAGCACTTGCCAACGCAAGGCCTCCTACTCCCATATCAAAAAACTTTACCAAAACAAATGCTGCCGCAAAATTCACCAAAACTCCCAGAATTGAAGTCAGCATCGGTGTTTTGCCGTCCTGAACTGCATAAAAGCTTTTGTTAAGTATCTCGCAGATTGCATATCCCAACATACCTACAGAGTAATAAAGAAGTGCATTTGCCGTAAGCGCCGTGTTGTCCGAAGTAAACGCCCCTCTCTCAAACACCAGCTGAATTATAGGGTGGCTAAGTGCTATAAACATTGCAGAAATATATCCGATTATACATACAGTCCAAGCAACCGAAAGTCTTGTCGTGTGGCTGAACTTTAAATTATCATCACCTGCGTCCAAACGTGAAAGCTTGGGGAAGATGAAGTTTGTAACAGCATAGGCAAAGACCCCTACCATTATTATATAAATCTTGTTGGCCCAGTTAAGTCCTGAAACTGCACCGTCACCCAAAGATGAGCCAAACGCCATATTAATAACCACGCAAAGCGGCTGCACCCACGAGCTTATAAGGACGGGTGCCGCAAGTTTCGCAGCAGATATAAGTCCCTCATCACGAAGGTTAAACACCGGACGAAACCGATAACCGAATTTTAAAAGGTGCGGCATCTGCACAAAAAGCTGCGCAGCCCATGCAACCACCATTGATATTATAACACCCATAAGCCCGAACTTGTTGCCTGCAACAAGCAGGTACAAAATCATTATAAGGTTTGATACCACACTGATGATTGACGGAATATTAAACTCCCCAAAGGATTGAAGTATCCCGACAGAGGTATAAGCTGCCGCCGTAAAAATTATCGAAGGAAACAGCACTTTTAAAAGTCGTGCTGTCTCTGCAATTTTATCGGCATCATATCCAGGAACCATAAGCCGTATAATAGGCTCTGCAAAAATCATTCCTAAAACCGAAAAAACCGTTGCAATGGTAACCACCACTGTCATGAAGTTGTTTGCAAACTCCATAGCGCGCACTTTTCCGTGCTGTTCAAGGCACCTGTTAAAAACAGGTACAAATGTGGACAATATTGCAACACCCAGGGTCATATCAAAAAACAAAAGAGGTATTTGTGTTGATGTGTTTAAAACATCAGAAGCATAGCCCTGACCGTAAACACTTGCAATCAGCACCTCTCGCAAAAGACCCATAAATTTTGCACAAAATATAATAACCGCCATAAACCCGATTGTCCTTACAGTTTTGGCAGAAGAATTACTTTTCAAGAAATCACTTCCTTAAAATCACTTAAAGGTATTGTACCATAAATAAATTTAAAAGTAAAGCAATTGACGGCAAATTATATTTGTGATAGAA
>JAUMXX010000032.1:3236-12479 GCA_030535285.1 bacterium | reverse complement strand
TATGAAAAATACAAAGAAAACCATAACTTATTGTCTGCAAATGAAATTAAGGATATTCGCGAAAAATATGGACTGACACAGCAAACTTTTGCGCGTATTCTGGGTGTGGGTGATAAGACGATAACTCGTTATGAAAATGGTGCAATACAAGACACGGCTATTAACAATTTGATTTTTTTAATGAAAAATATTAATAATTTTAAAAAATTATTTGAAGAGCGCAAAAATATATTAACTGAAATTGAAATATCAAAAATCGATTTGGTTTTGAAACAGTATGAGCCGTCAATTATTACTAATTCAGAATATAAAAAGCCGGTAAATAATGATTTGTTTTTTGGAGGATTCACATATGAAGAAAGAAAGTTGCAATACAATTTCGAAAATGCAGTTTAAGGGCTATGATGTAAATAAATTATTTTTCGAACAGGTTAAAGGTTTTGGCGGTTCCAAATACAATGTGAATCCCCAATTTTTTAAAAAAATACTCAAGTTGGCAGAGAATCAATATGATATAACGTTGGGTTGTAGGGTTATTTCTACAGAAGAAGAACCCTTTCCTTTTAATATTGAAGTTGTACTAACAGGGCATTTTATTGTTGATAATATGAGTGAAGAGGAAAATTATTTAATAAATGAAAATGCTGTTGCTATTCTTTTTCCATATATTCGTTCTACGCTATCTATGTTAACTCTTAATGCAAATAAGAACTCACTTGTGTTACCCACCTTAAATATTGTTAATTTATTTAAAGAAAATAAAACGGACAATAAAGAATCAGAAGATGTCGTAAAAGTAACAAAATAAAAACTAAAATCACCTTCCAAATCTGAACCATTCGTGTTCGATTAGAAGGTGATTTTAGTTTGTTGTTATAGGTGTTTATAGTTGCAGTAAAGTAATTATATAAAAGTGAACCTTCTGGACTCGAACTAACAACTTAATATATGTTCGTATTTTATGGTATAAAAGACAGAAAAAGAAAGACACGCGAGAGCGTGTCTTTTCTTTTTCAACTATGATTGCCATTGCGGGCAAGTTATTAGTTATGGAATGCTTCGCATTGTTATGATGCACTGTCGTGCAGTTTTCTGTGGCAATCATATCATAACTTTTGCGTAGCAAAATCATCACACGCAAAGCGTTCATAACTCTTAACTTATGTATTGTCCTTTCACCACTTTTATGCTACAATACACTTAAAGGTCGGTGATTATATGGAAATAAAAGCAAAGTGCAAATTTGATTTAGAAACAGTAAAAGCGCTGACATATTTAACTATGTTTAAAAAAGGCAGTCCCCAAAAAAGGATGACAGCCTTGAATGTTTTATTCAGTGTTTTATTGGCTATAGTAATCCTCGAAATAATTTTGTTTGGAATTGACATCAATTTGGTTTTAGTTGCGATTTCGGGTATTATCATTCTTTTGTGGAATGCATACATGTGGTTTTTCTATCCTAAGGTTAGATATAAAGCCTTAGCAAAGATGAAAAATACACAAAATGAATATAAATTTACTGATGAAAGAATTTTTGTTACTACAACAGGGGAAGAGTATAACGGAGAAGCACAAATTGAATATTCTTTATTTGTTAAAGTTTACGAAACATCAAGGTATTTGTTTTTGTATCAGACGAATAATCAAGTTTTTATAGTTGATAAAAATACTATTGAATGCGGAACTGTCGAAGAAATCAGAAATAAATTATCTGCTTTCGTAAAGAATAAGTATGTTGTTTGCAAATATTAAAAAATCTTCAGTTTTCAGGCACTTTTCATTCGTGTCATTAAGTTCAAAACACCCAGAAAAAAGAGAGCAAGTCGAAAGGCTTGCTCTCTTTTTTCAACGAAATAAATCCCTTACGGGATTTGTGAAATACGCTTCGCGTGTGAAATATTGCTTCGCAATGTGAAATGCGCTGCGGCGCGTGAGGGATTTATTTCATTTCACTTTCTGCGCAGCAGAAAATTTCACAATGACCTTTAGGTCATTATTTCACATTCGGCGCAAGCCGAATATTTCACTAACCCCTTGCCCCTCCACTGCTTTTATGCTACAATACACCTAAAGGTCGGTGATATAGTGAACTTATTTTCAAAGTTGTTCCATAGAAAAAGTGCTAATGTTCCTCCAATACCACCTTTCTCTGAAATTGTCGAAATGATGTATGACAAAAGCTTATCTTTTTCAGAAGATTTGCAAGTCATAAAAGTCATATACAATGAAGAGAAGACAAAAAGATTTATTCTCTTGAAGAGTGTTAACGGATATTACAAATATACATACGAGGAATTATGTGTTTTTGATGAAGAAGAGTGGATGTATATTTGTAACCAAGAGAATGCTCTTCCAGCTTGGTGGGCACCGAAAGATCGCTCGTTTGCATATTCCTTTTTTGGCACAGAGGACGAGGCGTTGAAAATGTTAATGCAAGAAGGGGAATTCAAGCAGTATTTTGATGAAAAGTAAAGGAAATCCTCAGTTTTTAGATCAGTTCCATTTTGAGTGTCGGTCCCAAAAAGAACGAAGCAAACGCTTCGTTCTTTTCTTGTGTTTGTGTCCTTGGGGACACAACAACGTTTTGCAACGCCGTTGCAAACATCATTTGACCGATAGGTCAACATCATTGTATGCTTGCGGACACAAAAAGAGGTTGTCTTCCGGTTGCCGTTTTATTGTGGGTGTTAATAGCTAAGAGGATTAGTATTTGTTTAAATTGACAGCATAGGGATTTAATGATAAAATAAATTGAATACATACAGAATATAGTTCAATAATCACTTATCAATTAATGTTTATCGGGTGGTTCTGTGCTATATGTTTATGCACTTAAATATAGATTTTTTATAGGTTATATTTAGTTATGTCGTTGCGTGTAACGTATTGGACACATCCGAAAATTTACAGGGGATACATACTAATGAAATTAAATCCTATTTTTAGTTCGCATATGGTTTTTGCTCAAGGCCACCCTATAAGAATTTATGGCGAGGGTTGCGGAAGGGCAAATATTTTTTTTGCAGGTCAAAACAGAAAGGTCGTTTCTGACGGTGAAGAGTGGTTTGTTGAATTTGAGTCCATGGAGTACGGCGGACCATATGAATTAAAGGTTGATTTCTGTGATAGAAGCATAGTACTCGATGACATTTTCATCGGTGAGGTCTTTCTATTCGCAGGACAATCCAACATGCAATTCAAGTTGGGAGAGTCTTTGACACCGAAGGCATTATATGAAACAAATGATAGGCTTCGTATGTTTTTCACTGACAGAATAGAAAAAACCGATATGTTCACTGCTGCGGACGGATGGGTTAAAAGTAATAAGGATACGGTTGAGCATTGGTCGGCTATAGCCTATCTTGCTGCTAACAGATTATCTAAAACTCATGGCGTTGCCGTTGGAGTTATTACCTGTTACCAAGGGGCTTCAACTATTGAAAGTTGGGTTCCCAAAGGTGCTTTTAGTGAGATCGGGATCAAAATTGATAATAAATATAAGTTCCAAGATCACACGATTGAAGAATATTCAGCATGGAATGGTGAGGGTGTTTTATATTCTTTTGCACTTTCGCAAGTGACTCCGTTTTCTTTATCTGCGGTTGTTTGGTATCAGGGTGAGAGTGATACCTCTATACATGAGGGTGAGGTTTACGCAGACGAGTTGGGCAGGTTGATTAATATCTGGCGCAGCGATTTTAAGAATGATAAATTACCGTTTGTTATAATACAAATTGCTGATTATATCGAGAGAGACGATGAGGGCTGGAAACTTGTTCAGGCGGCACAGGAGAAGATTCAATTTATGATACCGGGGGTCAAAACCGTTGTCTCGGCCGATGTATGTGAGAATTACGAGGTCCATCCCCAAACTAAAGCTGGAATTGCAGAAAGGGTAGCCGATACGCTACAAGAAATGTTGAATATTAGTATATAAAAAGTTGATAATTAACCAACACTAAGCAGAATTGGTGACTAAATCTCGGTATTAAATAAGTCAACAACATGAATTCGGGACCTCAGTCGTGTATTTTTTGATTGAGGTTTTGATTATTTTCTGCAAAGGCGGGTAGTTTGAGGAGTTTTGGCGAATGTTGAAAACAAACTAACAACGATGCAGTTTTTGTACTGTCAAGGTTTATATTGATGTGTTTTGAGAGGAATGGTCAAAGAAAGGGAAATGAAAAAGAATCAAATTGTTAATGTTGTAATAAGCGATATTACCTCTGACGGAAACGGGGTAGGCAGGGTTGACTCTGAGGTTATTTTTGTCCCGTTCTCTGCTATCCAAGATGAACTAAAGGTTCAAATCGTTAAGGTTAAAAAGAATTTTTGTTATGGAAAAATTCTTGAAATTTTAAAACCGTCAATTGATAGGATTGATAGTGACTGCGATGTTTTCGGAAAATGCGGAGGCTGTGTTTTCAGACATATAAACTATGATGCACAGTGCAAATTAAAAAAGCAATTTGTTGAAAACAATATGCGCAGAATCGGGGGATTTAAAGATTTTTCTTGCCAGCCTATAATTTGTCTTCCTGAACGGCGTAATAAATACAGAAACAAGGCGCAATACCCTGTGCAAATGCAAGACGGCAGGGTGATTGCGGGTTTTTATTCACCGCGCAGCCATCGTGTCAACGAATGTCAAACCTGCCTTTTGCAACCACCGGTATTTGCCGAAATTGTTGCAGCGGTTAAAGAATATGTAATATCACAAAAAATAAGCGTTTATAACGAGGTTCTTCATACCGGTTCGTTACGCCATATTTATATTCGCACAGCCGAAGCAACCGGAGAAATAATGGTCGTTTTGGTTATTAACGATACAAAGCTTAAAAATATCGAGGTGTTGCGCGATAAACTCAAGGAGTTATTAGGTGAGAAATTTGCGAGCCTTCAGTACAACATTAATACCGATAAGACAAATGTTATCTTGGGTAATAAATGCATTAAAATTTACGGAAAGGACAGCATTTCGGATGTGCTGTGTGGTTTAGAATTCAGAATTTCACCGTTGTCCTTTTATCAGGTTAATCGCACTGTTGCTGAGCTGATTTATAAAAAGGCCGCTGAATATGCTGAGCCTTCCGGGAAAATCGTGCTGGATCTTTATTGCGGCGCCGGAACAATAGGTATTTCAATGGCAGATAAGGCTAAACAGATAATCGGGGTTGAAATTGTTAAGGAAGCGGTTGAAGATGCTATATTCAACGCCCGTAAAAATCAAGTTGGGAATGTACGGTTTATTTGTGATGATGCTTACGGCGCTGCCAAAATGTTAAAATCAGAAGGCATAAAACCGGATGTTATAGTTGTGGATCCGCCGAGAAAAGGCTGTGATGAGGCACTTTTAAAAATTATAGCAAATGATTTTGACTGCGAGAGAATAGTTTACGTTTCCTGCGACAGCGCAACACTTGCAAGGGATTGTAAAATCCTTTGCGAGTTGGGATATAGATTAAAAGAGGTTACGCCGGTTGATTTGTTTCCTGCAACAGCACATGTTGAATCGGTGTGCCTGTTGGAGAAAGATACTGTTAAAGCCAAAAATATGTTCTGCAAGGATTGATTATATCAAATATGTTTTGGTTACCGAATGGCCGTCAATGTATCAAGAAAAAGATAGATGATTGAGGGGGGATCTGAATTGTCACATACAAAGGAAATAAAACCGATAGCAATTATAAGGTCGGATTTTGTTACTAAGTTTGGAATTCCCCGTCAAAGTGGGCTTATTAAACAATTAAAGCAGACTATTATCTTCAAACCGCAATACCGGGATCCTGATTTTTTGAGAGGGATAGAAGGATATTCTCACATTTGGTTGATTTGGGGTTTTTCAGAAGCAGAACGCGATAGAATATTGCCAACTGTACGGCCTCCTCGATTGGGAGGCAACAAGCGGATGGGGGTGTTTGCAACCCGTTCACCGTTTAGGCCGAATTCGTTAGGATTATCGGCTGTAAAACTTGAAAGGGTAATCTATAGTTCCGATTCCGGCCCGCAGTTAATTGTTAGCGGCGCAGACTTAATGGACGGGACACCGATATATGATATAAAACCCTATCTCGCTTTTACAGACAGTCATTCGGATGCGACAGGCGGTTTTTCGGATGAGGTCAGAGATTACTCTTTACAGGTTGAGATTGATGATGAGTATAAA
Source organism: bacterium (assembly GCA_030535285.1). Taxonomy (GTDB): domain Bacteria; phylum Bacillota; class Clostridia; order Oscillospirales; family Acutalibacteraceae; genus JAUMXX01. The sequence goes on along the minus strand of JAUMXX010000032.1, from coordinate 6,313 downwards.
AAATTTTTTCCCGGTGAGATGTTGGGGGCGCTTCTGGACATTTTAAGGAATGATCCCCGCCCGGCATATCAGAATAATTCTGACAGGGTGTACGGTTTTAAATTCGGCAGATATGAAATAAAGTTTAATGTTGGCAGTGACCGGGTTTTGCGTGTTTGCGGGGTAGATGAAAAGGAAGATTAAATGGATTTATTACAAAACTGCACCTTGTGTCCGAGAGAATGCGGGGTCAACAGGAAAAAAGGTAGCGTAGGATATTGCGGTATGACCGATACTTTGGTTGTAGCAAGGGCGGCGGCACACATGTGGGAAGAACCGTGCATATCAGGCAGTAATGGTTCGGGAACAGTGTTCTTTTCGGGTTGTTCCTTAGGGTGCTGCTTCTGCCAGAATTATAATATATCCAAAAAACTAAAAGGAAAGCAAATAAGTATTCCGCAGCTTGCTGAAATTTTTTTGCAATTGCAGCAAGATGGGGTTCATAACATTAATTTAGTTACGCCGAGTCATTTTTCAGTGCAGATAATAAGCGCGCTTGATATTGCTCGCAAGCGTGGGTTAAAAATACCTGTAATCTATAATAGTAGTGGTTACGACAGTGTTGAAACGCTTAGGTTACTTCAGGGATACATAGATGTTTTTTTACCCGATTTCAAATACTTTTCGCCCGAGTTATCAATGAAGTATTCGGCTTGCAAAGACTATTTTGAATACGCTTCAAAGGCTATCGCTGAAATGATAAGGCAGGTTGGACAACCCAAGTTTAGCGGCGGACTGATAACGAGAGGTGTAATTGTACGCCATTTACTTTTGCCGGGCTGCCTAGAGGATTCTAAAAATGTTATAAAGTTTTTATCCGATAATTTTAAAGATCAGATTTTTATAAGCATTATGAGCCAGTACACCCCGGTTGTTAAACAACAGGTTAACACCGAACTCAATCGCAGGGTTACCGCTGCTGAGTATAACGAACTTATTGACTACGCGATTTCCTTAGGAATTGAAAACGGATTTGTGCAAGACGGCAAATCGGCGGACAAGAGTTTCATTCCGGATTTTGATTACGGTGAGGTTTAATAAAAAACATATTGATATTATGGTGAATATCATTTATAATTATATAAATAGTATTTTGGAAGTTGATTAGTTTTGATATAAGAGGTGTAATGTATGAAGATAAAAGATGGTTTTGTGGTCTGTGAGGTTTCCGGTAGAATAGTTGTTATTGCGACCGGAGAAGCCAGCAAAGAGTTTAACGGTGTTGTGGCACTTAACGAGACCGGAAAGTTTATGTGGGAGCGTCTTCAAAAAGGTTGCACAAGGGAAGAACTGGTTTCCGGTCTTCTTGAAAACTATGAAGCTACGGAGGAAGTTGTCGCTAAAGACGTGGACAAATTTTTGAAAATTGTTCAGGATGCAGGTTTTATCGAATAAAGCAATCGAGGATTGGATTTTCATAGAATGAGTAGTGTAATGAGAGAATATTTTATTAGTTTACTTAAATCTTCAATTTTAAAAACTCAGCCAAAGGAAATCCCGGAGGGGACTAATTTTGCTGAGATTTTTAATTGTGCAAAGTCTCAGAAAGTTGCTGCGTTAATTTATTATGCTATAGATAAACTTAGCAACGGGCCGGATGTACAGTTGATGAAGAAATGGGAAACTGAGTATTTTGAGGCAATTCGTAATGATGCGACGCAACAGTACGAGTATGAAAAATTAGTTAAAAACTTGACTGAAAACAATATTAAGGTCATGCCGCTAAAAGGCTGTATAATGAAAAACATGTACCCCAAGACTGATATGCGAACCATGTGTGATATTGATGTCTTGTATTCTTGCGAAGACTATGAACAGGTTAGGAAACTTATGGAGTCTAATGGGTATGAGATTTTAAAGTGGAATAAAATCTATCACGATTCATTTTACAAATTGCCGGTTACAAATGTTGAACTTCATCGGAATTTAGTTGAAGCAACAAGCAAGAATCGCAGATATTTTGATCTGGCGTGGGAGCGTGCGGTAAGAGACAGGGAAAATCCAAATTTGTATTATATGACTGATGAGGATTTTTATATTTTTATGGTGCAACATGCTGCAAGTCATTTTAACGAAGCCGGATTGGGAATTCGTCCTTTTATAGACATATTCATTTATCTTGACAACAAAAAACAGCTTGATTTTGATTATATAAAAAGAGAGTTAGATATTTTAAAGTTAACCAAATTTGAAGCTCAGATCAGAAAGGTCGTTAGGACTTGGTTTTGTGATGAACCTTGTGATCTTGAGGTTAAGAAGATAGAAGAATTTGTCTTCTCAAATGGCATCTATGGCAATAGTGTGAGTGCGGGCACTGCAAGGATCGCCTCGGTTAGCAAGGGAAATGACGGGCTGTTTGTTAAAATGTTATTTGTATTAAAAAGCACATTCCCGGGTCGTTTACATATGCAGGAAAACTTTAAAATTTTGAAAAAAGCTCCGGTGCTTATTCCGGTTTTTTGGATCGTAAGATGGTTTAATATTTTGTTTTTTAAACGTTTTAAATTTAATACAGTGTTGGGCCCTGCGATGAAGGCGTCTGCTGATGATATTAAACGGTATGCAGAAATTATGAAAATATTTGGGCTTTGATGATATGAAAAAGATTGAAAGTTTTCAGGTTGATCACTTAAAACTTAATCGAGGAATATTTGTTTCACGCAAGGATGTTGTAGGTACCCATACAATTACTACATTTGATATCCGTCTGAAACGTCCAAACAGGGAACCGGTTATGAATACCGGAGAGATTCATGCAATTGAGCACCTTGCAGCGACCTTTTTGAGAAATCACAGTGAATATAAAGATAAGACGGTATATTTCGGACCTATGGGCTGCCGTACCGGATTTTACGTGATTTTTAAGGGGGATTTAACGTCCGATGATGTTATAGAAATATTGCGTGAAATGTTCTGCTTTATTGCAAGGTTCGAGGGTGAGGTTCCCGGTGCGGATCCTAAGTCCTGCGGGAACTATCTTGATATGGATCTGTCAACCGCAAAAATTGAGGCGGATAGATTTTTAAAAGAGGTTCTGA
>JAUMXX010000032.1:0-3226 GCA_030535285.1 bacterium | reverse complement strand
GAGTAATCCGTGTTCGGACAATTTATATTATACGGAGTAGGATATGTTTGTTGCTATTATTGCTGCTATGCAGGAAGAACTTGATGCTATAAAAAGCAGGGCCGATGGCATTACAGAGGTAGTATTATATAATGAAGTGCTTTACACCTGTAAATTAAACGGGGTTGATTGTGTACTTGCATTGTCAGGAATCGGCAAGGTTAATGCTGCGAGGTTGACCCAGATATTAATTGATAATTTCAAGGTTAGGTGTCTAATAAATGTAGGTTCGGCGGGTGCACTTAAGGTTGAACATAATATTGGTGATGTTGTGGTTTCTACTGACTGTGTGCAGGTGGATTTTGATCTGACTGCATTTGGTCGTGAAATGGGTGTTATCCCGAATGTAGGCAAGCACATACATGCTGACCGGAGGCTTATTGAGGTGGTGACCTCTGCTGTAGACGAACTTGTTTTTGACCTAAGGGTTGTAAAGGGTATTGTTGCAACTCAGGATAGATTTGAGTCGCAAAAGGAGGAAAAACTCAGGATAGGACGGCAATTTGATGCGGAATGTATCGAAATGGAGGGCGCAGCGATTGCTCAGGTTTGCAGTCTAAATGAAATTCCTTTTGTAGTAATCAGGTCAATTTCAGACATAGTTAATGATTCTTCTGTTGTTGATTTTGAGGAGTTTTTGCCTTTGGCTGCAAAAAAGTGTTCCGATTTATTGTTTTGCGTAATAAACAAATTATAAATATAAGGGGAGTGTATTATGAAAAAATTTTTGAGGGAGTTTAGGGATTTTGCAGTAAAGGGAAATGCTTTTGATTTGGCTGTCGGTGTTATTATCGGTGCCGCGTTTCAGACGATTATTGGTTCACTGACCAACGATATTATCAATCCGATAATCGGAATTTTTGCCAAAAAGGATTTCAGTAACCTTGTATTTACCGTTCCGTATTTCAATGTATCTATAAGATACGGCGCTTTTGTTACAACCGTTATTAATTTTATTATAATGGCGTTTGCGGTATTTCTTATCGTTAAGGCGGTTAACAAAATGACTGATTTATTCAGCAAAAAAGAAGAAATTGCTGAAGAGAGTGTAACCAAAGAGTGTCCTTATTGTAAAAGCGAGATTAGTATAGAAGCAGTCAGATGTCCGTTCTGTACTTCTGAAATTGATAAATAATCATACAATTAAAACGCGGTAAAGTTTTACTAACCGTACAAGTCCGTAAAAACGGATATAAAACACCCCTATGGTAGAATAAATGAAACTACCATAGGGGTTTTCTATTGCCCTTATAAAATTCGGTCGGTCCGTACTTGACCGAATTTTTGCTGTTTAAAAATTAATTTTTCGGACTGATATTATAACATAGGGTCATCAAGCTATCACCCAGGTGAACATTTTCTACAGCTACATCGGGGAAGGCAACACTCAGGTCATAATGGGTGAAGTTCCAGAAGCCCTTAATACCTAAATTAATGAGCTGCTCCGCCACATCATGCGCGTGATTTCGGGGGATACACAAAATTGCTGCAACCGGAAGGTTTTCACGGCAAAATTCATCGAGTGTATCAATATGCCTTACGGGAAGTCCGGATATATTTTCACCGATCAAGGATTCCTTATTATCAAACAACCCGATAATTTCAAATCCACGCGAATGAAAATCCATATTAGCTAAGAGTGTTCGCCCCATATTTCCGGTCCCGACGAGGATGGCTTTTTTGATGGTATCAATACCTAAAATTTTGCCGATTTCCTCATAAAGCAATTTTATATTATAACCGTATCCTTGCTGACCAAATCCGCCGAAGCAATTTAAATCCTGGCGGATCTGACTCGCAGTAAGACCCATTCGCTCGGAAAGACTTTTTGAAGAAATTCTTGTCATATCGGATTGCAACAGATCAAATAAAAAACGATAGTATCTTGGCAGGCGTTTGATGACTGATGTTGAGATATGCGATGTTTTCATATAATCACCATATCCTTTCTCAACTAAAATACTTTATACAACCATTGAAACGATGATCACTGTTTGTATGCGCTACACCTGTCAGAAACCGACAGGTACTGGACGACTGTTATTGTAAATCGGGTAAGATTTGCTCAGAAATTTGTTTACCTTTCATCCAAGGATTTTGTGTAGCTTAAAAGTCCGCCGGACAACAAAATGTCGGTGGAACGGCCCGAAAGGGAGGCAGAGACCTTATAAGTTTCTCCGGTTGTTTTGTTTTCAAGTGTTATTGTTTGGTTGTTTTCAATCTCGTCCTTGATTTGTGGCAGGCAAAGAACATCACCTTGTGAGATTTTGTCATAGTCGGCAGCGTTATCGAAAACAAGCGGGATAATTCCTGCATTAATGAGGTTTGCAACATGGATTCTGGCAAACGATTTAACAACAACTGCTTTAATGCCCAAATAAAGCGGAACGAGTGCGGCGTGTTCGCGGCTGGAACCTTGACCGTAGTTTTCGCCACCGATAATTATACCGCTTTTTGCCCTTTTACAGTTTTCAGGAAACTTTTCATCGCAACGAGTGAAACAGAAGTTTGAAAGGTAAGGTATGTTTGAGCGATAAGGCAATATTTTTGAACCGGCAGGCATTATGTGATCGGTTGTGATGTTGTCACCGACCTTTAGCACTGCTTCTGCGGTAATTGATTCGGCAAGCGGTTCGGTCTTTGGGAAAGGTTTAATATTCGGACCTCGTAAAATTTCTATGCTACCGGCTTGGTCGACGGGGGCAGGAGGATCAACGAGGTTGTCATTTATTAAGAATTGATCGGGGAGTTTAATCCCACTCAAATCGGCATCAATGGTTCTTGCATCGGTTAAAACACCGGTCAGCGCAGATGCTGCGGCAGTTTCGGGGCTTACAAGATAGATTCCTGCATCTGCAGTACCCGAACGACCTTCGAAGTTTCGGTTGAAGGTTCTCAAAGATACACCTTTTGAATTTGGGGATTGACCCATTCCGATACAAGGACCGCAGGCACATTCCAGTATTCTCGCACCGGCGGAGATCAGGGTTGATAGTGCACCGCAGTCGGCAAGCATATTGAACACCTGTTTTGAACCCGGAGCAATACCGAGCGACACATCGGGAGATATAGTCTTTCCTTCAAGAATTTTTGCGACCTTAAGCATATCATACAGAGATGAGTTGGTGCAACTTCCGATAAGTACCTGATCAACCTTCAAAGCACCTATATCTGTAACCTTTTTAAC
>JAUMXX010000100.1 GCA_030535285.1 bacterium | reverse complement strand
CTTCTGGACTGGGTTTTAGTCATCCGCAAAGCAAACTGATTTAAGAAGGAGGGTAATCATGAAAAATCGTATCAAGGTAATTGTTGCATTGGTCTCGTTTTTGCCTGCAATAGTCTTTTCTGACGAACCGGCAACCGGCTGGAAACAGACGGTAGAGGGAACGTATTACTATACCAACACCGCCAACTGGGTCGGCGGCGTTGTAAATGGAGTGTTCGGCAGCGACTTGACGCTTACAGGCGCGCAGACGATTATTTTCGATGACGATATCGCTTTGACCAACGGTTTGAACATATCTTATGTAGGCAACTACCCGATGACATTCCAGTCCGACGGCACCGGCGCAAAAACGCTGATGCTGGAGAAGGACATATATGAAGCGATGCAAGGAAATGCTTCTGCTGTTTGTACTATAGGCGGTAAAGATCAAAACGCATTAATACTTGATTTAGGTGGGGAGGAGAGAGCAATCACAGCGGATGCAACTGTTGGAGACATAGGGAAAAGTGCTATCTTGAGTGTTGTAGCGACGATTCAAAATGGATCATTGATTATTGATGGAAAAAAGCGGTTGAAACTTTCAGGTGCGAATACTTATGCTGGAGACACTGTTATACTGGGGAAAAACTATCTTTACTTGGATTCTTCAACCGCACTTGGGTCGGGGGATGTGATTGTCAATGGGAATGTTAGTTTTTGCACGACTTCTTCGGCAATTAGTCTGGAGAACAATAACAAGTTTTATTTCAACGCCACCGATATTTATGGTCGCGCGGCTAATAACTGCGGTCTTAATTTAGGTCAGGGTGATGTCGTGATTACAAATTCAGTCAAGTTCTGGGCGGAAGGCGAGGGCGCTTTTACAATTAGCGGGCGCATAGTTGACAAAGACGGCATTTTGGCTCCGGAAAAGATCGAGAAATGGGGCTCGCGGACTTTGGTCACCTACAGTGATTTTGTGGCTTCCGGAAATGTCATTTCCGTTCAAAACGGAATATGGAATTTTTACGGAACTGTTTCGGGAGGCGATTTTTCCGTTGTCGGTCATGATACAAATACATCTCACTTACACCTGAGAACATCAAATACCTTTAACGGACAAATAACGGTTGGTGAAGGTAGGGTGTTTGTATATGCAGATGAAACCGAATCGCTTCCGAATGGTTCTAAGGTGCTGATTTTAGAGGGAGCTAATTTTGTTGGCAGTGGAAACGTAAAAATTTATGATTTGATAGCGAATGGTCAGATTGTAAAAACATCATCCGGTAGCCTCTGTATCGGCGGGAATGAAGATCTTGGAGAGTCAATGCTTGACTTGACCGAGTATCCGGAACTTAAACTGGGTGCTGCATCAAAGGATTATACTCTTACGGGCATAATCAAATGGCCGCATGGGGATATAAAAATAGGCGGAACGGCAAATACCCTGACTCTTGCGACTGAGAATGTTTTCAGCGGTGCACAGAATGTTGAGATTGTCGGCAAGGTGGCATTGTCTGCACCAAATGATATATCCGGCAGCGTTACTGTTCGATCCGGGAGTACCTTGTCCCTCACCGGTGAAGGAACTTTGCTTAATGCGAAAGTAGTTGTTAATCACGGGACTTTTGCTTTAAAAAGTTCATCTTCTCAAGATATTCTTCGTGTAAAGGATGTTGAACTTAATTTGGGCACGTTGGTTTTCAGCGGTACAAAAAATAAATTTGTTACCAATAGAATAGAGAAACTTGTGGTTACAGGCATTGATGAGGCAAACGAGATTGTAGGAGGGACGACTCAAATACAATGGGGTACCGATGGTCATAATGTTCTAAAAATTGGAGAGCTGATACGCACGACTCCTTGTTTTATTCATTTAAATACGGATGCGACATTAGGAGGTGATAGAAGAATTATAATTGATAAGGGGGTCGAGAACGTTGGACAAGGTGTTATTGGTACTGATACTTGTCCTGTGGTTCCTTTTATTCGAAGGGAAGCAAAGTTTGTGTGTAATGATCCAGAATTTGGTCTTAAAATCCTGGCCGACAGCGAGTATATGAAATACACGGAAACTGCAGCTCCAGCCGAAATTCCGGAAGGTAAAAATATTTTGCTTTCTCCGGGAAAAACGCTTACAATTCCAGAGAACGGTGCAATAATGAACTCAATCCGTACGAGTTATGGAGATTCATCGAAATTAGAAGGTGGGCAAATTGTGCTTTCAACAGGTGCTGTCTGTTTGGACGGAAACGCAAAACCATATTTGAATGCGCCTATCGATGCCGAAGACAACAGAATTTACATTATGGAGAGAGCAGGAAAAGGACAAGCAGTCAATAGCAAACTTTCAGGAACAGATGGGTTGACGGTGGCAAGTTGGAGTCAATCTTCGAGTACAAGTTCAGGAGGAACGGGCGTTTCAATCGGTTCCGCTGAAAGTGATTATACCGGCGATACATATATTTACAGCCGTATTGACACGCCGGTTGATTTTCTTCCGCGCGGAGTTGAACGTCCTGGTAATCTCTATCTGTACGGTTACTGGCAGTGCGGTAACTATAATATCAATATGAACGCCTTGTTCGGAACCGGTGCGATGCGATTGTCAAATGGTTTTACAATAACAACAACCCTCGGCCATGACGGATCCGATGGTAATTTTGAGGGTAGATTTATTCGCGAAAACGGAACCTGGAGTATTACAAAAATCGGCGCGGGCTGTCAACGTTTCGGAGGGGATTGCTCTCATAATGGAAAGACTACTATAGAACAGGGGACATTACAGTTCGACGGATCGGTTACGCAGTCAAAAATTACGGTTAAGGAAGGAGCCTGTCTTGCCGGTGTCGGTTCGATCGCCAAGGATGCGAATTTGGAAAATAACACAGTCCTATACCCAGGGTCGGCTTATCTCGCCGATGATAAGACATTAGACTTCGCCTCTAAGTTGACTTTCGGGGAATCTGCAACGCTAAGATTAAAAGTTTACTCGAAATCGTCCGTATCGTCGGTTGATGTTGC
>JAUMXX010000099.1 GCA_030535285.1 bacterium | reverse complement strand
CGCCATAAACAAGTTTCATTTTACACTCCTCCAAATCAATAAAATAATATACATTTTATTAACGCCTTATCGGCGACTTGCGCCTTTTCAGATGTAAAGTGTCTTATCAAAACAACACCACTTTTTACAATACTTTAACAAGATATTGTATTGCTAAAATTATACTATACAATATCTTATTTGTAAAGACATTATTCGACAAATTTTGTTTAAGTAATTATGCTTTTTTTAAGAAACAAACGGATGTTTCGGTTTTAGACGCACATCAGCAAAACACATACTACCGCCAAAAAAATTGTGAGCAGCATCTGTAATTCAATAAAAAAGGTAGATACATAACTGCTCATGTATCTACTCTTTAAAATCGTATTTATCCTGAATTCCGGTTTATAAATGTTGTTATCTTTCTTCTCTGAAATATGAAATACCCAGACTTTCAGGAGGTTGAGTTTCTTTCTTTTGACGCAAACTGATAAAAATGAGCACCAACAAAGTAACGATATACGGAGCCATCTTAAACAGTTCTTGATTTTGGAAGCTTAAATTGGGAATATAGTTATGAATAATATACAATCCCCCAAAGAGTATTGAACCCAAAATACTCAAACTGGGTTTCCAGACAGCAAAAATAACAAGTGCTATTGAAAGCCAACCACGATCACCGAAAGCATCGTTTGACCAAATACCGCAAGCATAATCCATTACATAATAAAGCCCGCCAAAACCAGCTACTACGCTTCCGATACAGGTGGATAGGTATTTATATTTTACGACGCTGATACCTGCCGCATCGGCGGTTGCAGGGTTTTCGCCCACCGCACGTAGATTAAGGCCTGTCCTTGTTCTGTTTAGAATATACGAAGTCACCAACGCAATAATAATTGCGGCATAAGCCAGAAAACTATACGACAGAAACACTTCGCCAACCCATCCTAAATCTTCGGCAAAAGGCAGGGTTTTAGAAAAATAAGAACTTGTCTTAGAAAGCGTAATCGACGGCATATCGCTGTTAACAAGCTTTATAAGTGATCCGCCGAAAAAGTTACCGATACCAACGCCGAAGGTTGTAAGTGCCAACCCGGTAACATTTTGATTTACCCTTAGCGTAACGGTTAAAAAAGAGTATATGAGTCCCATCAGAAGTGAGCCTAAAATAGATGCAAAAAGCGGGATGGCAATAATTAAAAAGGGATTTGGTTGTGCAGTTTTCAAAGACTGTTCGTAAAGAAATGCACCGATAACACCGGAAATGCCGCCGACATACATAACACCCGGAATACCCAAATTCAGATTGCCCGATTTTTCTGTAATTATTTCACCGGTAGAGCCAAAAAGCAGTGGTATTCCCTGCATTACCGCACGATGAATAAATCCTGCAATCAACATTATTCACCAACCTCCTTTTTGCACAACTTAATTGAATAATTAAGGAAAAATTCACAACCGATTATAAAGAAAATAATTATTCCTGTTATAATTTCGGAAAACGAGTCATTCAGACCGTAAATTGTTGAAATTTCTATGGCACCCCTTTGCAAAAACACAATTAGCAGTGAGGTCAGAATCATATAAAGCGGATTAAACTTTGCAAGCCAAGAAACCATTATAGCGGTAAATCCTCTGCCGCCTGCTGTTTCACTTGAAAGGGTATGTCCTGTTGTAGACGCTACTAAAAGCAGACCTGCAACACCGCACAAAGCGCCTGAAACCGCCATTGTACGAATTATTACCTTTTTAACATTTACTCCAATGTATCTCGCAGTGTTTTTTGATTCGCCGACAACTGCGATTTCATAACCATGTTTACTGTATTTAAGATAAATAAACATAATAACCGTCAAAACCAAAACAATGATAACGTTAAGCAGATAATCATATTCACCTATTGTGGGAAACCATCCATACTGTGTATCACGGTTTATTGTACCTATTGTACCCGAACCCTTCGGTACAGACTTCACCAAGCAAAAATACGACACAAGTTGTATTGCAATATAATTCATCATAAGTGTGAATAAGGTTTCGTTTGTGTTCCATTTTGCTTTGAATATTGCAGGGATAATCCCCCATAAAGCACCCGATAAAATACTCGCTAATATCATTACAGGTATTAAAATCGCCGTGGGCATTTTCCCACCGAGATTCATCATGCAGACAGCGGTTGCAAGACCTCCGATAAGTACCTGACCCTCAGCACCGATATTCCAAAACCTCATTCTGAATGCAGGAGTAACTGCTAAAGCAACACATAAAAGCATTGAAACATTTTGTAGAAGCACCCACAAGCGACGTTGTGTTCCTATAGCGCCTTCAATCATTGTGCCGTAGACACCGAGAGGATTCTGTCCGGTCAAAATAACTGTTATAATACCGCAGATTATGAGTGCGATAAGAACTGCTAATATTCTTATACACCAAGACTGCCACCAAGGAAGGCCGCTTCTTTTCACAATGTGAAAAAGAGGCTCACGAACCTTTGAAACTGTTTTACTCATCTGTTCCTTCCTCCTTGTGTTTAAACTTAGTCATAAGCAGACCGACTTCTTCTTTAGTAGTCGTTCTTCCATCGACAACACCGGTCACACTTCCCCCGCCAATTACCATAATTCTGTCGCAAAGTTCCAACAAAACATCCAAATCCTCACCGACAAAAATTACCGCTACACCCTTCTCTTTTTGGGCGTTGAGTAAATTATAAATTGTATATGATGAGTTTATGTCAAGACCTCTGACAGGGTACGCCGCCATTAAAACCGTGGGAGAAGCCGAAATTTCTCGACCGACAAGTATCTTTTGTACATTACCGCCCGACAGCTTCCTTACCGGCGTATTTACACTTGGCGTCACAACATTTAAATCCTCAATTATGGTATTCGCCAAGTCTTTGGGTGCCTTTCTCTCCAAAAACACCGATTTTCCCTTTTGGTAACTTCTCAACATCATATTATCGACAATATCCATATTGCTGACAAGTCCCATTCCTACACGGTCCTCAGGCACAAAAGAGAGTCTTACCCCTAAATCCCTGATTTGAAGCGGTGTTTTGTTACGCAGACTATCGAATTCATTTGTTTTAGGATTATTATACAAAATCTCGCCCGTATCAAGTTTTTGAAGACCTGCAATAGCCTCTAACAACTCACGCTGACCACTTCCCGCAATTC
>JAUMXX010000098.1 GCA_030535285.1 bacterium | reverse complement strand
TCACCGTTGCTGGTTGCGGGACCGTCGGCAATAACATCCATAGCTTCAACGCGTTGTCCGACATCAACAATCGGTCTCTGATTCATACATGTTCCGTGATTGGAACGCATAAACTTAATCAGTTCATATTCATCAATTTCGCCATTATCGGCCTTAATTCTGATCTTATCAGCACTTACAAAAACAACCTTTCCGGCACGTTTTGCAAGCACTACAACACCCGAATCAACAGCAGCCTTATACTCCATACCGGTTCCGACAATAGGATTCTCAGTCTTAAGCAACGGAACAGCCTGCTTCTGCATGTTTGATCCCATCAAAGCACGGTTTGTATCATCGTTTTCAAGGAAAGGAATCATGGCGGTAGCAACCGAAACAACCATTTTCGGTGAAACGTCCATGAAATCGGCTTTTTCAGCCTCGATTTCCAAAAATTCATCACGGTATCTGGCATTTACCCTTGGATTCTTGAAAGTTTTATCATCATTCAAGGGTTCATTAGCCTGAGCGACAACAAAATCGTCCTCCTCGTCAGCCGTCATGTAAACTACCTCATCGAGCACCTTTCCGGTAGCTTTATCTACCTTTCTGAACGGAGCCTCGATAAATCCGTACTCATTAATTCTTGCAAATGTTGCAAGATAGGAAATAAGTCCGATGTTGGGGCCTTCCGGAGTCTCTATAGGACACATTCTTCCGTAGTGAGTATAGTGAACGTCACGAACCTCAAATCCTGCACGGTCACGCGACAAACCACCGGGTCCCAAAGCCGAAAGACGCCTTTTGTGTGTCAATTCTGACAACGGGTTAGTCTGATCCATGAATTGCGACAGAGGTGAAGAACCGAAAAATTCCTTAATCGCAGCAACAACGGCACGGATATTTATAAGTGACTGCGGTGTGATTTTATCTTCGTCCTGTGCCTGCAGGGTCATCTTTTCACGTACAAGTCGTTCCATTCTTGCAAAACCGATTCTGAATTGGTTCTGTAATAATTCGCCGACCGAACGGATACGTCTGTTACCCAGATGGTCTATATCATCAACAGTACCCACCCCGTGAGCTAAGCCCAAAATATAGTTGATTGAAGCAAAAATATCCTCAAAAGTAATATGGTTAGGACAAAGTTTATCAAGGTTAGCAGAGATTGCCTCCTTGATATCTTCCTCAGAATCAAACGACTCGAGAATGTTTTTCAACACCGGGAAGCAAACATTCTCATTAACACCTAACTCGGAAGCGTCGAAAGAAACAAAATCTTTAATATCAACTGTACCGTTTGTTAAAACCTTAACCTCGACAGTATTGCCCTCGTTTTCAAGCACATTAAGATAAACACTGTTAACACCCTTGCGCTGCATCTCGATCGCAAGTTCTCTTGAAATCGGTTTCTGGTCAACCTCAGCAATAATTTCTCCGGTCATGGGATCCGCAACAGGTCTTGAAAGCACCTTGCCTTCTATTCTTGAAACCAATGACAACTTTTTATTATATTTGAAACGGCCAACACGTGAGAGGTCATACTTTCTTGTGTCAAAAAACAACTGATAAATATAACTTTGTGCACCCTCAACAGTTGCAGGCTCTCCCGGACGGAGTTTCTTATAAACCTCAATCAAAGCAGAATTTGTGTCGGTCGAAGCATCCTTTTCAAAGGTTGCGAGCATATGCTCATCCTCACCTAAAAGTTCACAAATCTCTGCATTTGTAGCAACACCCAGTGCGCGTACAAATGTACTCAAAGGCAATTTACGGTTTTTATCAATACGTACATATAAGATACCGTTTTGATCGGTTTCATACTCAAGCCATGCGCCACGTGAAGGAATAACGGTAGAACTGAAAAGATACTTTCCGGTTTTATCCTGCACACAGTCGTAATACACACCGGGAGAACGAACCAATTGAGAAACGACGACACGCTCTGCGCCGTTAATAACGAAGGTTCCGGAATCGGTCATAAGCGGGAAATCGCCCATATAAACTTCGTTTTCTTTGATTTCTCCCGTTGTCTTATTATAAAGTCTTGCAACAACACGCATAGGAGCTGCATATGTTGCATCCCTTTCCTTACATTCCTTTACAGTATACTTTGGCGTATCATCAAGGCGATAGTCGATAAAATCCAAAACTAAATTACCGGTATAGTCGGTAATTGAAGACATATCGCGAAAAACTTCCTTAAGTCCTTCCTCAAGAAACCACTTATAAGAGTCTTTCTGCACCTCAATGAGATTTGGCATATCAATAACCTCATTGATTTGAGAAAAGCTCATTCTCTCGTTATTCCCGAGATGAATCGGTTTGACCTTGACAGATGGCATCATAGGCTAAAATCACTCCTTATTGTTTTTGACTTCATAAATGTAAAAAAACTTACGAAACAGTTAATTTTACACACATTTATAAAGTATGGGTTCTGTTAACCGCTGTGCTTTAATTACATTAAATAGCAAAAATGGCGCACAATAACCCATAATTAAGCAATTTACAATTATATTGCATCAAAAATCAATTGTCAAGGGCTATTTTGTAAATTACCACGCTTTTTTAAATTCGCAGATTGAACACTACAAAATTATTGCAATCACAAAGAATGATGTTATAATATCAATAGATTGTTGACGGAGGTTTAAAATGTGAAAACTTTTAAAATAAATACAGCGGAAATTGCTGATTTTTGTCAAAAGCTCTCTGTCGGTGACCGGGTACTTTTATCGGGAACCGTTTTCACTGCAAGAGATGCTGCACACAAAAAAATATCCGAACTTCTAAAAAGCAACTCACCCCTTCCCTTTGACCTGAAAAACGCAACAATATATTATGCGGGTCCCACACCAACTCCGGACAACCTTCCTATCGGCAGTTGCGGACCTACAACCTCCGGAAGAATGGACCCTTATACCCCCGCACTGTTAGACTTAGGGGTTAAATGTCTAATAGGAAAAGGTCAACGTAACTCTTCGGTTTGCGAAGCAATCGTCAAAAACAATGCCGTTTATCTCTGCGCAATCGGCGGCGCCGGTGCATTGGCGGCTAAATGTATCAAATCGTGCGATGTTATCGCTTTTGACGAACTGGAATGTGAATCGGTTAAAAAACTAGAATTTGTCGATTTCCCCTTGATTGTTGCAATTGACAGCAGCGGTAAAAATATTTTTTAATTTTGAAATTTTATATTGACAATTAATATTTTATTTGCTATTATATTTCAGTCGCAGAT
>JAUMXX010000031.1:12891-13959 GCA_030535285.1 bacterium | reverse complement strand
TTTATTTTTCATATAAATATTAACACCAAAACACAGAAAAGTCAACATATTTTTCTTTTTTTATTTTGAATTTTGTTGTTTTTAGGTGATAATTTCTGTTTTTCGGTAAAAAACAGTTAATTTTTTTCTGTTTTTTGGGACAAATACTCAAAAAGTTGCGAAATTCCGTCACCGGTGACCGAAGAAACCCTGAAAACTTGCTTACAACCCGAAAGTTTTAACCAATTTTCTGCCCTGTCGGGATTCGCATCATCAAGATCAATCTTTGTTACAATCCCAATAACCTCGCGGTTAGCCATACAGGTAATATTAGGACTGAAAAGTGAATACGGTTCATCTGCCGAAATTAAGAGTCCGACAATATCGGCTTCATATGAATAAAGTGCAAGAGCCCTCGCGAGAAGTTTGTTTGCAGCATATTCACCCGGAGTATCAATTGTCCAATCTTCACGGTTTATATATTGTGTTTTGTGATATTGTTGCCTTTTCCCCAGCAACGCATCTTTCAAAGAAGTTTTTCCGCTTTCACTTCTGCCTATCAGTATTAATTTTTTCATATTATGTTCTTGTTATCTCACAAACTGTAAAACCCAGTTTGTCGCGTGAATACTCAACAACCGCACAAAGTGACGATTCAACCTGTGAAACACTTCCGGTAACAATCAGGGTACCGCTGAAACGATCGACAAATCCCAGTTCTGCACCTGAACTTTTGATTGCTATATCACCCGCAATAATTGCAGTCTCACTCGGTGAAACAGTGAGTATTCCTATCGCGCTGCGGTGATAATCAACCGCAGGATCAAGTCCGAGTTTTTTATATAAAACTTCATCAGGATTTGCAATAATGTGCGCCAAAGTAATCTGTTTGCCAGGAACTATTTCCTGAATGATTCTCGCCTTATCCCCGTAAATATTATCCAAGTTCTAACCCCCTATTTTACAATCCAATCCACTTTGCCTTGCAGCATTGAATAACAACTGAATCTTATCATCACTTAAGGGCTGTATACCCTCCATCTCATACCGTCTGCCAAGCCCGGCATATTTATCCATTCCGAGTCTGTG
>JAUMXX010000031.1:7038-12881 GCA_030535285.1 bacterium | reverse complement strand
TTCCCGCACCCCGTCAAGCCTTGCAGCAAAGTTTGCAATATCCGAAATTTCATCAACCGTGTCGTTAAATGTAGGAATAACCGGAACCCTTATTACTAATTCGGTACTGCTTTTGGCAATTTTCTTTGCATTTTCCAAAATCAAATCATTTGGTTTGGTGGTAAACCTTTGATGTTTTTCACTGTTTAAATGCTTTATATCAAGCAAATATAAATCCAAATACGGCAAAATCTTTTCGATAACCTCAAACGGTGCGCACGCTGTGGATTCGATTGCAGTATTAATCCCCGCTTGTTTACATGCGCGAAGCAGGCTTGCTGCAAACTCCGGCTGTGCCAATGACTCTCCGCCCGATAGTGTAACCCCACCGTTTGACCGACGATAATAGACCCTGTCTTTTTCAATCTGCTCCATAACCTCGGCGACAGTAACATCATAGCCAACCGTCTGCACCTTACCGTTACGAGTCATTTGCTGAATTTCATACTCCTGCGATTCGGGATTACAACACCACTTACAGCGCAGAAAACAACCCTTTAAAAACACAATGGTTCTGACACCCGGACCGTCATGGACAGAAAATCTCTGAATATCGAAAATTCTACCCTTGGTTTTTAAATAGTCCAATCTAAAATCCTCCCTGTTCGGTACGCATAATAATATCATCCTGCAAGGAACGGGAAAGTGTAGTAAACAATGCGCTGTAACCTGCAACACGTACAACCAAAGATTTGTATTTATCAGGATTTTTCTGTGCATCAAGCAACACATCTCGGCTTACAACATTAAACTGCATATGGCTTCCTTTTTGATCAAAATATCCTCTTACCAATGCAACAAAACTCTCAAGTCCCGAGCGACCCGACAACGCAGACGGGTGGAATTTCATATTAAATAGTGTTCCATTAGATGCAATAAAGTGGTCAAGCTGCGCAACAGAGTTTGCTGCAGCAGTAGGGCCGTTTACATCCCTGCCCGAAGCCGGCGAAACACCGTCAGCAATAGGAGTGTTTGCTAACCTTCCGTCCGGAGTTGCTCCGGTCTGTGCACCCAAAGGTACATTCGCCGAAACCGGATACAGACCTGCTTGGAATTGACCGCCTCTGGGATTTTTATAGGTCTCTAACGGTTTTGTATATGTATAGGCAATTTCACGCGCAAACTTATCAACCTGTTTTATATCATTTCCGTACTTCTCAAGTGAATAGATATCATTAAGAAGCCTGTCATAAAAAGCTTTTTTCTCATCGGAACAATTATTGGTTGAAACCGCCCTGTAAATTTCTCCGATTTCAGCATTGTTGACAGTTTTACCCTTAGAATAAAGTTCCTGAGCAACCTTTACAGTGAGTTTTTCTGCCTTGAATTTGTCCATATCCTTGCCGAAATTATCCTGTAGCGCATTTTTAAAGTCTTCCAGTGTGTACTTCTTTTGTTCAAATACCAGTTTCTTAATAGCCCATAATGAATCGGTCATATTAGCAATTCCAAATCCCTGAGGGCCGGTAAAGTTGTAAACTGCGCCACCCTCTTGAACGGTCTTTCCTCTGCCGATACAGTCCTCGATCATAGATGACAAGAACGGCAAAGGACACCTTTGAGCATGGGCAACATCAATCGCATTATCGGCATTAACTAAAAGTTTTATCATGTATTCATTCTGCGTCTTGTAGGCTTGGAAAAATTCCTCAAAACTATTCATTTCGGTGACATCAGCCGTAACAGGACCGATTTGTACACCCTCGTCAACACCCCTCGAAAAAACGAGTTCAAGCGGTCTGCACATATTGAAAAATGCTGCATCATGCCAACCCTCTGTCTTACCGGATTTTTGCGGTTCGACACAGCCGATGATGTTGTAATCCCTTGCATCCTCAATGCTGAGCCCTCTATTTATTAAAGCAGGGATAATTACTTCATCATTATAATACGCCGGTAAACCAACGCCTGTACGGGTTAATGTTGCCGCCTTAATAAGCAATTGATGCGGAGTTTTATTCCAAACACGAACCGACAATGACGGTTGCGGCAACCGTACATGCATTGATGCCTCAATACACATGTAGGAAAGTTCATTGGTAACATCGTTACCCTCACCGTCCTGTCCGCCGACTATTAGGTTTTGGAATAAACTATAACCCGAAAATCCCTCAGCCGAAACAACATCTCTGACTTTGTTCAAATCATTAAGTTTAACCCAGATACAATCAAGCAGTTCCTGCGCAAACTCAATCGTAATCTTTCCGCTTTCAATATCTTTTTTAAAATACGGATACATGTATTGGTCAAACCTGCCCGGAGAAATTGAATGTCCGCTTGATTCAACCTGTATGAGCATTTGAACAAACCAGAATGACTGACACGCCTCGTAAAACGAAGTTGCACCCTTGCGCGGCACCCTCGAGCAATTCTGCGCTATTATATTTAACTCTGCTCTCCTTGCAGCATCCTTTTCCTCGTTTGCCAACCGGGCAGCAAGTTTAGAATACCTTTCTGCATAATCAATAACCGCATTACAACTTGTTATTACTGCATTTAAAAAATGACTGCGTTGCGAACAATCAGCATCCGAGGGTTCAATTTTCACTAAAGCAGTTTTAGCCTTCTCGATTATCCCCTCATATCCATATTCTAAAATTTCGCCGTAATTAACAGTAACATGCCCTACTCCGTTGTAAAAGTAGTTGCCCGGAGTAAAGATGTTGTGTTCCATAGCAAGTTTCGTTTCACGGCTCATATAACTTTCAGCTAAATCACTTGTAGTTTTCCCGTCCCAATATTTATAAGCTTCTTCCAAATTCTTTTTGGTTTCCTCTGACATATAAAACGGATCAAAGGTTCGTGTTGAGACGGTTTCAAATTCATCCTGAAGCCATTTAAAAGAAAATTCAGGAAACGTCTGACAGCCGCGTGCGCTCTTGGTTGCGCTGCCCACCACTAATTCACCGTCACGTATAGTTATGGGTATATTATCGAGTATGTTTTTGAATGCCTTAGCCCTGCGTGTAATAATTGGTTCAGATTCGGTAGTTTTGTATGACTGTGTAAGCAAAACCGCACGATCAGACTCAATCTCAGGGGTATGATCATATAGTTCATTAATTAATTTATCTATACGCTGTGATTTAACAATTTCATTAACATATTCACTTTTCATTTCAATCACCGCATCCTTTCTCTTTACAAAACGTAAATAACAATCAAACGTATAACAACTGTTTCACACAACTGTTATATACAGTTTTTATGGCATATGCCATATTGCTCTTTTGTGCGACTTTAGCATGAACTTCTGCAAATGCTAATATTCACACTACCTATCTGAGTACATATTAACACCAAAACCACATAATGTCAACAAAAAACAAGTAAAAATAAAGAAAAACCCAAAAATTATTTTGGGTTTTTCGGCAAAATCAAAAAAAACAAAGATTTTGTTATTTTATTTTTAATAGATTTAGTATCGTTCCAACAATATCGTCACATTGGAACAAAGCCTTGCCGCTTGCAGCCGCATAAGAACCGGAAATTGCATATGTTTCTTTACACCGATCAAACATCGGCAGATCATTTATTCCATCACCGAAACAAGCGGATTCCTCGTAATTTATTTTAAACTTTTGCATAACACTGCTAACCGCTACGCCCTTATCGACGCTATCCATTACAAACTCGCACCAATTACGGCTTTTATAACTCATACGAAGCCCCAGCATTGATAACTCTGACAAAAGCAATCGAGAATCAATGCCGTAAAATCCAATCTTGTGTATACCGGAGCCAACACAATTCAAATTATCAACCTGCCGACTCTCATTTATAACAGGCATTATATCCTTACCAATACAATATGTATTATTAACACCGTACAAATATACGTGACCGAATTTTTTAGCAACTTCCGCTAAAACGGAACGACAGATCGTATTTGAATCAATTATACTGTTTTGATAAACCGAAACTGCCCCGTCATTGCAAATAAAAACCGTGCGTCCCAAGACGCCCGAAAACAGACGCTTTAAATCCTGATAACAGCGTCCGCTCGCAACAACAAACATAATCTTTCTATCAGTAATTTTTGTTATCATATCAATGACATCATTACGCAAGCGATCTTCATTTTCCAAAAGCAGTGTTCCGTCGCAGTCACACACAACCAGTCTTAACATAAAAACCACCATACCCTTTTTGACACAAAATTGAGTAAACAGTTGTAAATACAAATTATTATACTTCTAAACACAAAACAAAGAATTGACCTTGATTACATATTATCACAAATACCCATAAAATCAAACATTCAATTAATGAGTTGACAACTTTATTTTGATGTGATAGAATTGTCAAGCAAAACGAGCGGGTGTGGCGGAATTGGCAGACGCGCTAGACTTAGGATCTAGTGTCTTCGATGTGCAGGTTCAAGTCCTGTCACCCGCACCAAAAATCGACAAATCTCGGCAGAGGTTTGTCGATTTTTACTTTTTCACTTTTAACTATTCACTCTTCTATCTGTCCGAAATTCTTGACAAGTTTCGTTTTGAATACTCGATTTTTACGTAAAGCAGAGCCTTCCCCCATTCATAATCAGAAAAGCACTGTTTTATAAATTCCCTTTTAAAAAACTAAGGAACTTATAAACGTAAAACGTATTTCTTAATATTTAAAAATGGCACAAAATATAATTTATCATGTCAAATTTTGACAATGCCTAGTTGATAATATGCAAACAATATGTTATACTATTATGCGATATTATTACCACTTTTTAATTGTGAGGATGCAAAATGAATAAGAACAAATCTTACAGCAAAACTTATTATGAAAACTATACTTTCGGCTCAAAAACCATTAATTATAAAAAGAGTAATGAACTAACACTCTTTTTTCAAAATACAGCCAGACTAATCGTAAACAAATACCACCCTAAAACCGTGCTCGATGTAGGTTGCGCTATGGGCGGATTGGTAGAGCAGTTGCGAATATTAGGCGTTGAGGCTTACGGGATTGATGTTTCCGAATACGCCATAAAGCATGTTATAACCGGTGTAAAATCGTTCTGTACAACAGCATCGATCATTGACCCTCTGCCCGAAAATTTCCCAAAAAGGTACGATATGATAACCTGTCTGGGAGTTTTGGAAGAATTATCTGAAGAAGATGCTAAAGCCGCATTAAAAAATATGTGCGATTACTCAGATAAACTGGTCTTCTGTACCGATTGCTTGCCTGCCGACCATGACACAACCCCTGCCGATTGTGGCTCAACAGACCGATTAATCAATCAATTTATCAAAAATGGATTCTATCATTACTTTAATAATGACAATAGCATCGGTCATTTCTCGGCTGATTTATTTGTTTTTGAAACTCCGGCTGACGATGGCGATAAAATCGTTACCAAAAATTTAATATGTTATTCTTCTGACAACCAAGAACGAGATTTCACAGAGGATTCTGAACAAGTTATTAAAGATGAATCTGCAGAAATCGAAGAATTAAAAGAACAGCTATCATATATAACTTCTCTTTACTTTGATGTTACAAACGCGTGGTTTTGGAGAATTACCCAACCGTTGCGAACCGTATCTACTGCACTGAAAGCTTTACTGAATAAAAACAAGCTGACCCGAATTATATTTAAATCGTTAAAGGTTTTCCTGCGTGAAGGCATACGCGGACTTGCAAGACGTATAAAAGCACGCAAAAACGCTCATCGTAACGTCGACTACTCAAAAATTTCAAAAAAGCGACGCAATCGTGAAAATAATTATACTTTTTCCAAAGATATCAAGTTCAGCATACTCGTTCCGCTTTACAACACTCCGATTAATTTCTTGAATGAA
>JAUMXX010000031.1:0-7028 GCA_030535285.1 bacterium | reverse complement strand
CGGTGCAAGCACAAACATATTCCAACTGGGAACTTTGTCTTGCCGACGGGAGTGACAGTGACCACAACGAAGTCGGACAACGCGTAAAGGTATATCAAAAAAACGACAAGCGTATTGTTTATAAAAAACTAGAGAAAAATTTAGGCATTTCCGAAAACACAAACGAATGTATCAAAATGTCAACCGGTGACTATATCGGACTCTTTGACCACGACGATGTACTTCACCCCTCTGTACTGTTTGAAAACGCAAAAGCGATCTGTGAACACGGCGCCGACTTTCTCTATACCGACGAGGCGACCTTTGAAAGTCCCAATATTAAAAAGATTATAACGTTTCACTTTAAGCCCGATTTTGCAATCGACAATTTGTTTGCAAATAACTATATCTGCCACTTTTCAGTGTTTTCAAGACAGCTGATTGAAAAAGCAGGCATGTTCCGCAAGGAATTTGACGGAAGTCAGGATCATGATATGATTTTAAGGCTCACGGCTAATGCGGAAAAAATACATCATATTCCGAAATTGCTTTATTTTTGGCGTTCTCACCCGCAGTCTGTTGCTATGGATATAGATTCAAAAACCTACGCGGTAGATGCCGGCAAGCGTGCAGTATACGAAAGCATTAAATCACGCGGCTATAATTGTACGGTTGAAAGCAGCAAGGCGTTTCCTACTATATACAGAATAAAATACGAATTAAAAGCAACCCCCCTTGTGTCTATTATGATTCCTAATATGAATCATAAGTCCGATCTTCAAAGATGTATCAAGTCTATTTTATCAAAATCAACCTATAATAATTATGAAATAATTGTAATTGAAAACAACAGTACAGAAAAAGAAATTTTTGATTATTACAAAGAAATAGAAGAGCATCAAAACATTAAAGTTGTGAAATATGATAATGAATTCAACTATTCTTTAATAAATAATTTCGGTGCAAAGCATGCAAACGGCGAATATCTTGTTTTGCTCAACAACGATACCGAGGTAATAACGCCTGAATGGATTGAAGAAATGCTTATGTATGCACAAAGATCGGATGTCGGAATTGTCGGTGCAAAACTTTATTATCCCGATAATACCGTTCAGCACGGCGGTGTTGTTGTCGGTTTGGGCGGCATTTCGGGACACACACACCGTCATGTTAAATCCACCGAATTCGGCTATATGGGAATAATGTACTATGCCCACAATCTAAGCGCAGTAACCGCTGCATGTCTTATGGTAAAAAAATCTCTGTTTGATCAAATCAACGGTCTCGACGACGAATTTGCTGTCGCATATAATGATGTTGATTTCTGCCTGCGCATAAGAGAACTTGATAAACTTATTGTACTTACCCCCTATGCTGAACTTTATCATTATGAGTCAAAAAGCCGCGGATATGAAAATACACCTGCAAAGCAAAAAAGATTTGCCCGCGAGATTGAACTTTTCCACAAAAAGTGGGACGATAAGATTTTAAAGACCGGCGACCCCTATTACAATCCTAATTTTTCACTTGCAGCCGATTACGAAATTCTTTACAACAAGATAAACTCAGACAATTAATTTCTTTGCTGTTTTTTAACTTATTTTGTGTTAATTTATATTAAGGGGCCAGTATATGCGACGTTTTTTATGTTGTCTTTTGATAATTGTTAATTGTTTTTGTTTAAGCGGATGTTCCGAAATAATCGACACGGTTTGGGGTAATAAATTTATAGAAGAAATAGAGGCAACTCCTCACCTGGGCTTTTCAAACGGAACTCTTTTTAAAGACAGCGAGGAAAATATACTCACACTGGAGCAATTCGGTGAAAAAACTATTGAATACTCCTCTTACCGTGGCAGTATCCATTACGACTCCCTGTCGGCACAGGAGCAAATTGTATATCGGGCACTTGAGTACGCTATGGAAGAGGGATATACAAATATTTTAGTTGACGATTTAATCATAGAAGACGGTTCCAGATTGCCACATATTCTTTGTGCGCTTTCACTTGACTCACCCTTGTTAGAACAAAACCTTCGGTTTGAATACGGTGATTTCACAAGTGCATATAGTGTTAACATGCTTAATCTTTATACTCGCAACGCTGAATTTGACGGTTTTTATGTTACAGTTAATAATTTTGAAAGTTCTTTTTGGGAGAAAAAAATGCAGGCACTTGAAAAGGCCAATGAAATTATTGCAACCCTTCCTACTGATATTAATGCGGCACAAAAGGCAGAAGAACTATTTCATTATCTTGCCGACAAGGTAACTTATGATTTGAACAGATATCCCGACAACAGCGCGGTCTATCCCTATTTGTATGACACGCTTATAGGCGGAACAAGCCATTGTGACGGATATGCGAATGCACTTTCACTTTTATATAATTTGGCGGGAATCAACTGTGTGGAAAAATCTTTCGGTTCTTCGGCAAATACTGAAACAACCGACGGGCCAACTGAAACTATTACCGATGTAGGCCATACTTGGAATTTCGTGCAAATAGACAACGCATGGTATAATATTGACGCCTCAGAAGAATCACTTGTGCCAACTACTAGGTCGACAGAATTTCATGGCGGTGTTCTGTATTGCTTTGACGATAATTTGCAGCAAAAACTTCCGGACTATAACGAGATCTATCCGCCTGTAAAAGAAGGATTGTATCTAAAGGTTGACAGACACCTTTCAAACGTCAACAATTCTGATTTTGTCAAGCAAATCAAATCCGCATTTTCAGAACACAATAATAAGTGGGCTTTGGTGCTTGTCGATTCTGTTAATGCCGGTCAGCTTGACAGAAAAATACAAACCCTTGCCAACCAAATGTATCTCAACCTGACATATCATTCTTTTTCTGTTAACCAAAACCGTACCGCCATATTTGTTTATAACAGCAATATGAATAAGTTTTTTAAATAACCTAATATTAAAACTTAACATATTAAATAGGGATTGGCTTTTAAGGTCAATCCCTATTTTTATAATTTAACCCTTATAAACTAAATTCCGATCAATCATTTCATCAACATTCCCGGCATCCCACCACGCACCTGAAATGTCAACTCTTTTCTCAACCTCTTTACCCTCTAGTGCCATAACTGCCTGCTCAACAGCTTTATAGCCTATCTGGTATGAGTCTTGTGCAACCGAGCCCACTAAACTGGCTCCGGTTGTTTTTTTCATCCACTCTATCTGCTTTGTTCCGGCATCATAACCACAAAATTTTATCGAATCATATTTACCACCTGATGAAGCAATCGCATCATAAACCTGCTTAACAACACCCTCATTGGTCATAAATATAGCGTTTGCTTGCTTTTCTGCAAGTGCCTCCAAGGCTGTTTTGTAAACATTTCCGGCATCACCGGGTTTTATTTCATGCTCTATAACATATCTATCTTTTAATAATTGGTCTTGATCCGCCAATTCCTTAAATTTGTTTATAAATCCGGCGGCTCTATCAATACCGGTCTGTGTTTCATCATGCTGAATAACCCCGATTACAAACCTGTCGCGTGCTGCTATATCATTTTTTATTGCCCTGAAAAAATGCTCTGCTGCCAAACCTGCCGCTGAGTAGTTACTTGTTGCAACCGAAGAAACTATTGGATTTTTATTTGTATTGTTTAATTGTTCAATATCCTTATCCCAGACTCCACTATCGAACTCTACAACCGGTATTCCCGAAGCCTTTGCCTGAGAAAGCACCCCCACAAAGCCCTCGCCTATTGTCCCAAGCACAATAGCTGAAGAACCGTTTGAAATAGCCGTTTGTACCATTTCAAGTTGCGAAGGAAGATCCTTTGCGGACTCGCTGGCAGGTCCTCTGAACGTAACATTATACCCGTATTTCTCCCCGGCCGCCTCAGCGCCGGATTTGACCGACTGCCAAAATGCATGTGATTCACCTTTTGCAACAACTGCTATTGTTCGTTTTTTCGGTATGTCGCCACGACAACCTGTCAAAATCGAAAACAACATAACCGTTATTAATAAAAATACCAAATTTCTTTTCACGTTTATTCCTCCCCTAATTATCCATTAAAATAGAAATTATATGCTCTCTAATTATAAAGAATTATTACATATCATCATTCTTTATTATTAGCGGTTTTTTTAAAAATTTTAACCCTGCCTATCTCTTGACTTCTTATTACATCAATAAGCACCGCGACAACAACGATAATTCCTGTTAGTACATAGGTTACATAGGTCGAATTCAGATTAATACTAAATCTCGCAAGCACAAAATTTAAACCGTTTCTTATAACAACCAACAAAGCTGCCCCGATTACCGAACCTCCAACCGAAGCTGTTCCTCCTGTCGCACTTGTTCCGCCTATATAAACGCCTGCAATTGCATCGAGTTCCATACCGTTACCTGTAGCCGTTGCAATTGTTGCAAACGAGGCTGACCAAAACACCGCCGCAATCCCACTCGCAAGACCTGAAATTACATATGCCACAGTCTTATACTTTTCAACATTAATCCCCGACAGCCGAGTTGCCTCTTGGTTGCTGCCAATCGAAAGTATATACCGTCCGATTTTACATCTGTACATAAGATACATCGAAATTAACATAAAGAAAACAACCCAAACAAGACCAACCGGTATGGTATTATAATTTGAAAAAATTTTGTTAAACCAGGTCCCGTTAGGAAAGAAAACATTAGGAACAGAAACAATAATTGCGCTTAGTCCCCTGCCAAGCATCATGGTTCCAAGAGTAGCAATAAATGACGGAATTTTAAGCCTTGCCACAAAAAATCCGTTAACAAGACCTATAATTGCACCTATCAATAACATAATCGGTATTGTGCAAACCAGAGGTAATCCCAACATATACAGTTTTCCTGCAACTGCCGCAGCCGCAATACATGTCGTTCCGATTGAGAGATCAATTTCACCGGTAGCAATAACAAAGGTTACACCAAGCCCCATAATCGCATAAGGAGCCAGTGACTGAACCATGCTCACAATATTAAACTTAACCAAAAAATTAGGATTCAACATTGTAAATATTATTATCAAAGCGAGCACAACAATCAATATTATACAATTCTGTCTCCCCAACAGTATTTTACGGTCTTTAAATATTTTATTTTTCCAAAACATATGTCCCACAACACCCTCATTCTTCTCTATAGGTAGCAAGTCGCATAATTTCCTGTGAAGTTATCTGCCCAAATCCAAGTTCACCCGTTATCCGTCCCTCACACATTACAACTACTCGATCACTCAACCTCTGAATCTCATTGATTTCAGATGAAATCATTATTATTGCTTTTCCCTGATTAGCAAGTGATTCAATGATTTTATAAATTTGACCCTTTGCACCTATATCTATCCCTCTTGTTGGTTCATCAAAAATCAAAATATCACAATTTCTAAGAAGCCATCTTGCAACTATAACCTTCTGTTGATTCCCACCGGAAAGTTTACTAACAGCCTGATTAACAGACGCATATTTTGTCCCCAACCTGTTGTTTTCTGTTATGGCAGATTTCAGAATACTGCGTTGTGATATGAAGCCCGCTTTAATATAATTCTCCAAACTACTCAAAACGGTATTATCAGCAACAGATTTTTCAAGCAAAAGCCCGCATCTTCTTCGGTCCTCAGATAAATAACAAATGCCTTTTTTAACGGCGACGGCAGGATTTTTTAAGTCAACCCGAACACCGTTTATAAAGATTTCACCGCTATCAAACTTCTCAGCACCGTATATTGTTCTCGCAAGCCTTGTTCTGCCCGACCCAACAAGCCCTGCAAAGCCCAAAATCTCACCTTTTTTAAGTTTGAAACTAACATTTTTAATGCCTGTGCTGTTTAAATTTTTAATCTCTAAAACTATTTGTGCATCACTTTCAAGACTACTGTGCAACTTCTTGCCGTCATACACAACCCTACCCACCATCATGTTTATTATCTCTTGTCTTTGAGCATCCCGTGTTACAAGTGTTCCTACTGATTCGCCATCGCGCATAACAGTTATCCTGTCAGAAATTTTCTGCACCTCATCAATTCGGTGAGAAATATAAATCATACTGACACCGGTATTTTTGAGTTCATTCATAATTTCAAACAACCGACCGACCTCAACTTCACCCAGCGCAGCGGTTGGCTCATCAAGTATCAAAATTTGAGAATTTAAAGAAAGCGCTTTTGCTATTTCAACCAACTGTTTTTTTCCAACACTAAGGGAACCAAGCAAGGCAGTAGGGTCAACACTTTCGCCCATTCTCTCAAACAATCTGCTTGCATCAATTTTCATTTTATTGTCATCAATCATAAATCCGTATTTAATCGGCTCCCGACCTATATAAATGTTTTGTGCAACTGTAAGTTGATTAATCAAATTAAGTTCTTGATGAATAATTGCAATACCTGCATCCCGAGACTGCTTTATGCCTGAAAAATCAACCGACTTGCCAAAAATTTCTATCTCTCCGCCGTCACGTTGATAAACCCCGGATAATATCTTCATAAGTGTCGATTTCCCGGCACCATTCTCACCTACCAAGGCATGAATTTCACCCTTTTTTAATTCAAAGCAAGCCGATTTTAATGCCTTAAACTTAACAAAATATTTCTCTATATTTTTCATTCTCAAAACTACATTATCCATACATTATTTAACAACTCCCAAACCATTATATTTCTGTAATATTAGTGTTAATAATTCTTCATTAACAGTATTCTCATAATTTAGTAATATATAATAACTGCAATCCATTTAAATTTAAAAACGGTCCTTGATTTTCAAGGACCGTTTTTTTACAAAACTAAACATACTACATATTTATCTATTAACCCGAATAGGCTCGCATACACTAAACAATGCCGCGACACTCAAACATAATCTTAAATATAATACTATTTTACTCTTTAAGGAATTTTGAATATCCATCTCCGTATTGCACACATCTGGAAACTCTGCTAAGCGTTGCGGAAGATATATCCGTAGCCTCAGTAACCTGGTTATAGGTCTTGCCTTGTAACAGCAGTTTGGCTGCCTCAACCCGCTGTGCCATCTGCTTA
>JAUMXX010000097.1 GCA_030535285.1 bacterium | reverse complement strand
CGTAAGGTCATTTGAAAAACTGATCAGACCAAACACAAAGTTAATAATCTGTACACATGCATCAAATGTAACGGGACACATTTTACCGATTAAAGAGATCGGTGAAATGTGTTCAAAAAATAATATACTTTTTGCGGTAGATGCTGCACAGACGGCAGGCATACTGCCTATTGATATGCAAAAGATGCATATTGATTATCTTTGCGTTGCTCCGCATAAAGGGTTATATTCTCCTATGGGAATCGGCATATTGATTGCTGAAAAAGATTTACCCAAAACGGTGATTGAAGGTGGAACGGGTACAGAGTCTGTTAATATTGAGCAACCGGCGGATTTTCCTGAGCGAATGGAAAGCGGTACTGTTAATGTTCCCGGAATTGCAGGAGTTTCGGCGGGTATTGATTTTATAAACAGAATAGGAATCGAAAGAATTTACTCGTATGAGTTAATGTTGGCACAAAAATTTTACAGACAGCTACAAAATATTCCGGGGGTCAAAATCTATACTCCATATCCGAAGGCGGGGGCAACGGTGCCTACAATATCGTTTAATTTTGAAGGGGCACTCAGTTCTGATATTGCAATATTTTTGTCAGAAAGAAATATTGCGGTCAGGTCGGGACTTCATTGTTCACCAATGGCGCATAAACGTATCGGAACGCTCGATGATGGAACAGTCAGGGTGTGCTTCTCATATTTTAATACAGAATATGATGTTGAAATGATTGTGCGTGTACTGAGAAGATATAAAAGTTTATTAAAAATATAAAAATATATAATATTTCTATTGAATATAAGGATTTATATGTTAAAATATAATTAAATTGGTATGCTGTTTCGGTCGTTTAAAATGGTGTTATCAAAATAGTAGGTAAAGGAAGTTAAAAGGTGAGCAATTTTTTTAGCAGTGTTTTCAATTTTTTCTATACCTTGTTCAATCAAATCGGGGCTGCGTTTTCCGGGTTTAGCGTTTTTGATGCTATTGATATTTTGATAATTACTTTTATCATTTATAAGGCGATAGGTCTGTTTAGGGAGACGCGTGCGCAAAGTCTAATAAAGGGAATAATAGTCTTATTTTTAGCATGGGTTTTAGCAACCTGGTTTGACCTTGTGAGTTTAAAATGGGTTTTGAACAAGGTCGTTGACTATGCGATAATTGCTGTTGTTGTTGTTTTTCAACCCGAATTGCGTAGGGCTCTTGAAAGAATGGGCAGAAGAAATATCTTTAATCTCGGAATCGGCCAGAGTACGTATACAGACCGTGAAAAAGTTTTAAAGGTAATCGATTTTGTTTGCAGGTCTGCTATAACTATGAGCGAGAAAAAATGCGGTGCCTTAATTGTTTTTGAGAAAGAAAACTCTTTGACCGAGGTAATTGCTACGGGTACAAGCGTTGACGCTAAAGTTTCAACCGATTTGATTTTCAATATTTTTTACCCGAAATCTCCGTTGCATGACGGTGCTATGATTATCCGTGACAACAGAATTATTTCGGCAGGCTGTATTTTGCCGCTGACTTCAAATACTAATATAAGCCATGAACTTGGAACACGTCATCGTGCCGCTATTGGTATGAGCGAAATATCTGATGCCGTAATAATCGTGGTTTCTGAAGAAACCGGAATTATTTCTGTTGCATCAAAGGGTAGTTTGACGAGGAATTTTGACGGTATTTCACTTAGGAAGGTTTTAATTTCTTCGCTTATAACAGAGGGTCAGAATAAGGCTAAAAAGAATATTTTCAGTAAGATTCTTAAAAGAAATAATAATACCGATAAAGATGGTGGTTATTATGAGGAATAAAAAGACAAAATCATGGTTGAGTTTTAATTTTAGGGATGTGCTTTATAATAACAAGATAATACTTGTTTTTTCTTTTGTTGCTGCTCTTGTCTTGTGGTTGGTAATTACAATTACACAGAATCCAACAATCGAAAAAAGTATCAGCGGTGTCGCGGTTACGATATCCACACAAAACACCGTGGTAAGTGAACTCGGTTTGGATATTGTAAATGATGATTTTGCAAAAGAGGCTACTGTAAGGGTAAGCGGTCCGAGTTATATAATAAGTTCTCTTGTGCCCGGCGATTTGCAGGTTACTGCCTCGTTATCACAGGTCAATGCTGCGGGAACATATGATCTTGAACTTGTCGCCACAAAGAGTAATAACAAAATAGGTTATACGATTTTGTCGGTCGAGCCGTCTGTTATTTCTGTTACTTTTGATACGGTTGAAACTAAAGAGTTTGATGTTGTGGCTGTAGCAAACGGCGCGTCGGCAACACAGGGGTTGATTGCGGAAGATGCAGTTGTCACTGAGAGTGATTCTGCAAAAATAGAAATAACCGGACCGAGTCGAGAAATAAGCCGAATTGCGAAGGTACATGCGGTTGCAGATGTTAATAAGGTTTTAAGTCAGACCGAGAGTTTTGCTGCAAAGTTAGTATTACTTGATGAAAATGACAAAGAAATTGATGCTTCAATTTTTAATTTGGAGTTTGAGGAAATAAACATTTCGGTACCGGTTTATAAGAAAAAGGAAGTGCCGATAAGACCTGTATTTACAAACCTGCCGGAATATTTTGTCAAAAACGGTGTGCCGTGCACCTTAAATGTTAAAACGGTTACGGTTTTGGGCGCTGAAGAAACAATAAATACGGTTGATTTTGTTCAACTGGCTCCGATAGATTTTTCAAATGTAAGTTTGAATAATACTAAATTTGATGTTGATCTCCAATTATCAACTGCATTAAAAACGGTTGAAAATTATGAATATGTTACCGTTGAAATTGATTTAAGCGGTTATAGTGAGAAAAACTTTTCGGTTACACAGTTTGAACCGATAGGGTTGGCTGAAGGGTTAAAGATTGATCTGCCCGCATCAATTAAACAGGTTAAAGTTTGCGGTCCTTCTGAGGCAGTTTACGGATTAAGCGGGTCGCAGTTGTCTGCCAAGATTGATTTAACCGGAAAGGCTGAGGGTGAATACACCGTGAACGCTATAATTTATGCAAAAAGTACCAACAAGGTATGGGCGGTTGGTTCGTACACGGTTGTAGTTACCATTCGTTAGTAACAGCAAAAGGGTTTCGAATTATCGAAACCCTTTTTCAAACAAAAATAACAAAAAATGCAATTACACATAAAATATTAACACAAGATTTTATGTGGGAGTGTAGAATAATGCAAATTTTGTTAAATGTTGTAATACTGTTATTGGCAATATTCGGTATGATCGAAATTTTAAGGTATTTAGCTGTTATATCGCTCAATTTTAAAAATATCACCTATGGAAATAATAATGAAATAAGTTATAAAGTA
>JAUMXX010000096.1 GCA_030535285.1 bacterium | reverse complement strand
GTCAAAACGATGAGCATTGCTAAAAGAGACTTTGCTGTTCTTTTCATTAATAAAATCTCCAATTTATTATTGTAATGTCTAAAATATAACCACAATAAAAATATAGCATATAAAGAACAAAGTGTGAATAAACTCTGATGCTTGAAAAAATCCTGCTAAATAACCCTAACCTTAACTACATTTTCAAGTCTTGAAATTTCTTGGACTATCTCCTCAACACCCTTTGAATCGACACCCGAAAGATCGAGCATGGTGTATGCATAATCCTTTTTAGATTTATTCAACATGTTTTCAATATTAATCCCGCTATCAGAAAACTTTGCTGTAACCTGTGTTAGCATAGTCGGGAGATTTTTATGTATAACACATACCCTGACAGTTCCCGATTTCGGCATTGAGATATTCGGCATATTAACAGAATTCGTTATGTTTCCGTTTTCAATATAATCAATTAACTCCTTGGCTGCCATCATTGCACAGTTGTCTTCAGATTCCGGTGTTGAAGCTCCAAGATGAGGAATTGAAATAACACCTTGAACACCTAAAAGTTCATCACACGGGAAATCAACTACGTATGAAGCAACCTTACCGCTATCTAATGCAGAAATAATACTGTCACTGTCAACGAGCTCACCCCTGGCAAAATTCAATATTCTAACAGAATCTTTCATCATCGCAATGGATTCATTATTAATAAATCCTTTAGTCTCGGGGTTTAGCGGAACATGCACAGTAATATAATCGCAATTCTCGTAAATATCCTTTAAATCCATAGCGTGAATTGCATTGTGAGTCAAATTCCAGGCAGAATTCAACGAGAGATACGGGTCATATCCGTAAACCTTCATACCTAAATGATTTGCTGCATTTGCAACTAAAACGCCTATAGCACCAAGTCCGATAACACCCAATGTCTTGCCTTTAATCTCGGGACCTGCAAAGGCGGATTTTCCCTTTTCAACCATCTTACCAACCTCAGCGCCGTTGCCTTTTAAAGTGGCAGCCCACTCAATAGCAGGAACGATTCTTCTCGAACTAAGCAGAAGACCGGCAATAACAAGTTCCTTAACAGCATTCGCATTTGCACCGGGTGTATTAAACACCACAATGCCGGATTCAGAACAACGGTCAATAGGAATATTGTTAGTACCCGCACCGGCACGCGCAATTGCTTTTAAACTCTCGGGAAACTCAACATCATGTAAAGAGGCAGAGCGAACGATAGCACCGTCGGGATTATTAACCTCATCACCACAGGTGTATTTTGACGAATCAAAAACCTCTAAACCACAGGCAGCAATTTTATTGTATGTTTTAATATTGTACATTTTAAGTACCTCCTACAAAATATACCCATATTATAATATAATAGCAATATTTAGTCAATATAATTGTTAAAAAAATATCAAAATATTAAACACTCACGCTAATAGTTGTTGATATTTTTAACAATGTATGTTTTTTATCGAATGTAACAAATGCAATATAACCCATTTAACTATAAATTATCAATCAACTTGATAAAATCCAAAATCTCGTAGACACATTTGTCAACCGAATCAACGAACTCGTTAAAATCCGTTTTAACCTTCACGAGTGTGGCAACATTATCCTTAAAAGAATCAAAGACCTGAAGCAACGCATTCCTCAAAAAATCGGGTACCTGTTTATCGCGACTTAAAAAGGCATCTACTTTTAACTGCACATATTTTAAAACCTCATCAGCGTACTCATCAAACTCACTGCGACTTGGCGAAATATTGTCACCGGGTGCGGTATCCTCACCTATGCTGTCAGATGAATTTTCAGAATGTGACTGCTCCGGTTCATCCGTGCTCGGTTCGATTTGTAAATTTCCGTCATCAAGCCTTAGAACTTCTTTTTCAAATCTTTCCAAAGCTGAATCGATTTTACCAAGCAGTTTTACCTTCTTATCAATTTCACGATTGAGTCTTATGTTCTCATCAATAAGATTCTTTTGCTCACGTTTCAATTCTTCAAGATCTACATCATTTTGCGACGCAAAATCCGCCTTAAGCTTAACATTTTCCTCAATTAAATCCTTAAGCTGAACCAAAAGTTTTTTCTTATTCAAAATTTTGATCCCCCCGACTATATATGCTAAATTATATGACATTCTCTTAATTTTTGCAATCACAATTTTAATACACTTGTAAAAAATGTAAATTTATGTTATTATACAAACATATTGATGTCGTGAAAAAGGTTTTGACATCTGTAAATGCATAATACTGCGGAGTGTGAACACTTTGGAAATTGACGCTTTAACCGCGGGAGTTAAACCCGGCGGGCTTACAAACAGAGAACAAATCAAAATTCTAATATGCTATATACTAAAAGAAGTGGCAGAACCGGTACCTGCCGATGATATTAAAGAAATGCTTCACTTTGAGGGAATTGCTAACTACTTTGAAGTTTCATACCTTATGTCTGAACTTGAAAAGTACGGCAACATTAAAGGTATTGTCAAGGAGGAAACCTTTTGTTATATTGTAACCGATAAAGGACTAGATACCGCGACCGAACTGCAAAACAGAGTTCCGCATACCATTAAACAATTCTCTGTGAAACAAATAAAAAAAATTCTGTTAAGAAAAATCTACGAAAAAGAGAATATAGTCAAAATCGAACCGGTTGACAATAGTTTTATAGTGAGTTTTTCTGTTATGGAAAGCAATAAAGAACTGTTAACCGTTCGTATTCCGGCACCCGATGAAGCCTGTGCAACAAAAATCAAGGAAATGTTTCTCAACGATCCCGTGAACATTTATGCGCGAATAACTGAAATTATAACCGGTAATCTTGAATAAAAAAACAGGCAGCAAAACGCCGCCTGTTGAATGGAGCTGAAGATGGGACTCGAACCCACGACCTGCTGATTACGAATCAGCTGCGCTACCAACTGTGCCACTTCAGCACTGACTATTTAGGATTATAGCAGTATTGACTATTACAGTCAAGAAAAATTTGGGGTGAAAAGATGAGTAAAAAGGATAAATCACTGTTTGCAATAAACCTGATAAAATATAGGAAAAGTCTAGGCTACACTCAGGAACAGATTTCAAAAGAACTGGGAATTGACCGTTCAAGATACGGCTACTACGAAATTGATGTTACACCTCCCCCGGATATCTTATTAAAGATCTCCTCTATTTTGGGCGTTTCAATTGACAGTTTATTTAAAGATGACGAATCTGAAAAGATAATACAGTATCCCGACCAAACTATGATTGATGTTGCAGATGTGAGCGGAATTATTAACAACTACAGTCCTTCTGATTTTTCATCAGACACGGAACTCTTACCCGACGAAAAAAGTCTGTTGCTTAAGTATAAACTCTTAAGTAAATCTAACAAAGCAAAAGTTGCGCAGATAATTGACGATA
>JAUMXX010000003.1 GCA_030535285.1 bacterium | reverse complement strand
TAATGCAGATCAGACTTCTTATCTTCCGATAATAAACGAGGTTACTCCTAATGATTTACTTGAGCTTGAAAACGAGATTAAGGGTGTAAGCGAGGAAAAGGACCGCGCTATTAATTCTCAGGACTTTGAAAATGCCGCTAAACTTCGCGACAGGGAAAAAGAGTTAACCGAGAAACTCAACAGTAATAAAGAAGAGTGGAAATCAAAAAATGAGGATCTGAATTGTGTTGTAACCGCTGAGGATATTGCAAAAATTGTTTCGGATTCCACTAAAATACCGGTTGTACAGTTAACCGAAGAGGAAAGCGAACGTCTGCTAAAATTGGAAAAAATCCTACACGACAGGATTGTAGGTCAAGATGAGGCGGTTTCGGCGGTTTCAAGGGCAATAAGGCGCTCCAGAGTGGGCCTTAAGGATCCCAAAAGACCGATAGGGTCATTCATTCTTTCCGGACCCACCGGTGTCGGAAAAACCGAACTGTGCAAAGCGCTTGCTGAGGTTTTGTTCGGCACAGAGAATGCAATGATTCGTATGGATATGTCGGAATACATGGAGAAGCATACGGTTTCAAAATTGGTTGGATCACCTCCCGGATATGTTGGATTTGAAGAGGGTGGACAGTTGACCGAAAAAGTGAGGAGACAACCGTATTCTGTTATACTTTTCGACGAGATAGAAAAGGCGCATCCGGATGTATTTAATCTGCTGTTGCAGATACTTGACGACGGAATTTTGACCGATTCACAAGGCAGAACGGTTAATTTTAAGAACACAGTTATTATTATGACTTCTAATGTTGGAGCCAGACTTATTACCGAAAAGAAAAAATCTTTAGGTTTTTCTCAGTCGGAAGATGGGGATAGTTCTTATGAAGAAATTAAAAAACTGGTTTTGAAGGAACTCAAAGGTGAATTCCGACCCGAATTTTTAAACCGTGTTGACGATATTATTGTTTTTCATAAGTTGACGCATGAGGACATTTGTGAAATAGCAAACCGTATGCTCAAAAATTTAGCACAG
This sequence comes from bacterium, assembly GCA_030535285.1. Classification (GTDB taxonomy): domain Bacteria; phylum Bacillota; class Clostridia; order Oscillospirales; family Acutalibacteraceae; genus JAUMXX01. The sequence goes on along the minus strand of JAUMXX010000003.1, from coordinate 41,767 downwards.
CGGTTGGCGCAGATTAATATATCTATTAATTTTGATGAATCGGCAATTAAAACGGTGGCAGACCAGGGATTTGACGATGTTTACGGGGCACGTCCGCTTCGACGTGCAATCCAAAGCGGAATAGAGGATCTTTTGAGCGAACAAATGTTAGAAAATAATATTCAATCCGGAGACAAAGTGGTGTGTCGTGCAATTGACGGCAAGTTTATATTTGAAAAGTCGGCTGAGTAAACATCATGGACAAAATCACCTTCATAGTATGTATGGAGGTGATTTTATATGCCGAGGATTTTTATTATGTCGGGGATTACGAGAAGAGGAAGATGTGTAGTTTGCGATAGTGAAATGTCGCACATCAAGAGCTATGTAAACCTGATTTGCAAATATTTTTCCCGGTCTTCAATTGATTTTTATGTTGACAACAATTCGAGAATACAAGACGCAGTTGCTGAGTGTAATGCTATAAAACCGGATTTGTGTTACATACCTAATACTATGGATTCTGTCATGCACGATCGGAAATTCTCATCGCTTTATGTAAACTCAATGGATTCGTCATCAATAGCATACCGTATGGCTGATCAAATCAGAAATTGCAGAGAAGAGTTTTATAACGGTGCTGTGTTTATAAATGAATTTAAAAACACAGATAGTTTTTCAAAAGTGCAGGCACCCATAATCGCTGATTGCCTTGTTTTTCATGATAATGTCGAACAGGCTAAATTTTTTCATGATAACATGGAAGTGTTTGCAATATCATTTGTAAAGGCTATATGTGAGTATTTTAACGTTTTGTTAAAAGAATCTTTTTCAATCTGCCGGCAGGAAAACGATGATATTGCCGAACTGGTTGATGCACTGAAAAAAATAAGGGAAATTGCAGATCAATGTATAAAAAAGATAGATATTGAATAAAATATTTCAATATAATATAATAATTTTAAGCAAAGCAGTCATTTTTTGTGTTGTTTTGTATTGTATAGTAAAATGGAGGCTGTAAAAATGAAAACAAAAAAGTGGATTGTGTTGGGTGTTGTTGCACTAATAATTGTGATTTTAATTTCCAGTATAATCGGTTCTTATAACGGGCTTGTAAGCAAAAACGAGACGGTGGATGAAAAATATGCCGTTATTCAGTCACAGCTTCAGCGCAGGGCGGATCTTGTTCCTAATTTGGTTGAAACCGTAAAGGGATATGCTGCCCATGAAAAAGAGGTTTTTGCTGCTGTATCGGACGCAAGAGCAAAGCTTTCCGCCGCTTCCAATATGAAAGAATTATCGGAGGCTCAGGAAAATTTGACCGTTGCGCTTAATAATTTGCTTGCGGTGGCGGAGGCTTATCCGGAGTTAAAAGCGAACGAGAATTTCCTTAATTTGCAGGAACAGTTAGAGGGTACTGAGAATCGTATTGCTGTTGCGAGAAATGATTATAATGCAGCGGCAAAGACATATAATTCTGCGATTAAAAAATTTCCGAGCGTTATTATAGCGTCAATATTCGGATTTGATTCAGTTGATTATTTCCGGGCAGAAGCCGGTGCAGAAACCGCACCTGAAGTTATATTCTGATGTGTATGAAAATAATAAGGAACAAATTAGCGCGTCTGATTCCAAAGCTAACCCTGTTGTTTTTATTGTTGATTGTGTTAACGGGATATAAATTTCCCAAGCCCACCGATAATTTTTTTGTGAACGATTATGCGGGGGTTATTACGGCTGCCGATGAACAAGAGATGATGAGTTTGGGCGTTTCGCTCGAAAAGAAGGTCTCAGCACAGGTTGTTGCCGTTACGGTCGATACAATTGATGGTGCAGATTTCGATGAGTACGGCACCTATTTAGGAAGAGAATGGGGAGTCGGAGATAAGAAAAAGAACAACGGTGTTGTTTTGTTGCTGGCGGTTAAGGACAGAGAATTCGGTATATTTGTAGGTTACGGACTTGAGGGTGCAATTCCGGATGCAAAGGCTGCTAAAATACGAACGACCTATGGTAATCCGCATTTTAAGAGTGGTGATTATTCTGAGGGAATGCTCGCGGTATACAACTCGGTTGTTAATGAGGTGTATAACGAATATGGATTACAACCCGACAAGACCTACGATTATGAAGCAATGAACAGCCAAGAATCTCTGTTTACTTGGTGGAGGATTTTGATAATAATTGTTGTAATACTTTTATATTTATTTATCTCCAGAAACAAACGTTTTGCTATGTTTTTGCCTATCGGTTTTCCTCGTGGCTTTGGCGGAGGCCGCTTCGGTGGCGGAGGTGGCTTTGGAGGAGGCCGCTTCGGCGGCGGAGGCGGAAGTTTCGGCGGAGGCGGACGTTCCGGAAAGTTTTAAAATGTATTAATCAAACAGGCTGTGCAGCATTTTTGGTTGCACAGCTTTTATTCTATTGCTCGGGTTCGGTTTTGATTAAAAAATAAGTGCTGATATTAATTGTCTTTTTTCTTGTATATACTGAGTTTTGGTGATATAATTACCTATATAGTTGTTTTTAACTTTTATTTTGGAATTATTGTATTTTTTTATGTTGCGGTGTCAATCATAAAAGATATATATCTATTTTGATTGAGGTGCAATATAATGGAAAACAATAAATACAAAAAAGACAATGATAAAAAAAGAGAAGACAGCGGATCGGGTATTTTAGAGGAACAGTTTGACCAGATTAAAGAAAACGGGTCAATAACAGCGGCTAACGGAAGACATGTTATACATTGTTTGACGATTATCGGTCAGATTGAGGGGCATGATGTTTTGCCTACTCAAAATAAAACAACCAAGTATGAACATGTAATACCGCAGTTAATTGCGGTTGAGGAGGACCCGTCAATAAAAGGTCTGCTTATTATTCTGAATACTGTCGGTGGGGATGTTGAAGCAGGACTTGCGATTGCAGAACTGATTTCCGGGATGAGCAAACCTACTGTTTCACTGGTCCTTGGCGGCGGACACTCTATCGGGGTTCCGCTTGCTGTGTCGGCAAAAAGGTCATTTATTGTTCCGTCTGCAACAATGACAATTCACCCGGTCAGGATGAACGGTCTCGTTTTGGGTGTTCCGCAGACGATGTATTATTTCGATAAAATTCAGGACAGAATTACAAACTTTGTGACCTCTAATTCTTCTATAAGTCGGGAAGAATTTGAAAAATTGATGATGAATACGGGGGAACTTGTTACCGATATCGGTACGGTGCTTGACGGTCAATCAGCTGTGGAAAAAGGGCTTATCGACAGCATAGGATCGTTGTCTGATATCATCAATTGCCTTTACTCTATGATTGATGGTGAGGAAGGACAAAAATGAGGTTTAATTATGCACAGGTCGGGGATGGCTTATTTTCGGAAGATTATTCGCAGGATAAAAAAATTTTGCATTTGTTAGATATGACGGTAGAGTTATATAATGACGGCGGCGTGTATGACGTTTGTCGTATTGTCAGCTCAAAACGTCGGCATTTTCATAAGAAGTTTAAAAATAAGTCGTTACTTTAAATGAAGTATATGGGCTATGTTGGGGGAGTAGAAATATGGCTGCAAAATCTAAAACAAGAAAGAAAAACAGCGCTACTGCTACTGAAATCAAGCGGCGAGAAGCTGAACAGCGGCGTATGAAGAGTGCAGGCAGACGTCAGATTGCAGCAATAATCCTGTTTGCTGTTTCCCTTTTACTTTTGTGTATCGCACTTGTAAAAGGTGAAAGGGTGTGGAATTCAATCCATAATTTCATGTTCGGTCTTTTCGGTATTTGTTTTTACGCATGGCCAATTGTGCTGGGGACCGTTTCGGTTCTTTGCGCAATGGACAGGCTTTACGGGAGTGTTTCAGCCAAGTTGATCGAGGCGAGCATAATAGTTTGCTTTATAGGATCATTGATTGAAATATTGTTGAACCGTTCATATGACGGGTTTATTGATTGCATTGGCAAGGCTTATCTCAAAGGAGTCGTCTGTAAGGGCGGCGGTGCATTTGGTGCGTTAATTGCGTATCCGTTCAATGAGTTGTTTGATACGGTTGGCGCATCAATTATTATGATTTTAATTATTTTCGTAGTTTTGATGCTGATGACCGGAACAACTCTTATGTCATTTTTCAAAATGCTTTCTAAGCCTGTTAAACACATTGAAAATGCTGCGGAGAATGCCTATAGTCAATATTCAGAGAAAGTACAAAAAAATGACAGGTTTAATTATGATATTCCGCTTGATGTCGAGGAAGAGGCTGAAAGACTTTCTCAGGAGGAAGACGGACTTCAAAAGAAGAAACGCAGATTGTTGAATACATATAAAGGCACAGATGAAGCCGGGAAACCGATCACGTCTGCCGATTCAGACAGCAGGTCGGATAACGCGGAAACAAAACCCGAGAATGAAGAGTTAATTGAAAAAATTAATCAGACAATAAACAAAAAACGCGAGGACACCCAAAGCGGTGGGTTTGTCGCGCCTGAAAATGTTGCGGGCGGTGAACATGATACCTATCGCTATCCGCCGACATCACTGTTGGCACCTGTAAAGACACAAAATGCCAGAAGTGTTAGCAATGAACTTGAGTCTACTGCAACAAAGTTGGTTGACACCTTGCGTAGTTTCGGTGTCGAAACCCGTATTATTGATATAAGTCGCGGCCCTGCTGTCACAAGGTATGAATTGCAGCCGTCTGCCGGTGTAAAAATCAGTAAAATTACAAATCTGGCTGATGATATAGCATTAAATCTGGCAACCGCGGGAGTAAGAATTGAAGCGCCTATACCTAACAAACCGGCTGTAGGTATAGAGGTGCCTAATAAAAAGGTAAGCATGGTTTCGGTTAGGGAGGTTATTGAATCTTCAACATTTACAAATTCAAAATCGAAACTTTCGGTTGCAATCGGTAAGGATATTGCCGGTGAAATAATGGTTACTGATATTGCAAAAATGCCGCACGGATTGATTGCCGGAGCTACCGGTTCGGGAAAATCAGTCTGCATTAACTCTATATTAATCAGTTTGCTTTACAAGGCAACTCCCGACGAGGTTAAACTTTTGCTCATTGACCCGAAGGTAGTTGAATTGGGTGTCTATAACGGAATACCGCATTTGCTTGTTCCTGTGGTTACCGATCCCCGAAAGGCTTCGGGTGCGCTCGGCTGGGCGGTTACCGAAATGGAAAAACGCTATAAAATGTTCGACGAGATTCATGTTAAGAATCTTGAGGGCTACAACAAGGTTGCACAAACCCGTGAAGATATTGTGAAAATGCCGCAGATAGTTATTGTAATTGATGAGCTTGCTGACCTTATGATGAGCGCTCCAAACGAGGTTGAGGATAATATCTGCCGTATTGCTCAAAAAGCCCGTGCGGCCGGAATGCACTTGATAATCGCAACCCAACGTCCGTCTGTAGATGTCGTTACCGGACTTATTAAGGCAAACATTCCGTCGAGGGTTGCATTTGCTGTTTCTTCCCAGGTTGACAGCCGTACCATAATTGATATGGGTGGCGCCGAAAAATTGTTGGGACGCGGCGATATGCTTTTCTTCCCCTCGGGTTCTATAAAGCCACAGCGTGTTCAGGGATGTTTTGTGAGTGATGATGAAATTGAGAGGGTTTTAGAGTATATTAAGGATGATAAAACAACCGAATATGACGAAGATGTAATGATGGAAATAGAGCGTCAAGCCGCCAAGGAAAAGGCTGCAAAAAGCGGACTGTCAGAAGATTTGCCGAGTGATGACGATCCGATGTTGATGGATGCTATTCAGTGCGTTGTTGACGCCGGGCAGGCTTCAACATCACTTCTGCAGCGTCGCTTAAAACTTGGTTATGCGCGTGCTGCAAGGATTGTTGATCAGATGGAAGAGCGTGGAATTGTAGGTCCGTATGAGGGTTCAAAACCGCGTCAGGTGTTGATTTCAAAGGCGCAGTTATTAGAAATGCAGGCGCGGGTGGAGGAATAGTATGCCTTTTTTGCCGATTTCCAGACAGGATATGATTGACAGAAACTGGGACAGTGTTGATTTTGTCATTGTTACGGGTGATGCTTATGTTGATCATCCGTCATTTGGTACCGCGATAATATCGCGTGTACTTGAGGATAGAGGATATAAGGTTGGAATAGTTTCACAACCCGATTTTAATAGTATTAAAGATATCCAAACATTTGGCAGACCAAGATTGGCATTTATGGTTAATTCAGGCAACATTGATTCAATGGTTGCGCATTATACAGCAGCGTTGAGAAAACGCAGTGATGATGCCTTTTCACCGGGTGGCAGGGCAGGTAAAAGACCCGATCGAGCTGTTATGGTGTATTGCCGCTTGATTAGAAAAGCATATGGAAATGTGCCGATTATCATCGGTGGGTTGGAGGCGTCGTTGCGTCGATTTGCTCATTATGATTATTGGTCTGATAGTGTAATGCCCTCAATTTTAATTGATTCAACCGCTGATTTGTTAACCTTTGGTATGGGTGAAAAGCAGACGGTTGAGATTGCGGACAGACTTAATAACGGCGAGTTAGTCGGTGATTTAACCGATATAAAGGGAACTTGTTATGTGTCGGACAATATTGATGGCCTTAAGGGTATAGTTTTGGCGTCCTGTGAAGAGGTGAGTGAATCAAAAAAAGCCTATGCTGAGGCTTGTCGGATTCAATATGATGAGCAGGATGATGTTATCGGTAAGGTGCTGATTCAACCTCATCTGAAAAGATATGTTGTTCAAAACAAACCGATGCCGCCGCTGACAACTGCGGAATTAGATCGTGTTTACGGTCTGCCTTATGAGAGGTATTATCACCCTTCGTATGAAAAGTCGGGTGGAGTTCCCGGAATAAAAGAAGTTGAATTTTCCATAACCCATAACCGAGGCTGTTTCGGTGCTTGTAATTTTTGTTCCATAGCATATCATCAAGGGCGTCGAGTCGCGGTCAGAAGTGAGGAATCAATTTTAAAAGAGGTTGATATTCTTGTTAAAAACCCGCATTTCAAGGGTTATATTCATGATGTAGGCGGTCCTACTGCAAATTTCCGTATTCCTTCGTGTGACAAGCAGAGCAAATACGGTATGTGCAAAGCTAAAAAGTGTTTGGCGCCTATACCTTGCAAGAAGTTAAATGTTGACCATAGCGAATATTTGGAAATTTTAAAAAAGATTCGCTCCGTCAAGGGTGTTAAACGGGTATTTATCCGTTCGGGAATAAGATTCGATTATTTAATGCAGGACAAATCGGATTTGTTTTTTAAAGAATTGATAAAGCATTATGTAAGCGGTCAACTAAAGGTTGCACCTGAGCATTGTTCGGCAGCGGTATTGGACAGGATGGGTAAACCGCATATTGAGGCTTATAAAGCTTTTGCCGAAAGGTTTTACAGCTATACAAAAAGTATAAACAAGGAGCAGTATTTAGTACCGTATCTCATGTCGAGTCATCCGGGCAGCACATTGCGTGATGCTGTAAAATTGGCTGAATTTTTAAAAAAGGAAAAAATTCGGCCGCAACAGGTCCAGGATTTTTATCCTACGCCGGGGACAATATCAACATGTATGTATTACACCGGTTTGGATCCGCATACTATGGAAACGGTGTATGTACCGAAGACGATGCAGGAGAAGTCTTTGCAAAGAGCATTGTTACAGTATTTCAAACCCGAGAATCGTCAGCAGGTTGCAGTTGCATTGAAAAAGGCGGGCAGGGAGGATTTGATAGGTTTTGGGAAACATTGTTTGATTCCGGGTGTATCGGGTTCTGCAAAGGGCAAGAAGGTTGTAAGAGCCAAAGGCAGATGGGATTCAAAATCAAACGGTAGGAGAAGAGGTTAATAGTGTTGTATATAGATAGGATAGAGTCTGGGTTTGCGGTACTTGTTAATGATGGTAAATCTGTAGATGTTTCGATCGAGTTGTTACCCGAGAATGCTAAAGAGGGTGACAGGGTTAAGTTCGAAAAAGGTCGTTATATTTTGGAAACGGACACTTCAATAAAGCAACGGATTAAAGAAAAGCAAGATATGCTTTTTGATTAAAAAAATGCGAGCCGCTTTTTATGGCGGCTCGGCGTGTGCGTGTTAATCGTGGTAGACGGAGGTTGCTTCCTCTGTATCTCTAAAGAGTAAGGAAACACACCAAATTCCGGCCAAAGCAATAACAGTATAGATGATTCGGCTGATTACGCTGCCGGCACCACCGAATATCCAGGCCACAATATCAAATTGGAAAAGACCGATACTACCCCAATTTAACGCACCGAGGATAACAAGTATAAGACATATTTTATCAAACATTTATTTCAACTCCTTTTCAATGTTCAAAAATATTTTTGACAAAAAAATAATAAATATTCATTTTTTTAAACGATTGAATTATAAATAAAATTTAAAACAAAATGTATTGGCGCTGTTTATTTAGAAAGGATATGGTGAGTATCATGGAGACAAAGGGAACAAAACCGGTAAAAAGAATTTTAGCATTCGATTTTGGTGCCTCAAGCGGAAGAGCAATGATAGGAACATTGGAGAACAATCAACTTAATATTGTTGAAATTCATCGTTTTGCAAATGAGCCTGTTACAATAAACGGTCGTTTATATTGGGATGTATTAAGGCTTTTTCATGAAATTAAACAGGGAATTGTTATTGCGAATCAAAAAGGAGGTTTTGATTCTATCGGCATTGATACTTGGGGTGTTGATTACGGTTTGTTGGATGAAAACGATGAAATCTTATCAAATCCGTCCCACTATCGAGACAGCAGAACCGAAGGTATTCCGGAGGAAATTTTTGAAAAATTTATTTCAAAAGATGAATTGTATAAAAAAACCGGAATACAGTCACTAAATATTAATACAATCTTCCAACTTTATTATGATGCAAAATATCGTCCCAACAGGTTTGCACTGGCAAAAACTTTTTTAATGATTCCTGATTTGTTTGCATTTTTGTTGACCGGTTGCAAACGACTTGAATATACAATTGCTTCCACAACAGGATTGTTAAATCCGGTTACCAAGACGATTGATAATGAATTATTGGATAGGTTAGGTATTGATAAAAGCATATTCCCGAAAATTATTATGCCGGGCGAGGCATACGGCAATTTAAGCAAGGAAATTTGTGATGAATTGCATTGTGATAGTGTACCGGTATTTGCTGTTGCCACACACGATACTGCGTCTGCTGTCGTTTCTGTGCCGAGTGATACAGATGATTGCGCATATGTTAGTTGCGGAACATGGTCACTGCTTGGTACGTTGCTCGAAAACCCGGTTTTAACAACCGATTCTGATTCGGTCGGATTTACTAATGAGGGTGCAGCCGATGGGAAAATCAGATATTTAAGGAATATAATGGGACTGTGGCTGATTCAACAGTCGAGGCAGGAATATAAGAGAAGGGGACTTGATGTTTCTTTCGATGAAATGGAAAAGCAGGCAAAAAATGCGCAGCCGTTTGCGGCATTTATAAATCCTGACGATGTGTTATTCTCTCCTCCCGGAGATATGCCCTCAAGAGTTTCTGAATTTTGCAAGAGGACCGGTCAGACGGTTCCGGATTCAATGGGTTCGGTTTTGAGATGCATCTATGAGAGTCTTGCATTTAAATACCGTCGCAGTATTGAGGGCATGGAAAAGATCACCGGGAAGAAGTTTACAAAGCTTTACATGGTAGGCGGTGGAATAAAGGATCAGTTGCTCTGTCAGATGGCAGCAAACGCTTGTTCTATTCCGGTTATTGCCGGACCGGTTGAGGCTACTGTTACGGGAAACATTTTAATACAGAATATGGCTTTTGGTCATATAAAAGATCTTATGGAAATACGCAGTATTGTTAAACAGGGTACGCCTATAAAGGAATATTTGCCGCAGGACAGTGATATATGGAACGAGCAGTATGATAGATTTTTAAAGTTTAATTGATAATTTTATTGTTTTATTTAAAATTGAGGTCTCCCACGATTGATTCGGTAGGGGACCTCAATCATTTTTACAACACATTAAAAAATTGAAATTCAACACAACTGAAAATCGTTAAGTATTTAATAAAAAAAGTGTTTGTACAAACCGATAGAAATGGTATTTTCAAAATCTGTGCATATAATATTTTCAATTATCTTTCAACAACTGTCGGAAATATAAAATTTTTCCGTTTTTTTCTACATTTTCCTTAAAAATATTTATTTATCATATAGACTTTATTAAATAATTATGTTATAATTTTAACAAATTGCGCAGGTATGTATTTGTACGCTTTTTGTATAGATTGAAAATGATCTTAGGCAGTTATGTTTACGTCAAAGTTTGACACAGCGCAATAAAAAAATTTGGGAGGAATCAGCAAATGAAAAAACGCGTTAGCACAATGCCTTTCAAAGGTACACCCGAACAGGAGCAAAAACTTAATGAAGTAATTGCTGCACACAAGGGTGAGAAGGGTGCGTTAATGCCTGTTATGCAGGAGGCACAGGATATTTACGGATATTTACCTCTTGAAGTCCAGTCTATGATTGCAAAGGGTATGGATGTTCCTGTTGAAGAAGTTTACGGAATTTCGACCTTTTATTCACAGTTTGCACTCACTCCGAAGGGTAAGTATAAAATTTCCGTTTGCCTTGGTACTGCTTGTTATGTTAAAGGCTCACAGGGTATTGTTGACAGAATTTCTCAGATTTTGGGAATTGAATCAGACGAATGTACCCCTGACGGAAAATTCTCGTTGGAGGTTTGCCGTTGCATCGGTGCTTGCGGTTTAGCGCCGGTTATAACTATCAATGAGGATGTTTACGGAAGACTTGAAGCAAAAGACGTTGATGCAATACTTGAAAAGTATGAATAAATGCAAAGAGGATTCTAATTTATGAAGATCAGTGATATTCAGACACTTTTGGATGCAGAGGTTATCTGTAATGAGGATAAACTCGGCAGGCATGTGTATTCAGCCTGTGGAAGTGATATGATGAGTGATGTTTTGGCGTATGTCAAGGATCAAGCTGTTTTGCTCACCGGGTTGGTCAATTCTCAGGTAGTACGGACTGCAGAAATGATGGATATGGTCTGTATTGTTTTTGTTCGTTCTAAAAAGCCTACGCAAGAGATGATCGATCTGGCCAACGAGAGTGGGATGGTTATTATGACCACAAAAAAGCGTATGTATGAAGCATGCGGTAAGTTGTATAAAAACGGGCTTGTTGGAAACGGTGAACAAAATGAATGAGGTTGTTAAATTTCATTTTAATGTTGACGGCGACAGTTTTACTTCGGCGGGGCAAGCCTCTGTTCAGGTCAAGAAAAATTTGAGACAAATCGGAATTTCTCCGGAAACAATTCGTCGGGTTTCAATTGCTATGTATGAGGGAGAAATCAACATGGTTATTCATGCCGGTGGAGGCGTAGCCGATATAATGGTGTATGAGGACCATATTGATATTATCCTTGAGGACAATGGACCCGGAATAGAGAATATAGATCTTGCTATGCAGGAAGGTTATTCTACTGCCCCCGACAACATAAGGTCACTCGGGTTTGGCGCCGGCATGGGACTTCCTAATATGAAAAGGTATACCGATTCTATGGAGGTCACATCTGAATTGGGAAAAGGCACAAAGATAGTGATGAAGGTTAATATTTGATTACAATTCCTGATTATCATAATAGCAGGTGTTGAAAATGAATACTTATAAACATTCGGTTTTATTGGATTCGAGCAAGTGCAACGGGTGCACTTCATGTTTGAAGCATTGTCCAACCGAAGCAATCAGAATTCGTGACAATCTTGCAAGTATAAATTGTGCACGCTGTATTGATTGCGGTGAGTGTATTCGCATTTGTTCCAATAAGGCAAAAAAAGCAAGCTATAACAACTTTGAAACGATAAATGATTATAAGTGGAAGATAGCATTACCGGCTCCTACGCTTTATGGGCAGTTTGAGTCTCTTGACGATGTTGATTATGTGCTTAATGGGCTCAAACAGATAGGTTTCGATGATGTTTATGAGGTTGCTCAGGCAGCTGAGTTGGTTACTGCTTATACTCGAATGTATCTAAAAACCGAGGGGATTAAGACACCGGTCATAAGTTCGGCATGTCCGGTTGTGACAAGGCTGATTGCCTTAAGGTTTCCCTCGTTGAAAGAAAATATTATACCCTTGCTTCCACCGATGGAAATCGCGGCGATTGAGGCAAGGAAGAAAGCAAAGCTTGAACATCCCGAACTTAAAGATTCTGATATAGGGGTATGTTTCATTTCACCGTGTCCTGCAAAGGTCAGTTATGTAAAAAACGGTTTTGCTGATTATAAAAGTAATGTTGACCTTGTGTTGTCAATAAGCAAAATCTATTTTATGTTGCTTAATGTTATGAAACGTGACCGAAGCCTGCAACCTATGTCTAAATCAGGTAAAATAGGTGTTAGTTGGGCAACAACCGGCGGTGAATCGTCAGCAATCTTCAATGACCGATATCTCGCCGCTGATGGCATTGATAATGTAATCCATGTTTTAGATTTGATTGAAAACGGAAACATCCCGCAACTTGAATTTATTGAACTAAATGCTTGTCGCGGTGGTTGTGTAGGCGGGGTTATGGCGGTTGAAAATCCGTATGTTGCCAAGGCAAGATTGCAAACCCTGCGGAGATTTATGCCGGTGTCACAAACCGGAAATGATATTAAGGGATACATACCGGAAGACTGTTTTTTTAATAAACAGCCGGAATACCAACCCATAAACAGACTTGGTTCAAATGTAGGCGAGTCAATGAGAATGATGGCTGAGATTCAAAACATCAAAGAAACTCTGCCGGGAATTGATTGCGGTGCCTGTGGCGCACCCACCTGTCGTGCTTTTGCTGAGGATGTTGTAAAGGGAAATGCTAAAATATCAGATTGCATTATTTCAATGAAACCGGTTTTGCAGGATTATCTCGAAAACCGGGATAAAACGGAGTGATAATAATGACTGTTGGTGAATTAGCGACAAAGTACTCGCTTCGTCAGTTAGCTGTATGTGATACAGATCGTGTTATTGAGGGCGTATATATCGGAGATTTGTTAAGTTGGGTGATGGGCAGAGCGTCGGCAGGAAATGCATGGATTACAATCATGTCAAATATAAATATAGTTGCTGTAGCAACATTGGTTGGCGTTTCTTGTATTATTCTCGCTGAAGGTGTAACGTTAGACGACGAGGTTATAAAGGTGGCACTTTCAAAAGGAGTTAATATTTTAGCCTCCGACAATGATGCGTATGAACTTTCGGTTATGCTCTCAAAAGTGATATAAGATATGAATAGGTATTATTATGATTTTCATGTTCATTCCTGTTTATCTCCGTGTGCTGATAATGACATGACACCAAACAATATTGCGGGCATGGCGACTCTTGCCGGTTTAAATATTGTTGCTTTGACCGATCATAATACAGTCAGAAATTGCCCGGCTTTTTTTGAGGCAGCGAAGCGGTATGGTATTATCCCGATTGCAGGAATGGAGCTTACTACTGCTGAAGATATTCATGTGGTATGCTTGTTCGAGCATCTTGAGGATGCGCTTGAGTTTGGCCGTGAGGTTGATGCAAGGCGGATAAAGATTGTCAACAGAACCGATATTTTCGGTGAACAACTGGTTGTTGACGGGCAGGATAATGTTTTGGCAAGTGAGGAACATTTACTTCCTAACGCTACCACAATTACACTTGAGGAAAGCGTCGCGATTACCGAAAAATATCAAGGGATTTGCTTTCCTGCTCACATTGATCGGCAGGCAAATGGGGTTATTGCTACCTTGGGATGCTTCCCTGAATCGCCCGAATTTAAGTGTGCTGAATTATATGATATCAATAAAAAGAAAGATCTTTGTTGCTTATATCCAAAATTAAAAAGTAAACTGTTGCTTTGTTCGTCTGATGCACATTATCTCAATGATATTCGGGACAAGAGTGTTTATTTTGAACTTGAAGATCAAGAATACAGCAGTAAGCTTATTAGGAAGAAATTGTTCTCAATTTTGCGAGAGGGTAGGATATGAAGGAACTGTCACTCAACATTCTTGATATTACGGAAAACTCAATAAAAGCTCAGGCAACTTTAGTTGAAATACTAATTGAAGAAACAGAGCAGGTTCTCACATTGATGATCAAAGATGATGGCTGTGGTATGGATTATGATACGGTTAATAAGGTTACAGATCCGTTTTATACCACGCGTACAACAAGAAAGGTTGGTTTCGGGGTTCCTTTTCTAAAATTGGCTGCCGAGCAGACGGGCGGTGGAATAGAAATTCAGTCTTGCAGGCAAAATGAGAATTCTGCTGAACACGGAACGGTTATTAAAGCGGTTTTTATGAAAAATCATATTGATTTTGTTCCGCTTGGTGATATTTGCTCAACAGTGATTACATTAATACAAGGTTCTTGTGAAATTGATTTTGTGTTCGATCATAAATTGCCGACAGGTGAGGTCACGATCGACACAAGGCAACTTCGTCAGGTGCTTGGTGATGTACCGTTATCAAGTTTTGAGGTCATTACCTGGATTAAAGAATATCTTGCTGAGCAATATGAAAATGTTAAATAATTTATTTTCAGAAAGGATAGAATTTTATGAAATCATTAGCTGAACTCGCAGCGATCCGCGAGAAAATGAAGGACAAAGTTGTACTACGCGAAGGCACAAATGATATTCGCATTGTTGTCGGAATGGCAACCTGCGGAATAGCGGCAGGGGCAAGACCGGTATTGAATGCTTTTGTTGAGCAGGTCAACAGCCAAGGTCTTTCAGGCAAGGTTACTGTCACACAGACCGGTTGCATCGGAGTTTGTCAGTACGAACCGGTAGTAGAGGTTTTTCAATCAGACAAAGAAAAGGTTACATATGTCAAAATGACTCCCGAAAAGGTCGGTCGTGTTATTGAGGAACATATTAAAAACGGTAAAGTAGTTGCTGAATATACAATCAATAATTATAAAGCGTAATTTGGAGGTAAAAAAATGGTACGTTCACATATCTTAATTTGCGGCGGAACGGGTTGTACCTCATCGGGTAGTAAAGTGTTGCAAGAAACCTTTGCTCAGCAGTTAGAGGTAAACGGTCTTTCTGACGAGGTCAAGATTGTTCAGACCGGTTGTTTTGGTCTTTGTGCACTGGGTCCGGTTGTAATTGTGTATCCGGAAGGAACCTTTTACAGCAGGGTTCAGCAGGAGGATGTTGCTGAAATAGTTACAGAACATATTCTCAAGGGAAGAGTTGTCAGCAGGTTGGTTTACACAGGAAAAGAGGCTGACGAAACTGTTGAGGCTGCCGCATCACTTAACGATACACCTTTCTATAAATCACAAAAGCGTGTTGCACTTCGTAATTGCGGTGTTATTAATCCTGAGGTAATTGATGAATATATTGCTATGGACGGATATTCTGCGTTAGGAAAAGTCTTAACCGAAATGCAGCCACAGGATGTTATTAAAATTATTATAGATTCGGGATTGCGCGGACGCGGCGGCGGCGGATTCCCGACCGGTGTTAAATGGTCATTAGCAGCAAAAAATGACGCCGATCAGAAATATGTTTGCTGTAATGCCGACGAAGGCGACCCCGGTGCTTTCATGGACCGTTCGGTTTTAGAGGGTGATCCTCATGCTGTAATAGAGGCTATGGCAATTGCGGGTTATGCAATTGGTGCTACTCAGGGATATATTTATGTCCGTGCTGAGTATCCTATTGCGGTTGAACGTCTAAAAATTGCTATCCAACAAGCCAGAGAATACGGGCTTTTAGGTAACAATATTTTCGATACAGGATTTAATTTTGATCTTGATATTCGTCTGGGTGCCGGAGCATTTGTTTGCGGTGAGGAGACAGCCTTGATGACCTCGATTGAGGGTAATCGCGGTGAACCGCGTCCGCGTCCTCCTTATCCGGCGGTTAAAGGTTTGTTTGGAAAGCCCACAATTCTCAATAACGTTGAGACCTATGCAAACATTCCTCAGATAATATTAAAGGGTGCAGAGTGGTTTGCATCAATGGGTACTGAGAAATCAAAGGGTACAAAAGTATTTGCTCTTGGCGGTAAAATCAACAATACCGGACTTGTTGAGGTTCCTATGGGAACAACATTACGTCAGATTGTTGAGGAAATCGGCGGAGGAATTCCAAACGGTAAAAAGTTTAAAGCAGCTCAAACCGGTGGTCCCTCAGGTGGATGCATACCTGCTGAATATCTTGATATTGAAATTGATTATGATAATCTTATCGCAATCGGTTCAATGATGGGTTCAGGTGGTCTTATCGTAATGGATGAAGATACCTGTATGGTTGATATTGCGAAATTCTTCCTTGAATTTACGGTTGATGAATCCTGCGGTAAGTGTACTCCGTGCCGAATAGGTACGAGAAGACTTTTGGAAATGCTTGATAAGATCACTCAGGGCAAAGCAACCCTGGAAGATCTTGATAGGATGGAAGAACTTTGCTATTACATAAAGAAGAATGCGCTTTGCGGTCTGGGTCAGACGGCTCCAAACCCGGTTCTTTCGACACTGCGTTACTTCCGTGATGAATATGTTTCACATATCGTTGACAAGAAGTGTCCTGCAGGCGTGTGTAAAGCATTGTTGTCATATGAGATCGTTGAGGACAAATGTAAGGGTTGTACTGCCTGTTCAAGAAAATGTCCTGTCGGTGCTATTTCCGGTACGGTTAAGAATCCCCATGTTATCGATCAAGATAAATGTATTAAGTGTGGCGTATGTATGGCTACATGTAAATTTGATGCAATTATAAAGAAATAAAGGAAGGAGAGTGTACAAAATGAGTGAAATGATTAATGTAACTATTAATGGCATGTCTGTCAGTGTGCCTGCCGGCTCTACTATTTTGGAAGCAGCACGTCAGATAGGAGTTGAAATTCCTACACTCTGCTTTATGAAAGAAAGAAATGAAATCGGCGCTTGCCGAATTTGTATCGTAGAAGCAAATGAAGGACGTGGTTTCAGATCTGTTGCTTCATGTGTATATCCGGTTTCAGAGGGTATGGAAATCAGGACAAATACACCCGAAATTATTAAATCACGTAAAACTACCCTCGAGTTGATTCTGTCAACACATGACCGTAAATGTCTTTCATGTGTACGTTCGGGTAATTGCGAGCTTCAGAGTCTTTGCAATGATTTTGGAATTGAGGAAGAGGCACGTTTTGACGGTTATAAACCTGAATATGAAATTGACTACAGTTCACCGCATATGATCCGTAATAATAACAAGTGTATACTTTGCCGTCGTTGTATTGCTGCTTGTGAGGCTCAGCATGTTGGTGTAATAGGCGCAAATGATCGTGGTATTGATACAAATGTCGGTTGTGCATTTGATAAGGCATTAAACGAAGTGGCTTGTATTTCTTGCGGACAGTGTATTGTTAACTGCCCGACTGGTGCATTGGCAGAGAAGGATGCAACAGATATGCTCTTTGAGGCAATTGCGGATCCTGAGAAGACTGTTATTGTTCAAACTGCTCCTGCAGTACGTGCAGCATTGGGTGAGGAATTCGGTATGCCAATCGGAACTTTAGTAACAGGTAAAATGGTTGCCTCATTGCGTAGATTGGGATTTGATAAGGTGTTTGACACCGATTTTGCAGCCGACCTTACAATTATGGAGGAAGGCACAGAGTTTATCGACAGGCTTCAAAACGGAGGAAAACTTCCGCTTATAACCTCTTGTTCACCCGGCTGGATTAAGTTCTGTGAAATGTATCATCCGGATATGCTTGAAAATCTTTCAAGCTGCAAATCTCCGCAACAGATGTTTGGCGCAGTTATCAAAACCTGGTACGCTGAGAAAAACGGTTTAGATCCCAAAAA
Source organism: bacterium (assembly GCA_030535285.1). Classification (GTDB taxonomy): domain Bacteria; phylum Bacillota; class Clostridia; order Oscillospirales; family Acutalibacteraceae; genus JAUMXX01. The sequence goes on along the minus strand of JAUMXX010000003.1, from coordinate 23,933 downwards.
CATCGTTTCTGTTTCGGTAATGCCCTGTACTGCTAAAAAGTTTGAAATTAACCGAGAGGATGAGTCGGCTGCGGGTATCCCCGATGTCGATGTTACTATCACAACTCGTGAGTTGGCACGAATGATTAAACGCGCAAGAATTAATTTCAATGCGTTGCCCGATGAAGAGTTTGATAATCCTTTGGGTGAGGGTACAGGCGCTGCTGTTATATTCGGTGTTACCGGAGGTGTTATGGAGGCTGCACTTCGTACTGTTGCTGAAATTTTAGAGGGTAAATCCTTTGATAAGGTCGATTATGAGGTTGTGCGCGGAAATGCACCGTTTAAGGAGGCAACCTTAAAAATCGCCGGTATGGATGTTAATATTGCTGTTGTCAGTGGTATGGAAGCAGCACATGAATTACTCAATAAGGTTAAAAACGGTGAAAAACAGTATCACTTTATTGAGATAATGGGTTGTCCGGGAGGCTGTATAAACGGTGGAGGTCAACCTATTCAACCTGCTGCAGTGCGTGCAACAAATGATATCAAAGCACTTCGTGCGGGAGCTCTTTATAGGGATGATCAAGCAAATAAATTCAGAAAATCACATGAGAATAAGATGGTTATGAAACTTTATGAGGAATATCTCGAAAAGCCGGGTAGCCATAAAGCACATGAAATTTTGCATACTACCTATGTTGATCGTTCAAAGAGTGTAATAAAGTAATTTAAATTTAATAACGGTCCAAAGGGAGACTTTTATAAAAAAGTCTCCCTTTTATTTTTATTTAAAAATAAAAGCCCCCGATAAATCGGGGACTTTGGACCGCAGCTGTGTTTAGTAAATGAAAATTGGTTAGTCACTTTTTTTGCTTTCACAGTAGAAACATCTGTAAATTCGGTTTTCTTTATCTGTTAATTTAAAGATATGCTCAAGTTCTTGCTCACAGATAGAGATACAACGGGGATTTTTGCATTTAATTACCCCTTTAATTATTTCGGGAAGTGCGAGGTGTTTCTTTTCAACGATATTTCCGTCTTTAATTATGTTGATGGTTGCATCGGGATCGATATATCCTAAGACATCAAGATCAATGTCAAGTTTAGCATCAATTTTTATTATGTCTTTTTTGCCCATTTTTCTGCTTGTTACATTTTTAATTATTGCAACCGAACCACAGATTTCTTCGAGATTAAGGTAGGTGTAAACTTCCATTGATTTTCCGGCAGTTATGTGGTCAATAACAATACCGTTTTTGATTGAATCAACATTCATTTAAATTACCCCCAGAAGTTTAAGTATCAAGGCCATTCGCATATATTTTCCGTTTAGAACCTGTTTGAAATAGCAAGCTCTCGGGTCATCATCAATTGAAACCGAAATCTCGTTTACACGCGGCAGGGGATGCATGATGCACATATCCTGCTTAGCATGAGTCAGTTTATCGGGAGTTAAAATATAACTGTCTTTGAGCCTTATATAATCTGCCTCGTTGAAAAAACGTTCCCTTTGAACACGGGTCATATATAAAATGTCGAGGTCTGAGATGACAGATTGCAGATCGGATGTTTCATGGTATTGAAGATTGTTTTGATTTAAAATATCCTTCTTAATGTAACTTGGAAGTTTGAGTTCATCCGGAGAAATCAGTACGAATTTATTGTCGCTATACCGTGACATTGCCGATATAAGTGAATGGACAGTTCTGCCAAACTTAAGATCACCACAAAGACCGATTGTCAGTCCGCTAAACTGTTTTTTCTCGCGGTAAATAGTTAGAAGATCGGCGAGTGTTTGCGTGGGATGGTTATGGCCGCCGTCACCCGCATTAATAACAGGTATTTGACTGTTGAGCGCAGCAACGGTAGGGGCACCCTCTTTAGGATGGCGCATTGCAATGATATCGGCATAACAATTGACAGTTTTTGTTGTGTCAGCAATGCTTTCGCCTTTTGCTGCAGAACTGCTTTGTGCTTCGGAAAAACCGATTACACTGCCACCAAGTTCCAGCATAGCTGCTTCAAAACTCAAGCGTGTTCTGGTTGAGGGTTCAAAAAACAAGGTTGCAAGTTTTTTTCCTGCACACTTGAGTGCGTATTTTTCAGGATTTTCGATAATATCATTAGCGATTAAAATGAGTTCCTTAATGTCATCAGTGGAGAGATCCAAAATGTTTATTAAGTGTTTCATTTTGTGCCTCCGATCCAACTTTCATCAGAGGGATTGTTACGAAAAGCGATAAGTCTTGATATGTCTTCGGGTTGGATGTACCCTTCTTGAGCAGCAACCTCAGCTACACAATCAAAGTTAGTAAGGCTGATATTTTTCACATTTGCTTGAGAAAGACGTTCGAGACCCTTTTGCATACCGTAGGTGAAGATACTGACGATTCCAAGAACTTCAGCTTGTGCAGCACGAAGGATTTCAACAACTTCAATAACGCTTCCGCCGGTTGAAATCAGATCTTCCACTACAACTACCTTCTGACCCTTTTCAAGTTTGCCTTCAATTTGATTTTGTCTTCCGTGGTCTTTGGCACCTGAGCGCACATAACCCATGGGCAGATGTAAAATATGTGCAGTGATTGCCGCGTGGGCAATACCTGCAGTAGAGGTTCCCATAAGGATCTGGGCTTCTGGATATTCTTTGCTTATAATATCTGCCAGACCGTTTTCAACATCATTACGCACCTTGAGTGAACTGAGTGTCAGTCTGTTGTCGCAGTAGACCGGACTTTTAATACCGCTTGCCCAAGTGAAAGGTTGGTCCGGACGGAAAAAAACCGCGCCTATTGAAAGTAAATCCTTAGCAATTAACTTGTCCATAATAATTTACCGTTCCTTTTTTATTTTTAAGTTTAAATCAGTCAACAAACTCATTTATACATCTGTTATATGCCGCAACAGGATCATCTGCACGGGTTATTGGTCTTCCTACAACGATATAGTCTGAGCCCAATTGTTTCGCTTTTTCCGGTGTGGTAATTCTGGATTGGTCTCCAACATCACCGTCAGCGAAACGGATACCGGGCGTTACAGTGTAAAAGTCTTTTCCGCAGGCGTTGTGTACCGTTTGAGATTCTAAAGGTGAGCAGACGACACCGTCGAGACCGGCAGTTTTTGTGTTTTTTGCATAATGCATAACAACTTTATCAATCGGTTCATTTATCAAAAGGTCTGCTTTCATTCTTTCTTCACTTGTAGAGGTTAGCTGGGTAACCGCAATCAGCAAAGGACGAGTACCGTCCTGACGGGTTAAACCTTCAATTGCAGCCTCCATCATAGGTATCGTGCCCGAAGCATGAATATTACACATATCAACATCAAGGTTTGAGAGAACTGCCATAGCACTCTTAACGGTGTTGGGGATATCATGCAACTTCAAATCGAGAAATACTTTATGGCCTCTTGCCTTTATTTCTTTAACAATTGCAGGACCTTCGGCATAGAAAAGTTCCATACCTATTTTAACAAAGGGTTTTCTGTCTTCAAATTTATCAAGAAAGTTTAAGACTTCCTGCTTACTGTTAAAATCGCAGGCAATAATGACATCTTTGCCCATTAGTGAGCACCTCCTATAATTTCAGTTAAACTGTTGATGTTATATTTTTGCATAGTTTGGGGTAGTTGTTCAATAATTTCTTTGCAAATAAATGGGTTAATAAGATTTGCAGCACCTATTTGTACCGCTGTAGCACCGGCGAGCATCATTTCAATAACATCTTCGGCACTACTGATTCCACCCATACCGATTATCGGTAAATTAACTGCTTCATATACTTGGTAAACACAACGCAGAGCGACAGGGAATATAGCATCCCCCGAATAGCCTCCGGTTGTATTTGCTATAATAGGTTTTCGGTTTTTTAAACTGATTCGCATACCTGTTAAGGTATTTATCAAACTTATTCCGTCTGCGCCGGCTTCTTCACACGCCTTAGCGATATTTACAATATCGGTAACATTAGGGGAAAGTTTCATATAGACCGGTTTGGTTGTGACGGCCTTGACAGCCTTTGTAACCTCAAATGCTGATTCAGCGCTGGTACCAAAACTCATTCCGCCGCCATGCACATTGGGACAGCTTATATTAACTTCAAACCAACCGACTTGGGGTTGACTGTCAAGTTTATTGCAGGTGTAGGCGTAATCTTCAACACAAAATCCGCTTACGTTTGCGATAACCTTTTTTGAAAAGCATTTTCTCAGTTTGGGCAGTTGCTCCGAAATAACCTTTTCAACGCCCGGATTTTGAAGTCCCACAGCGTTTAGCATGCCACCGGGACATTCAGCAATTCGTGGAGTTTGGTTGCCAAACCGAGGTTCCTTGGTTGTGCCTTTAAATGAAAATGAACCAAGGCAGTTTATGTCGTAAAGTTCAGCAAATTCCCAACCGTATCCGAAGGTTCCGCTTGCCGGTATGATAGGATTGTCAAGTACAGTTGAGTTTAGTGTTACCCTTGTGTCTACCATACGATTTCCTCCCTTTCAAGCACAGGACCGTCTTTACAGATGCGTTTGTTACCGTATTTTGTTTTGCAAGAGCAACCCATACAGGCACCAAATCCGCAACCCATTCGTTCTTCAAAACTAAACTGTCCGCTTGTTGAAGCAATTTTTTCAATTGCGGTAAACATAGGCATAGGTCCGCAGGTGAAGAAATATGAATAGGAAATGTTTTTAAGAATATCGGTTACAAATCCTTTGGTTCCGTGAGATCCGTCAACAGTAGTCACAAACACTTGATCGGCGATTTCTTTAAACTTTTCTTCATAAAAAACCTCAGATTCGGAATTAAATCCCAAAATAACCGTGACAGTTTTACCTTCACTTTTGAGTTTTTTACATAGATTGTAAAGCGGCGGAACACCGCATCCGCCTCCGATTAATACCGGGGTAGAGCCGCTTTTTGATGTGTTGTAGCCGTTTCCGAGACTGACAAGGATATCAAGTTTTTAGCCGTTTTTCATTTTTGAAAGAGTCTTGGTTCCTTCACCTACAACTTTATAAATTATTGTAATGGTAGATTTGTCATAATCGCATATCGAAATTGGGCGGCGCAAAAAGAAACCGTCGATTTTAATATTAATAAATTGTCCGGGTGCGGTTATTTCATCAGTGGCGCCCGACAGCACCATTTCGTATGTGTTGTCGGCAATCAGTGTGTTACTAACAATTGTGTAGTAGGATTGTACCATTGTTATGATTATTCCTTTCAAGATTATCTCAACAATCAACTATTTATAATTATGTTTTGCGATTGACTGAGTATCCGGAGAAACCGGTGACATCAGGCATCAATGGTTGAGATACATAGTGTTGTTTCTTCTAACACATCAAGCAAAACTCTGACGGTATCAAGTGTGGTGAACATGGTTACATTATGCTCAATTGCAAGGCGTCTGATTTCATGACCGTCGGTCGTAGATGAATTTGAATCTACGCTTCTTGTTGTGACAACATAGGCAATGTGGCCTTGACGAATTGAGTTAGGAATGTCTTCGCTGTTATCGCTGATTTTTGCCTTAACCCTTGTTCTGATACCGTTTTTCTTAAGAAATTCTGCAGTGCCTTTAGTAGCTTCTATATTGAATCCGAGATTATAGAATCTGCGAATAAGGGGTAGAGCCTCTTGCTTATCCTCTTCGGCAATTGAGGTAAGAACCGTACCATAGTTTTGGACATGCATACCCGATGCCTGAAGTGCTTTATAAAGTGCACGGTTCAATTTTTTATCATAGCCTATTGCTTCACCGGTAGATTTCATTTCGGGTGATAAATAAGCATCAAGACCACGGATCTTCGAGAATGAGAAGACCGGAACTTTTACATACCAGCGATCTTTTTCTTTGGGGTATATTTCGGTAATACCCTGCTGTTTGAGTGATTTTCCCAATATAACCTCGGTTGCTATATCGGCTAAACTGTAACCGGTTGATTTTGAAAGAAAAGGCACAGTTCTTGAGGAGCGGGGATTAACCTCAATAATATACACGTTTTTATCGGCATCGACTATAAATTGAATGTTGTAAAGTCCTTTAATCCCAATGCCTAAACCGAGTTTCTTGGAATAGTCGAGAATGGTCTGTTTTACATCATCAGTGATACTGAATGCGGGATATACGCTTATGCTGTCACCGCTGTGAATACCGGTACGTTCTACCAACTCCATGATACCGGGGACAAAAACATCGGTACCGTCACATATTGCATCAACCTCAACCTCTTTACCGTTAATATATTTATCAACCAATACCGGTTTGTCAGCATCAATTTCTACGGCAGTTTTGAGGTAGTCCTTAAGTTGTTCGTCGCTCGATACAATCTGCATGGCTCTTCCGCCCAAAACAAAACTGGGGCGGACAAGAACAGGGTATCCTATTTCGTTTGCGGCCTTCAGACCGTCTGCAATATTTGTAACGGCTTTGCCGTTTGGTTGCGGAATATTTAGTGATTTGAGAAGCTTTTCAAAAGTATCTCTATTTTCGGCTTTATCAATCGCATTGCAATCTGTTCCGATGATTTTTACGCCTCTCTCCATGAGGGGATTGGCAAGATTTATAGCGGTCTGACCGCCCAGCGAGGCGATAACACCTTCCGGTTTTTCAAATTCAATAATATTCATAACATCTTCAACGGTAAGCGGTTCGAAATAGAGTTTGTCGCTGGTCGTGTAGTCGGTAGAAACAGTTTCAGGATTGTTGTTAATAATGATAGCCTCGTAACCGGATTTCTTAATAGTGGTTACCGCGTGTACGGTTGAGTAATCAAACTCAACGCCCTGACCGATTCTGATAGGACCGGCGCCCAAAACGATAATTTTCTTTTTGCTACTGAGTTTTGAATCGTTTTTACCGTTGTAGGTTGAATAGAAGTAGGGGATATATGCGTTTGTATGGCTTGTATCTACCATTTTATATATTGGGAATAATGCATTTTGTTTACGTATATTGTAAATTTGCAGTTCAGTCATATTCCAGAGTTTAGCAATAAATTTATCAGCAAATCCCATTTCCTTTGCTTGCTTTAAAATGTCTAAATTATTAACATTTTGCTTTAAAACTTCTTCAAAATCGACAATTTTCTTAACTGATTCAAGAAAAAACGGGTTTATTTGTGTAGTTTTGTAAAGTTTGTCGATCGAAATGCCGTTACGTATAAGTTGTGCTATAGCGAAGATGTTATCATCCCTTGATTCGCTTATATAAGACAACATCTCATCATCAGACATTGAGTCGAATTTTGCCATATGTAAGTGGCAGACACCGGTTTCCAACGAGCGAACAGATTTGAGCATGCACTCCTCAAGAGTGCTGCCAATACCCATAACCTCGCCGGTAGCCTTCATTTGAGTTCCGAGTTTGTTTGTTGCGCTTGTGAATTTATCAAACGGGAAACGCGGGAATTTTGCAACAATATAGTCAAGTGCAGGTTCAAAGCGTGCGTTGGTGTTGGCAATCTTAATATCCTCAAGTGACATGCCGATGGCAATCTTTGCGGTAACACGTGCTATTGGATATCCGCTTGCCTTTGATGCGAGTGCAGATGAACGGGAAACGCGGGGATTTACTTCGATAAGGAAGTACTCCGACGAATCGGGGTTAAGAGCAAACTGGACGTTACATCCACCTTCAATTTTCAATGCACGGATAATTTTTAAGGCACTGTCGCGGAGCATACAAAAGTCATGGTCGTTAAGTGTTAAGATAGGTGCAACAACAATAGAGTCACCGGTATGAACGCCTACAGGATCAATATTTTCCATTCCGCAGATAGTGATTGCAGTATCGTTTCCGTCACGCATAACCTCAAATTCGATTTCTTTATATCCCTTAACGCTTTTTTCAATGAGTACCTGATGAACAGGCGAGAGTTTAAAGGCGTTTTGGGCGATTTCGATTAATTCTTGTTTATCGTTTGCAAATCCGCCACCTGTTCCGCCTAAAGTAAACGCAGGGCGAAGAACGACAGGATATCCGATACGTTCAGATGCAGAGATAGCCTCATCAATTGAATAGGTAATTTCCGAGGGGATAACCGGCTCACCGATATTTTCACAAAGTTTTTTAAACAGTTCTCTGTCCTCTGCCGTTTCGATACTTTTACTGCTCGTACCCAAAAGTTCAACACCGCACTCCTTGAGAACACCTTTTTTCTCAAGTTGCATGGCGATGTTTAAACCGGTCTGTCCGCCGATTCCCGGAAGTATTGCATCAGGTCTTTCATAGCGAAGTATTTTGGCTATATACTCAAGTGTGAGGGGTTCCATATAAACCTTGTCGGCAATGGAGGTGTCGGTCATAATAGTGGCCGGATTAGAATTTACAAGTACAACCTCGTATCCCTCTTCCTTAAGTGCCAGACACGCCTGAGTCCCGGCGTAGTCAAATTCGGCGGCCTGACCGATAACAATAGGACCCGAACCGATGATTAAAATTTTCTTGATGTCTTTTCTCTTTGCCATAAAGTTTATGCCATTCCTTTCATATACGCTTCAAGGTACAAATAAACCAAACAAAATGGTGGTTAAAATGTGCCCCGTTTCTTTGATAGTTTTAATACGGCGAAAACCGCGCGTAATTTTTAATTTAGAATTTGTTTTGGATGGGATTTAAGTTTTTAAATTGTTAAGATTGCTATCCTGCCAAGCAATTTTGCCCATTGCAATTGTTAAAAGGCATTTGCCGTAAACACTTTTTGATGCAAATGGTGTAGATTTACCTTTTGACAGAAATTCGCCGGGATCGATCACATACGGATTATCAAGATCAAACACGGTCAGATTTGCAGGCTGACCTATTTCAAGAGGCTGGTTGATATTAAATCGGCTTGCAGGATTTATGCTCAACAGATTTATAAGTTGAGGTAGGTTTAGAATACCGGTTTTAACTAAGTTTGTATACGTGATTGCAAAGGCGGTTTCCAGACCGACAATTCCCATCAAACTTTGGCGGAGCCCTTTTGACTTTTCTTCAGCCGAGTGCGGTGCATGATCGGTTGCAATCATATCGATAGTACCGTCTTTTAAGCCTTCGATAAGCGCCAATCTATCTTCTTCGCTACGTATAGGCGGATTCATTTTGAAGCAACCATCGTCTTTTAGATCCATATCATTAAATACAAGGTAATGGGGTGCGGTTTCACAAGTAACATCAACACCGGCCGCCTTAGCTTCTCTGACAAGTTCAACACTTTCCTTAGTTGATATATGGCATACATGATAGGCGCATCCGGTCTCTTTTGCAAGTTTAAGGTCACGTTTAATTTGACCCCATTCACTTTCTGAACAGATGCCTTTATGTTGGTGCAGTTTTGCGTATTGACCGTCATGGATATATCCGCCGTTAAGCAGACTGTTATCTTCACAGTGGGCACAAATAACCTTATTGAGTTTTTTTGCTTTGTGCATAGCCTGCAACATCAGGTCATCAGACTGTACACCGCGGCCATCATCTGAAAAGGCAAGAACATAATCAGAAAGTTTTTCCATATCAGAAAGAAAAAGACCTGCTTGATCTTTTGAAATCGAGGCATAGGGAAAAACTTTTGTGACTGCATTTTGCTCGATTAAGTCAAGTTGAACCTTTAAATTAGCAACACAGTCGGGGACAGGATTCAGGTTTGGCATTGACATTACAGCGGTAAACCCTCCGTGTGCAGCTGCTAAGGTACCCGACAAAATGCTTTCTTTATAAAAAAAACCGGGTTCACGAAGATGCACATGTACATCAACGAAACCAGGAAAGATAAATTTATTATTCAAATTAAAAACAATAGTATTAGGGGCGGGAGTCAGGTTTTCGGAAAGGTCACAGACAAGGCCGTTTTCAATTAATAAATCGGTCTTGTGAAATTGTTGATTGATGAATAAATTTGCATTTGACAATAAATATTTCACAATCAATGTCCTTTCTCTTAAATTATCTTGAGCATTTTATCATGTTACAGTACGTTTGTCAATGATTTTTGATCTGTTTTTTAAAAAAAGATAAAATTTTAATATAATACTTGATTATAAAACAACTGGTTGTAAAAACATAAATAAAAAAAGCGTAAACGGGTATGATATTAAAAAAAGGAGATTGGTGTTTTATGATTCAAGGGGATACTATAGAATTATTAAAAGAATGTAATTCAGGAATAAAAATGGGTGTAACGTCAATTGAAGAGGTTCTTGAAAAGGTAAAGGATAGTGCGTTTTCGAGAATCCTGGATGCATCAAAGGAAGAGCACAAGAAATTAGGGGACGAAACACATGAACTTTTAAATAAATATGGTGATGGCGGCAAAGAGCCACATCTTGTTGCAAAAGGAATGTCATGGATCAAAACAAACGTTATGCTTGCGGTAAATGAAAGTGATAAGATGATAGCCGGTCTTATTTATGACGGTTGCAATATGGGAATAAAATCACTAAATCAATATCTCAATAAATATGAGGCGGCGGAGGAAAAGGTGAAGGATATTGCAAAGAAATTAATTGCCGTCGAGAAAAAACTCAGTGATGACATTAATCAGTATCTATAAAATGTAAAGGCGGATATAGCATATCCGCCTTTTTTATTTATGTGATTGAGTGATTATTAAAGTCAAAAGTTTAAAGCCCAAACCGTCCAACCGGGAAACACTTCTTTTGCTTAATCGGCATTGTTGATGATTTTCATTAAAACAATACTAAAAGTTGTAAAAAAAAGAATAATGTGATATACTTTCAATGTTATTATCGGGAGGATTTTGTATATGCATAATTGTCTGTATATAGTTGTTCCATGTTATAATGAGCAGGATGTTTTGCTTGAGACGGCGATGCAGTTAAGGGAGAAGGTTTTAAGGCTTGTCAGTGATAAAAAAGTTTCCCGTGACAGTAAAATTGTTTTTGTTAACGACGGCTCTAAGGATTCGACATGGGACCTGATTTGTCAGTTGCATAAGCAGGACAAGATATTTATTGGTATTGATTTGAGCCGTAACCGTGGACATCAGAACGCATTACTTGCAGGATTGATGGCGGTTAGGGGATCTGCAGATATGGTAATTTCTATTGATGCTGATTTGCAGGACGATATTAACGCTATGGATGAAATGATTAAGAAGTATAACGAGGGTTGTGATATCGTTTACGGTGTACGAAACTCTCGTAAGCACGATTCGTTTTTAAAGCGGTTCAGCGCGGAGGGTTATTATAGATTTATGAATTTTATCGGGGTTGAGATGGTTTTCAACCACGCAGATTACCGACTTATGAGCAGACGCGCCTTAGAGGCACTTTCACAGTTTAATGAGGTTAACCTGTTTTTGCGCGGAATTATTCCTATGATCGGATATAAGAGCGATGTAGTATATTATGAGCGGTCTAAACGTTTAGCGGGTGAAAGTAAATATCCTGCCCGTAAAATGCTTTCTCTGGCGTTTCAGGGTATAACATCATTAAGCATTAAACCCATACGTATGATAACCATCTTAGGCGTAGTTATGTTTTTATTCAGTATAGCAATGTTTATCTATACGTTGATAAGATTTTTCGGCGGATTTACTGTCACGGGTTGGTCAAGTTTAATAGTGTCCGTCTGGGCAATAGGCGGACTTGTTATGCTGTCAATAGGGGTAGTAGGAGAGTATATAGGAAAGATTTATTTAGAAACAAAAGGGCGTCCTAAGTTTATAATTAAGGAAATTTTGAAAAGTGAAGAACAGGATGATAATAGATAAAAAACGGTGTGCTTTTCGCACACCGTTTTTAAACTGTTTTAACATCATAAAAATGAAAAGGGTATATATTTGTGTCAGGAAATGCAACAGACAACTCAGCGCATAGCGGGTCAACAATTATATCCTCAGTATTAAAATGACCGGCATCAAAGATAGCAATACCTAATTGTTCAGCTTCTAAAAATACTGAGTGTTTAATATCACCGCTTATATATGCATCAACTTCGAGTGTTGCCACATTTGAAAGCATTGAACCACCCGAACCTGAGCATACAGCGACGGTTTTAAGTTCTTTTTGACAGTTTGAGTATCTGACATATCCACCGACTCTTTCTTTTATGTACCGTGCAAGGTTGTCGGCAGTAAAAGTGTATGGCAATTCGCCGGCACGAAGTTCAAAGGAGTCCTCACCCACGGGGAAATAACCTTTAACTTTGTTAATACCAAGTCTTTTACACAGTACGTCATTAACCCCGCCTTTAGAATAGTCAAGGTTAGTATGAGCACATATCAAAGAGATATTATTTTGAATTAATTTATAAATTATAGAATCGGAATGTATCTTTTTGATAGGGTCAAATATCAAGGGGTGGTGAGTAACAATTAGGTTTGAATTTGTAGCTATCGACTTCTCAATTGCTTTTTCGGTGCAGTCGAGGGCGACAACTATACCTGAAACCTCAGCATCGGGACTGCCGATTAAAAAACCTGAATTATCAAATCCGGCTGCTGTGTTAAACGGGGCGAGTTTATCAATAAAATTGTAAACAGCAGATGCTTTCATAAATCGTTATTTTCCTTTCGGTGCAAATGAATCCTTTAAAACCACAGTTCTGTTAATAATCGGATTTCCGTTGTCAGTATCACGGTCAATACAAAAATAACCGAGTCTCATAAATTGATACGTGCTTCCGACGGGAGCGTTTTTGATAAAGGATTCACATTTGCAGTTTTTAAGCTCTATAAGTGATGAGGGGTTAAGATTGCTCTCAAAACTTTCGACACCTTCTTCATCTGACGGATTTTCCACATCAAACAATCTGTCATACAGTCTGATTGTAGCATCGACAGCGGTTTGGGCATTTACCCAGTGAATTGTACCCTTAACTTTACGGCCGTCGGGTGATGAGCCTCCTCTGCTATCCGGGTCATATGTGACATGAACTACGGTGATGTTACCGTCACCGTCGGTTTCGTGCGAGGCATATTTTACATAGTATGCACTTTTAAGCCTGACCTCTTTTTCGGGGCACAGTCTGAAATACTTAGGTGGGGGATTAAGTTCGAAATCATCGCGCTCGATATAGAGTTCTCTCGAAAAATCAATTTTTCTGGTGCCGAGTTCGGGTTTGTTGGGATTTATCTCGGTTTCAACAGTTTCTGTTTGTCCCTCGGGGTAGTTGTCGATAACGATTTTTAACGGCTTTAAAACCGCCATTGTTCGTTCGGCATTTGTATTAAGGTAATCACGTACGCAGGATTCAAGCAGGGCGTAGTCGATTACGCTGTACGCCTTCGAGACACCGATTTTTTCACAGAAGGTTCGGATTGCTTCAGCCGGATATCCGCGCCGGCGCATACCGCTTAAGGTTGCCATTCTCGGATCATCCCAGCCGTCAACAATATTATCAAGTACAAGTTTCAAGCATTTTCTTTTACTTGTCAGCGTGTAGTTGACGTTCATTCTTGAAAATTCAATTTGGCGGGGTGGAGTTTGTATACCCAACACTTCCAAGAACCAGTTGTAAAGTGGGCGGTGGTTTTCAAACTCAAGTGAACACAGCGAATGGGTAACACCCTCTTTGGCATCTGAAAGAGGATGGGCAAAATCGTACATAGGATATACACACCACTTATCACCTGTACGGTGGTGGGTTGCCTTCACTATTCTATAGATAACGGGATCACGCATATTGATGTTAGGTGACTCCATATCAATTTTTGCACGCAAAACCATTGCTCCGTTATCAAACTCACCGTTGGTCATTCTGCGGAACAAATCTCTGGTTTCTTCAATCGGTCTGTTGCGGAACGGACTGGGCTTTCCGGGTTGTGTTAAGGTCCCTCTGTATTCTCGGATTTGGTCAGCCGACAGTTCATCAACATATGCTTTACCCATATCTATAAGTTTTAAAGCACATTCATAAATGTAATCGAAATAATCCGAAGCAAAGAAAACATTATTCCACGTAAAACCAAGCCATTTAATATCTTCCATAATAGAGGAAACATATTCTGTGTCCTCTTTTGTCGGATTAGTGTCATCAAGGCGCAGATTACAAGAACCGTCATATTTGTCGGCGGTGCCGAAGTTTATGCAAATCGCCTTTGCGTGCCCTATGTGCAGGTATCCGTTAGGTTCGGGAGGAAAACGGGTTTGCACATATGAATACACTCCGGTTTCCAGATCCTCATCAATGAAGTCGTGAATAAAATTTGATGGTGTAATTTTTTCTTCCATTTAAAACAAACCTCAACAATTAATTTTCTAAATAGTTAGCCATTTGATTGATCCGTTCAAGACAGGTATCTTTTCCGATAGTGCGCATAATACTGCAGAGATCGGGGGTATTGCGCCTGCCGGTAACGGCAATACGGATTATTGTGGACGCATCGCCGGGATGTCCTTTATAAAGTGCGGGATTATTTTTGTATTCTTTATTGTCAGCAGAAAAGCCGAGCCCGGGACAGATGGATTTGATTTTTTCAAACCATTCCTGCCGTTCATCATTTGGGTCATATACCAGTGAATAGGCACGCAAAATTTTGGCAGCGTCAGACTTTTCAATATTTTCCGGAATTTCATAACAGGGCGTAAATAATTCGTCAAAAAAGTAAGAGCAGTAGTCTTTTGCCTCGTCCCATTTAATCAGATCTTTTCGTGGCTTGGCACAATCGCGGTCAATTGCAAAAATGCTTTTTGTGAATTCCTTATCCTTAGTTAAAACCGTGTAAAACTCGGGATCAAATTCCTTTGCCCAGCAAAGAATTTTTTCGGTAACAGTATCGGAATTAAATTTACATATAACATTTTTAGAAACATCGCAGAGTTTATTCCAGTCAAAAAGTGCACCGGAAAGGCTCATCTTTTTAACATTGAATTTATAATCTTTGTAATCTGCGTTTTGATTTGCTCTGCGCCAATCTTCGAAATCCGAGGCAGCAATCGTCATCAGATATTCAATAACACTTTCGGGTTCGAAGCCTTGTTGTGCAAAGAAACTAACAGCTGCTTCAGGATCTTTTCGTTTTGATATTTTGCGTTTTCCGCCGTTGTCAAGCTTTAAAATCGGTGCTACGTGTATATATTTCGGACATTTAAAGCCCAACAGTTTGAAAAGTTGTAGATGTTTTGGGGTGGAGGAGATCCACTCATCACCGCGAATAACGTGTGTGGTATGCATAAGGTGGTCATCAATTACATGTGCAAAGTGGTAGGTCGGAATACCGTCAGATTTTAAGATTACAAAATCTTCATCATTTTCGGGCATTTCAATCTTTCCCTTAATTCCGTCGTCGAAGAAAACTTTGTTTTCTTCGTTTCCCGGAGATTTAAGACGCACAACGAAAGGTTTACCCTGGGATATCAATTCTTTAGCTTGTTGTAGTGTAATATCGCGATGCTTTGCCCATTGCCCGTGGTACCCGGTACGGATTTTCTGTGATTCTTGGACAGCACGCACTTCAGACAGGTCTTCGGCGGTGCAAAAACAGGGGTAGGCAAGACCTTGTTGGATCAGACTCTTAGCATAACATTGATAGATAGCGGCACGTTCGCTTTGCTTGTAAGGACCATAATCTCCAACCTGTTGTGTTGCCGAGATAAAACCCTCGTCAATTTTAATGCCAAATTTATTTATACCGTTTATGATATCGTCGATACCGCCTTCAATCTCTCTTTTTTTGTCGGTGTCCTCAATTCTTGTGTAAAAAATCCCTTTGGTTGAATTGGCAGTTAAGCGATTAATTAACGCCATAAAAAGAACGCCCAGGTGAAGATATCCTGTTGGACTCGGCGCAATTCTGGTGACACGCATACCCTCTGAAAGATCACGTGCAGGATATAGGTCCTCGTAGTATTTAGGATCCTTGTTAATATCAGGAAGCAAGAGTTCCGCCATTTGAAAGTTCTCGTTCATTATATATCCCCTTAGTTGTTGAAATACCGTAAAAACCGATATGATTTGGTTTGTAGTAGGCATAAAATCCGATTTTTATTTGATAAATAAAACCGTGGCAAAGTCAGATCCTTTTTATATCGTTTTGTAATATGTCGGGTTTTAAAAATTAAAGTTTTGCCACCTTGAAAGACTATTGGTATATAATAACATAATTCTTGCCAAAAATAAATATTTTTATTACAAAAAACGTTTTTTTAGTAATAACACGTTTAGATTCACTATAAAGGTATCGGTATAACTACAAAATCACCCGATACACTTAAAAAGTATTATCGGGCGAATTAAAATTTAAGTTATTTATTTGATAACAGTTTGTTTAGTTCAGACATAAAGGTATTAATATCTTTAAACTGACGGTAAACACTTGCAAAGCGAACATAAGCAACCTCGTCAATGCTTTTGAGTTTATCCATAACAAGTTCGCCGATTTTGGTAGAGGGAACTTCACGGTCGAGCGAATTGTAAATAGTTGCCTCAATTTCGTCAATCATGTGTTCGAGCGAATCGATAGAAACGGGACGCTTCTGACAAGCACGTAAAAGCCCATTGAGCAGTTTTTCTCGACTGAAAACCTCACGGGTTTTGTCTTTCTTTATGACAATAATGGGAAGGCTTTCGATTATTTCATAGGTAGTAAACCTCTTTTGGCATTTCAAACATTCCCTGCGTCTCCGAATGCGCTCACCCTCGTCAGTAGGTCTTGAGTCGATAACACGGCTTTCTTCAAAAGAGCAAAAAGGACATTTCAAAATCTTCTACCACCTTTTGAGATATTTTTTAACTAATTAAATAATAGCACAATAGGGAATAATTTACAAGAACAAAAATTTAAGTGCACGCTAAATGGATGAAGTAAGGGGTTTATGCTCAATTATATAAAAATGTGGTTGCTAAAATGGGGAAAATTTTGTAAAATATAGTTACAGTCTTTTTTAAGGAGAAAAGTGTAATGGAATTCAAACAGTTAGCAGGTCCCGTCGGGGGAGATACGGTTGCGATTATGAAAACTAATATGGGTGAAATTAAGATACGTTTATTTCCGCAGTTTGCACCCAAAACGGTTGAAAATTTCGTTACCCATGCAAAAAACGGCTATTATGACGGATTGATTTTTCACAGAGTTATAAATAATTTTATGATACAAGGCGGTGATCCGACCGCAACCGGTTGCGGCGGTGAAAGCATATGGGGAAACAGTTTCGAGGATGAATTTGATCCTGCAGTGCATAATCTGCGTGGCGCGCTTTCTATGGCGAACAGTGGGCCCAACACAAACGGAAGTCAGTTTTTTATTGTTCAGGCAACACAAGTTCCAGAGAATATGCTTGCTCAAATGGAGCAGTTGGTTGATAAAGGATTTCCTGTTCAAACAATTGAAGACTATAAAGCGGTTGGTGGGACTCCATGGCTCGATTTTCGCCACACTGTTTTCGGACAGGTGTTTGAGGGTATGGATGTAGTTGATAATATTGCCGGTGTTAAGGTTGCCGCAGCGGATAAGCCTGTAGAAGATGTGATAATTGAAAATATAGATATAAAGGAGTTTTAAAAATGGGGGACACAAAGAGAATCAGATTTTTACTTTTGGTTTTGTGTTTGGTGCTTTGTTTGGCAGGCTGTACCGGTTCGAAGGGTAAGGATAGCGGCAATGACACTACCGGTAAAAACAGTGATACAGCGGTGGACACAAGTGACTCTTCAACTAAGAAAAATACAGCGTTAAGTGCTGCGTATTCCGATAAAAAATATGGATTTCAGTTAGAAATGCCTGAAGTCGGGGAAGAAATTGCAGTTTTGAAAACAAACATGGGTGATATTTATCTGCGCTTGTTTCCTGAGGCGGCACCGAAGGCTGTTGAGAATTTTAAAACACATATAAAAAACGGTTATTATAACGGACATATATTTCATAGAGTTATTAAGGATTTTATGATTCAGGGCGGTGATCCGACAGCCACCGGAAGCGGCGGAGAGAGTATTTGGGGAAGTGATTTTGAGGATGAGTTTTCAGATAAACTTTTAAATATCACCGGTGCACTTTCAATGGCCAATTCGGGCGAAGATACAAACGGCAGTCAGTTTTTTATAAATCAATGTGTAAGTGAATATGCCAACGGTAGTGAAATAAAGCAATATTACAGTGAAGTGTATGATTACGTTAAGAATCAATATAAAAGCAGCTATGGGAATCTTAACGGTTGGGAGCAATATGCATCACAAAATGGTATTGTTAATTCCAATAAGGTGCCTTCTGCGGTATGGGATTTATATGCAAAAAACGGTGGAAATATAAATCTTGACGGAGCCTGGAGAAAGACAGGAGGACACACAGTATTCGGTCAGGTTATTAAAGGGATGGATGTTGTAAAAGCTATAGCGTCTGTTTCAACCGATAGTAATGACAAACCGCATAAAGATGTGGTTATAAACTCTGCAGAGATTGTCATTTTCAATCAGGATGATTTTCAATAAATAATATAAAGGTGGGGTAGTAATAATGAAAGGTATTGTGTTAGCCGGAGGTTCCGGCACAAGATTGTATCCTCTTACGATGGTAACTTCAAAACAACTGTTGCCGGTTTATGATAAGCCGATGGTGTATTATCCGTTGTCGACATTAATGCTGGCGGGAATTAAGGATATATTAATAATCTCGACCCCGGTCGATCTTCCTAACTTTGAGAGGTTGTTGGGTGACGGGTCAAATTACGGTATTAATTTATCCTATGCGGTTCAACCCTCTCCCGATGGACTTGCGCAGGCATTTTTGATCGGTGAGGAGTTTATCGGCGGTGATAGTTGTGCTATGGTTTTGGGTGATAACATTTTTTACGGTCATGGTTTAAGAAAGAGGTTGACCGAGGCGGCAGCGAAGGATAATGGTGCAACCGTGTTCGGTTATTATGTTAATGACCCCGAGAGGTTTGGAATTGTTGAGTTTGACGAGAACGGAAGGGCAATTTCCATTGAGGAGAAACCCCAAAATCCGAAGTCGAACTACTGTGTTACCG
Source organism: bacterium (assembly GCA_030535285.1). Taxonomy (GTDB): domain Bacteria; phylum Bacillota; class Clostridia; order Oscillospirales; family Acutalibacteraceae; genus JAUMXX01. The sequence continues at coordinate 5,050 of JAUMXX010000003.1, read as the reverse complement.
GACTTTATTTTTATGATAATCGCGTATGTGAGATGGCAAAAAAAGTTAAACCCTCGGCAAGAGGAGAATTGGAAATAACCGACTTAAACAAGCTTTATTTAGAGGACGGTTCACTCGATGTTGTGACACTCGATCGCGGTTTTGCATGGCTTGATACCGGCACAGTTGATGCGTTGAGCGAGGCGGGAGAGTTTGTAAAGGTTGTTGAGAGCAGACAAGGTGTTAAGATTTCCGCAATTGAAGAGATCGCATACATAAACGGTTGGATAAGCAAGGAAAAATTGCTTGAATCTGCTGCAAAATATGGAAAATCACCCTATGGTGAGCATCTTAGAAATGTTGCAAACGGAAAAATAAAGTTTGATTAATTAAACTATAATTTAAAACTGCCGTAAATTCATATTACGAATTTGCGGCAGTTTTTATTACCCTTTTAATTTTATTTAAATATCAGCAAAAAATTAACTGACCTATAGCAGTCAATAAATTCTGCTTTAAAAATTTATGTTTCAACAGATAAAAAAACCGTTTGAATTTAGGCTTTGTTTGTATCACTAAAAAGGTTTTAAGCAGTTTTTGATTGCTGTCGTTAAGCAGAGAAACATATTTGTCAAAAAAGTATTGTGCTTGTGAAAATGTAGCACTGATACGTTTTTTTGTGTTTAGCCTTGCCAAAACAATTTTTAACGAACCTTTTATACTTCTGTTGTTAACTGCACCAAGTTGGTTGTTTGAGTGTTGTCTGTACAAAATTGTCGGTTTGTCAATGAAAACAATTTTGCCAAAAGCAGATGCAATAAGTCCAAACCACCAGTCGTGCATGAGAATTTTATCCGGATCAATATCGGCTGCGAAATTAAGGAGTGTACGATTAATCATAACGGTGCAACCCGTCACATTATTTTGTACTAAAAGTCGGTTTAAAGTGTTTGCTTCGGAATTAAGCCCCTGGAATTTAATAAAGCTGCTGTGAAGCGTATTCAAACGGTCGTCAACGACAGTCAGATCGGTGTGAATTAATATAGGCAGATCAGAGTCAGACTCGTTCTCTTGCATAGCTTTGAGCGTAGTACTGATTTTATCCGGCAGCCAAACATCGTCTTGATCGCAAAACATAATATACCGGGAGGATGAGTATTTAAGTAGACTTAAAAAATTTGCTTTTGCGGAGCCGGACGCAACATCACAGTTAATAACGGTGATTTTATCCGGATATTTTGATTCATACGATTTAGCAATGCTTAGTGTTGAGTCTGAAGAGCAGTCATCTTTTATATACAGATGCCAGCAATCAACATTTTGTGCGAGGATAGAGTCTAACTGTTGTTTTAGATATTTTTCACCATTATATGTAGCCAATAGAATATCTATCATATAAAATTTCCCTTATCTTAAATTTAGATAATAGTATCATTTTTATTCAACATTGTCAAATTTAAAGAAATTATAATTCATACAACAGAAAGGTTTTTGCCAGGTGATAAGTTTGGTATTTGGTTGTGTAGGGGAATCTGTAAATAAAAAGCACCTGCCCGAGTTTAATAAGATACTCAGGCAGGTGTCTTTAGTTTTAAGGTTAAAACTTAATTACTTAAGTTCAACAGTAGCGCCAACTTCAGAAAGCTTTGCTTTCATAGCTTCAGCGTCGTCTTTGCTTACAGCTTCCTTCAATGTGCTGGGAGCGCCGTCAACAAGAGCTTTTGCTTCAGCAAGGCCAAGACCGGTGATTTCTCTAACAGCCTTAATAACCTTAATTTTTTCAGAACCGGCTGATGCAAGAACAACATCAAACTCGCTCTTTTCTTCTGCAGCTGCAGCTGCTGCAGGACCGGCTACTGCGACAGCAGCTGCTGCCGATACGCCAAACTCTTCTTCTACTGCTTTAACGAGCTCAGAAAGCTCAAGAACTGTAAGAACTTTAATCTCTTCGATTAAAGCTGCAATTTTCTCTGATGCCATAATAAAATACCTCCAAATTATTACAAAATAAGTTTATTTGTTTTAAATTAAATTTTATTCAACCTCGCCTTTATCAACAATTGCCTGAATTGCACGGGCAAAGGAAGCAATCGGTGCGTTGAATACGTTGCAAACAGATGCAAGAAGGACCTCTCTTGAGGGGAGCTTTGACAGACTTTCAATAGTGGCAACGTCAATAATTTCACCATCCATGAAGCCGCCTTTTATTGAGAAACTGTCAATCTTGTCAGCATATTTATAAAGAATCTTTGCTGCAGAAACATAATCATCGGTTGATGTTGCAATAGCGGTAGTTCCTGAAAGCACATCATCAAGTCCGCTAAGGTTAGTGTCGGCAATTGCAAGATGAATGAGGGTATTTTTAAGAACCGAGTATTTAATGCCTGCCTCACGTAATTCTTTACGCATAGCAGTATCATCAGCAACACTAATACCCTTATAGTCAACAACTACACCGGCGCATGCAGACGAGAGAGTTTCTTTAATTGCTGCAACTTGTTGTTTTTTGATCTCCAAAATTTTCTCGCTTGGCAAATTAATTCACCTCCAACAATAAAAGCCTGTTCCCAAGACATGAGAACAGGCACAAACAAAAACATAGTTTGAAGCGCATCCTCGGCAGGTAGGAAACCCGTTATGTTAAAAACACCTGCTGTCTTAGGTAAATACGACTTTGTAATAATAACACTGAAAATTCAACTTGTCAATAAAAAATTGAAAAATCTTTTAATTAAGCACCAAACTTGTTGGGATTAAGCTTAATACCGGGGCCCATGGTTGTAGCAACAACACAAGATTTGATGTATTGACCCTTTGCTGAAGCAGGCTTCGCCTTAACGATTGCATTCATAAGGGTTTCTAAATTCTCTTGCAGTTTTGTTGCACCGAAGGATACTTTTCCAATAGGGCAGTGGATGATGTTTGTTTTGTCAAGACGGTATTCGATCTTACCGGCCTTAGCTTCGGTTACGGCTTTGGCGATATCGGGTGTAACGGTTCCGGCCTTAGGACTGGGCATAAGACCACGAGGACCTAACACTTTACCGAGTCTACCTACAAGACCCATCATATCGGGTGATGCAATGACAACATCGAAATCCAACCAGTTTTCCTTTTGGATTTTTTCAACTAAATCTTCAGCACCGACAAAATCGGCACCTGCATCCTGAGCCTCTTTTACTTTGTTTTCTTTGCAGATTACAAGAGTTCTAATGGTTTTGCCGGTTCCGTTAGGAAGAACAACAGCACCGCGTACCTGTTGATCTGCATGGCGTGAGTCAACGCCTAAGCGAACGTGGATTTCAACCGTCTCGTCAAACTTAGCAGTTTTCATCTGAGCGGTTAAACCCATTGCTTCTTCAGTATCATAAAGTTTTGTCTTATCGAACAGTTTTGCACTTTCGACATATTTTTTTCCATGTTTCATAATTTAAATAAAACCTCCCAAATAAGTGGTTAATCGGATATATCCTCCCACGAGGGAGCATTAATCGACAACTGTTATGCCCATGCTTCTTGCAGTGCCGGCAATCATAGACATAGCGGTCTCGATTGTAGCAGCGTTAAGGTCAGGCATTTTTTGCTCTGCGATTTTTCTGACTTGCTCTGTAGTAATTGATGCGACCTTTGTCTTATTCGGAACACCCGAACCACTCTCAATGCCGCAAGCCTTCTTGATAAGAACAGCAGCAGGCGGAGTTTTAGTGACAAAGCTGAAGGAACGGTCAGCGTAAACGGTAATAACAACAGGGATTATTAAACCTGCATCATTTTTTGTACGCTCGTTGAATTCCTTAGTGAATGCCATGATGTTGACACCGTGTTGACCCAGTGCCGGTCCTACAGGCGGAGCCGGAGTGGCTTTACCTGCGGGAATTTGCAGTTTGATATAGCCCGTGATTTTTTGAGCCATTTTGTTGCACCTCCAAAATACTTGTGGTAGTGGTGATTTGAAATCACCTGGCGGGATGCCTGAAAATTTGCACCCCTCCCACGGAGCACCGTATAAACGGCGCAATAATATGTCAAAACATATTAAACAGTAATTAGTCTACCAGTTCTACCTGGTTTAATTCGAGTTCAACCGGCGTTTCTCTTCCAAACATTGAAATAACAACGCGAACATAGTTAGCCTCAACATCAATCTCATCGACAACACCCGAAAAGGTTTCAAGGGGACCGTCAATTATATTAACATTGTCGCCAACTTTATAGTTGACCTCTACAGAGCGTTTTTCAACGCCCAATGCCGCAACTTCCTGTTCTGTAAGCGGTACGGGTTTCGAGTTAGGTCCTACAAAACCTGTAACACCGCGGGTGTTGCGGACAACGTACCACGAATCATCAGTAACAATCATCTTAATAAGTACGTAACCGGGAAAGATTTTTCTTTCGATTTCACGCTTCTTATTATCAACGATTTCGGTAACCATCTCGGTAGGAACCTTGATATCCAAAATCAGATCTTGCATACCGCGGTTTTCAACCAATTTCTCAAGATCGGTCATTACCTTGTTTTCGTATCCGGAGTATGTGTGAACCACATACCATTTTGCTTCACTGTGATCAGACATTATGCTACCTCCGATTAATTTGAAACACTAAACATCCAAGATAATGTTGATGAGTGAACCCAGACCCCAGTCAAGCAACCAAATGAAAACACCCAAAATAGCACATAGAATCAATACAATAAGTGTGTTTTTAACAATAGATTTCGGACCGGGCCAAACAATTTTTCGGACTTCGCTTTTATACTCACGGAAAAAGCGAACCACCCTTTTCGGAATCACCAATGCTTTATCGTTTTTGCTTTCTTTGACAAAAACATAGTTATCAACCAAGATAAAAGCAGCCGATATAACCGCAAAGACAAATAAAGCAATTGCAGTAATTAAAACGAATGGGGTGTACTCAATCCCTGTAACGTTAGTTAAAGGACGGGTATCAACGAATTTGTTGGGTGTGGACAGTGCAATAACAAGCATGTACACAGCAGAAATAACAGCTGAAACCAGACTGACCCAACGCATACTTCTCGCTTTTGTGAAGTTTAAAGCGGCGGTTACAA
>JAUMXX010000095.1 GCA_030535285.1 bacterium | reverse complement strand
TATAATATGGGTATAGCAGCTATTGTTATTATTGTTTTAGTTCTAATCGTTCTTGCAAGATGTATTGTTATTGTACCTCAGGCAAACGCATATATTCTTGAAAGACTTGGTGCTTATGTTGCAACCTGGGGAGTAGGTATTCATTTCAAGGTTCCTTTTATAGACAGAACCTCTGCAAGAATTTCACTTAAAGAAAATGTTTATGATTTTAAACCACAGCCTGTTATCACAAAGGATAACGTAACTATGATGATAGATACGGTTGTATTCGCACAGATTACAGACCCCAAGCTTTATGCTTACGGAATAGTTAATCCTACAAAAGCCATTGAAAATTTAACCGCAACAACCTTAAGAAATATTATAGGTGAGATGGAGCTTGACCAGACTCTTACTTCAAGAGATACCATCAATGTTAAGATGAGAGCAATTTTAGATGAAGCAACTGATCCCTGGGGTATTAAAGTAAACCGAGTTGAGCTTAAGAACATCGACCCTCCCAACGATATAAAAACAGCTATGGAAAAACAGATGAGAGCTGAAAGAGAAAGAAGAGAACAGATTCTTCAGGCAGAGGGTAAGAAAAAGGCTCTTATTTTAGAGGCTGAAGGTGAAAAGCAATCCAAGATACTGCGAGCTGAAGCTGAAAAAGAGGCAAAAATAAGAATTGCTGAGGGTGAAGCTGCAGCTAAGCTTACTGTTCAGAAAGCGGTTGCCGAAGGCATAAAAATGCTTAATGAATCAGCTCCTACAAAAGAGATTTTAACTTTAAAAAGCTATGAGGCTATGCAGCATATTGCTGACGGTCAGGCAACTAAGCTTATAATACCATCGGATTTACAGGGAATTGTGGGAATGGCATCTGCAATAAAAGAAGCGGTAGATAAGTAATATGAAAAGAAGAATAAATCCTTCAAACATATTGCTTCTTACAATAGCCGGAATGATAAATGCTTTCGGGGTGACGGTTTTTCTCGCCCCCGTTAAGCTTTACGACAGCGGAATTTCGGGCACATCAATGCTTTTATCCCAGCTTACTCCGGAATATTTGAGTCTTTCCGTTTTTCTGCTTGCATTAAACATTCCTTTGTTTTTATACAGTCTTAAAAAACAGGGAAAGCTCTTTACCTTTTATTCGGTTTATACAATCATTATATACTCTGTGAGTGCTTGGCTTATAACTGATGTTTTACCCATAGATGTAAGTATGGCTTCGCCGCTTGCAGGTAATGACCTTTTGCTTTGTGCACTCTTCGGAGGGCTTATTTCGGGTGTCGGAAGCGGTCTTACCATTCGTTACGGCGGAGCAATAGACGGTATTGAGGTTATGTCAGTAATATTTGCAAAAAGACTGGGCGTAAGTGTTGGTACTTTTGTTATGTTATATAATGTTTGTTTATATGTTGTTGCGGGTATCGTATTAAAAAGCTGGATTTTGCCGCTTTATTCGATAGTTACATACGGAGCAGCCTTAAAAACCATAGACTTTATTGTGGAAGGCTTTGACCGTTCCAAAGCGGTTATGATTATAACTTCCTGTCCTGATGAAATAAGCGATGCACTGACTACGGAATTTGAAAGCGGCTCTACCATTCTCCCTGCTAAAGGAGGATATTCCAAGAAGGATAAAAATGTGATATATTTTGTAGTAAACCGTTTCCAGATTGCAAAAATGAAGGATATTGTTCATACCATAGACCCTAAAGCTTTTATGACAATTACAGAGGTTGCAGACGTCTTTGAATCCAATATTCGCAGTTGATAAATATTCATAATAAATAAAAAGCGGATTTTAAATCCGCTTTTTTATTGTGTATTAACGCAACAAGGTTCTCCGAAATACCCGAATTTTAATTCGTTGGAATTTCGTGAGGTTCTTATTTACTTGTTTTTAAAATCAATTAGTCTTGATACTATAGGGGTTAATATCATATTTGTAATAAGTTCAAATACAAAGTTTCCTAAAGCAAGACCAACAAATAATGTATATCCCGTTTCGGCACTTCCAAGTGCGGATGCAAGTTTAACAACATCATCCATAAAGAACAAAAAGCAACCAAGCATAAATATACCTGTATTAACAATTGGACATATAATTGCTGCTGAAATTGTTGCAATAGTTTTATTCCATGTGTTAATTAGTTTAAAGGTAATGCCCGACAAAAAACCGCATAAAACACCTTTTGCAAGAACCGTGATAAAAGTTCCGGGGATATCAACAGCAAAAAACAAATTTGCACCACCGCTTGCCAGAATAACAATAGCAAACACCAATCCAAGCCACGCACCTATTGCAGGTCCGCACAATATTGCACCAATAGCAATTGGTATCAACCCGATTGCAGTTGAAAAGGGTCCAAAAAAGGTGGTGTACGTTGCTAGAAGTTGGAATAGAATTACCAACGACGTCATAAGGGCACTTAGCACCAGTGTTTCTGTTGACATCTTTTTTTTAGTTTTGTTCATAAATTTTCCTCCTTGCTGTCGTTCGCCAAATGTAGCGATACAACGCGTATTATATATAAACCCTTGTGAGGAATATATCGAATTAGGATTTGTTTTTATCATAAATGATTTTAAGACCGTTTAAAACAAGGTTCTCATCAATTGAAATTTTGTGTTTGCAATGTGGAATAATTGTAGAGCATAGCCCTCCTGTTGCGTAGATTTTAAGTTCTTGACCCATTTCATCGTTAAATCGGTCAATCATACCATCGATGAGACTTGCGTTTCCAAAAACAACACCTGATTTCATACAATCGACGGTGTTCTTTCCGATAACTGATTTTGGTGCTTCAAGGCTGATTTGAGGAAGCTGTGCTGTGTCGCTTGCAAGTGCTTTAAGCCCCATATCAACACCCGGAATAATGGATACACCTATAAATGTGCCTGTTTTGTCAATAACCATAATTTTAGTAGCAGTTCCCATATCAATAACAAGTGACGGACTTCCGTATATATGATGTGCAGCAACACAAGCACAGATAAGGTCAGCACCAACACTTGATGGGTTGTCGCAGTGGATGTTTATTCCAGTTTTTATTCCGGGCCCAATCAGAATGGGTTCAACATTATAGATAAGCTTCAAGGCTTTTTTAACAATAGAATTGAGTGGTGGAACAACAGAAGAAATTATAGCACCGCTTACTTCAGACTTTTCAACATCGTGAAGTGCAAGAACACTACGGATTTTTGTTGCATATTCATCTTCGGTCTTTTTTGAGTTTGTTGCAATTCGGGAAACAAACTTAAGCTCGTCCTCATAAAAACCGCCGATAACTATATTTGTATTGCCTATATCTATTGTTAAAATCATAGTAAGCTCTCCTTTCGGTTTTAGTATACTATAATTTATCTCTGATTTCAAGAGAAAAAAAGGATGCAAAAATAAATTTTTACATCCTTGATTCTATTAGATATTATCGTATAAGCCCATTTCGTGAAATTTTTTCATAGCTGCCATAATTTCAGGCTT
>JAUMXX010000030.1:1506-14521 GCA_030535285.1 bacterium | reverse complement strand
ACCTAAACCTGCTATGAAAAGATAGGATTATCGGAACACGGAATCATCCAACCAAACAAGAAGAAATTTTTGGTTGGTAGTCGAAACGAAATTGTCATTTGACATACAAGTTAGACGCAATGGATGATAAGCGGTGGTATTACCGTAGATGTTTTCTGTAATGGAAAACGGAGGGATGACCACTAGTCGAAGGTTGAGATTAACGTAAACTTACAACAATCTAACAAATTGCGAGTAAGAATAATAAACCTCGTAAAATTAGGATAAATATCCAGAAATCGAGGTGAATACGTTATGAGTGACAAAAACTTCACAAGAAATGAAAAGTCTGCATACTATTCACAATGTATGCAGATGTACAAAAATCTATATGATTTGACAAAAGAGCAAATTAAGGAAAGAGGATATGCTTCGCATAGAAATCTAATCCGAAAAATATGCTCAACAAAGAACATTGTTAATGCGATAAGAAGTATATCGAAAAACACAGGTGGTCGTACCGCAGGTGTGGATGGAACAACTATCAAAGATATTAAAAACTATAACAATATCGAGATGGTTAAGAAAATCCAAAGAAAACTTTTAAGTGGCAATTATCAACCTAAACGGGTCAAAAGAGTTTATATTCCAAAACCCAATGGGAAGACAAGACCACTTGGTATTCCTACAATTGAAGATAGAATCATTCAGCAATCTATCAAGCAAGTGTTGGAACCTATTGCAGAAGCACAGTTCTCTCGTGTGAACTCTGGTTTTAGACCTGGTAGGTCGGCACACAATTCAATGGCACAAGTAGATAGTCTCATACAGATGTCGAAAATGCAATGGTGTGTGAAATGTGATATCAAAGGTTTCTTTGACAATGTAGACCACAATAAACTCATCAAATCTCTTTGGAGTTTTGGTATCAGAGACAAATGTGTAATTAGCATTATCAAAGCAATACTCAAATCGGAAATAGTGGATATGGACGGTAAAAAGTTCAAACCGACTGCGGGTACACCACAAGGTGGCATAATCAGTCCACTTTTGGCGAACATTTACTTGGACGCCTTGGACAAATGGATTGAATCGCAATGGACACACTTTGAAACTGAACACACCTATTATTCCGATAAAAGAGAAAAAGAATATCAAAGACCAAACCAAAATAAAAAGTATCGAGCACTTCGTACCAGTTCTACAATGAAAGAAATGTATATCGTAAGATATGCAGATGATTTCTTAATTTTCACAAACACTCGTGAAAATGCAGAAAAGATAAAAGTGGCGACTACTCTTTGGTTGAAAGAAAATCTAAAATTAGAATGTAGTACAGAGAAAACCAAAATCATAGATTTAAGTACAGAATTTGCTGAATTTTTAGGATTTAAGTTTAAGATTTCAAACAGAGTGAAAGTTACTCGAAAGAGTAAAAGTAATAAGTATATCATCGACTCACATGTGTCGGATGAGGCACTTAAAAACATCAAAGAGAAATTGTATAGACAAATAGATTATATTGCCACGGCTGGCGACAACACAACGTTCCACAAAGCAATACAAATCTACAACTCTATGGTTATGGGTTTCCATAATTATTATAGAGTTGCTCATTCGGTTAATAATGACTTTAGTAAAATCGGATGGGATATCCAAAAGAAACTCTATAACAGAGTTCTAAAAGACTATCCCAGAAGAAATGAAACCCCAGAAAAGATTAAACAATGCTATAAGGCAATTGTTCAAAAGTATGGAAAGTCAAAAGAACTGAAATGGTGTAATGGAATACCCGTTATTCCGTTAAGATATGTACAATTTCAACATCCGAAGTTTTACAACGAAGGATACAATCTCTATGATGACAATAACACACTGGACACATTTAACTTGGAAAATATGGCAGATATAATTGCTTACTTTTCAAGCGATGTCCAGAATGCAAGAGACACTACCGAACTATATGAAAGTAAAATCAGTAGATTGGTAAGTCAAAAAGCAAAGTGCTATATCACACAACAACCGTTAATTAAAGGTGAAATTGCTACTCATCATATTACACCTGTATCAAAAGGTGGAACCGATGAATATGAAAATGTCATAATAATCCAAAGTCAGGTACACGATATAATTCATTATAGCGAAAACCTCGATGTTGCGATTGACAAATTAAAAGCCGAATATGAAACGAGTGAGAAAATGATTAAAAAGTTCACTGAAATCTATAACAAATCTAAACTCTAATCTTGTAAGTGAAAAGTTAACTTAAACTACGATGGCACGCCGTGTGCGGGGAAACTCGCATGCACGGTGTAGACGGGGGGAAAACTTGGAGATAATTTCAAAGAGTTACCTATCCGTATCTACCACGCTTAATGCTATTATAGCTGTCATGAAAAATCGCGGTTTGAAGTTTGCGTTGTCAGCACCTACGGGGAGAGCCGCAAAGCGAATAACCGAGCTCACCGGTTATGAGGCCAAAACTATTCACAGATTGCTTGAGGTTGAATGGTTGGCTGAAGAGGGAAGACACAGATTTGCCAGAAATGAGCGCAATCCGCTTGATTTTGATGTTATAATTATTGATGAGATGTCTATGGTTGATGTTTGCTTGTTTGATGAACTTTTAAAAGCGGTGCGACTTGGCGGTCGTATTATATTGGTCGGAGATTCTGACCAGTTGCCGAGTGTAAGTGCAGGTAATGTCTTAAGGGATATAATTGAATCAGCAAAATTTAAAACGGTTATGCTCAAAAAGATTTTCCGACAGTCACTAGATAGTCTGATTACGGTAAACGCACATAAAATTAATGCGGGAGAGTATCCCGAGATTAATAACAAATCATCAGATTTTTTTATGATTGAGAGCAAAAATCCCGTTGCCGCGGCAAGATTGATTGTTGAGTTGTATACAAAGCGGCTACCTCAGGCCTATGACTTTTTGGATGGCAATTCAGTTCAGGTTCTATGTCCTTCAAAACTTAGAGAACTTGGCACAATCAACCTAAATAATATGCTTCAACATAAAATTAATCCGGGTAGAGATGATAGAAAAGAGATCTTATTCGAAGGAACGGTATTCAGGGTTGGAGACCGTGTTATGCAGGTCAAAAATAATTATGACATAGAACTCTCTGGTGATGACGGCTCATTATCAATCGGTGTATTTAACGGTGATATAGGTTTTATCGAGGACATTGATTTTTCACTGCAAACCGTAAATATAAGGTTTGATAATAAGGTGGCAGAATATCAGTTCTCCGAAATGCATCAAATTGAACTTGCATATGCTGTTACCGTACATAAAAGTCAGGGAAGCGAGTTTGATTGTGTAATTTTGCCGCTTCTGGATTTCCCGTTGCAGTTAAGATATCGCAATTTGTTGTATACTGCTATTACAAGGGCTAAGAAACTTCTAATTGTTGTGGGAAGTCAGCAGATGTTGATTGAGATGATAAAAAACGACCGCAAGACCTTGCGATATACAGGTTTATGCGGCTTCTTAAGGGGGAATAATGATCCGGTTAACTAAAATAATTGACAGATTGTTGTGTATAGTTTTCCCCGCCCGTTGTGCCTGTTGCAATCAAATTATAAAACCGGGCAAACAGATTTGTGATTACTGCAATGATTCACTAAAAAAGGCTGAAAATCTTTGCGTTTTGTGCGGAAACAACAGTGATCGGTGCGTTTGTAAAAAACGAAAGTTCTTGTTTGACGGCATAACAGCTCCCTTTTACAATTTGGGTTCGGCACAGAATGGGATTTACGGGTTAAAATTTAAAAACAGGTTGCACTGTGCGGTGTTTTTTGCTGATCGTATGGCTGAAAATTTAGTCAAGGCATTTCCCGGGACCCACTATGATGTTGTTACTTGTGTACCGATGAGTTCTAAAAGTTTGAGGAAAAGAAGATATAATCAAGCCGAGGTGTTAGCAAGCCTTGTTGCGAGAAGGTTAGGTGTTGAATTCAGACCCGAATTAATTAAGAAGGTTAGAAGTAATCTTTTGCAACATACACTGAAATTCAATCAACGCGCAAGTAATGTTGAGGGTGTTTATTCGGTTTCTGGTGAGGTTAATAAGTTACAGGTTTTACTTGTTGATGATATCAAAACTTCCGGTTCAACCCTTAACGAGTGCGCAAAACAGTTAAAACTTTGCGGGGCAAAAAATGTTGTTTGCCTTTGTGCACTTGTAAGTAAAACAACACTTGTATAAAGTGACGTTTGGTAATATAATAAACCTAAGATTATTGAAAGGAAACGGTCGTTATGCCAACTGATATAGGTATTGATTTGGGTACCAAAAAAACAATATTGCTTTCCGGCTCGAAGATTATTCTAGAGCAACCTTCGGTTGTTACTGTCAATACTGAAACGTGGGAACCGATTTGTTTTGGCGAAAAAGCTTATAGTATGATCGGTCGCACACCCGATAGTTTGACGACGGTTTTTCCTATTAACAGGGGTGTTATTTCCGATTACGATATAGCAGAAAAAATGCTTAAGCATTTTATGAAAAAATCGTTCGGAAATCGTATATTAAAACCAAGGGTTATGGTTTCAATGCCTATAGGTGTAACCTCGGTGCAGCACAGATCGGTAGCTAATGCTGTTGAAAGTGCAGGAGGTAGGAATGTTTGTACTATTGAAGGTCCGGTTGCGGCTGCAATCGGTTTAGGTGTTGACTTTAAAAAACCAAAGGGTAGTTTTATTATTGATATCGGTGCCGGAACAACCGACACAGCAACCATTTCGATGGGTGGCCTTGCTAACTGTGATTCGGTAAGAATTGCGTCGGGCGATTTTGATGATGCCATTGTGCGATATATTCGCAAGAAGTATAATGTTCTTGTCGGTTTACAAACTGCTGAAAGAATAAAGAAGCAGATTGGTTCGGTTATTAAACGTCAAATAGAATTGACTATGCGTGTCAAGGGTAGAAATCTGTTGACCGGGTTGCCTGTTTTTGTTGAGGTTTCCTCAAGTGATATTTATTCTGCGGTCGTTGATACGGCACATTCAATTTGCACAGCAGTTAAAGGTGTTATTGAGAATACTCAGCCGGAGCTTGTTGCAGATATAATGACTAACGGTGCCTCCTTAACCGGTGGCGGCGCCTTGATATACGGAATGCCGCAACTGCTGAGTGAAACACTTGGAATTAGTGTTGTGCTGGACGATGATCCTGTTCATAGTGTTGCACGCGGTACCGGAATTGCCTTAAGGAAGCCGGAATTACTAAAAAACAGCGATTACCAGTTCCGTTCGATTCAAGAATTGGTGATAAATTAAATAAAGATAAAAAAACACTTGATATTTTGTTTTGAGTGTGATATTCTATTAGAGCATTTGATTACGCCTATCCTTATTGGCGGGGTTGATGCCGAAATTTCGACATTAAAGCGGATAGTCCTCTGCCTCCTTGATTTGAGGTATGAATGTCTGGAGTATTAAGGAGGAAAAATAATATGGATCCAATGAAATTTTTTACCGATGGGATGCTTAAAGAGGAAAAACCTGATATTGTAATCGGTAACACAGTTCGAGTTCACGTAAAAATTCGTGAGGGTGAAAGGGAAAGAATTCAGGTGTTTGAGGGAACTGTTATTGCTAAGAATAACAGCGGAATATCCGAAACATTTACGGTTCGCCGCGTTTCCTACGGTGTAGGAGTTGAGCGTGTTTTCCCTGTACATTCACCGAATGTTGCTAAAGTTGAGACCACTAGAAAAGGTCGTGTCCGCAGAGCAAAACTTTATTATCTGCGTGACAGAGTCGGTAAATCAGCTAAGGTTAAGGAATCAATCTAATTACTGGATGTTGCGGGGACGGAGTTTTTTCTGTCCCCGTTTGCCATATTGATGCTTTTGAGGGTTGTTTTAGGTATTACAGTCATTTTGTTTTCATGGGAAATTTTGCTTTAGTTTGAAAGAGGTATTAAAATGGATAATAACAGTTTTAATGAACCTAATGAATGTGTAGAAAAAGCAAGAGAAAAAACTGCTAAAAACAGTTTTTTGCACATTATTTTTGATTTTTTTGACTGTATTGTTGTTTCGGTAGTAATTGTTGCTTTGTTGTTTTCTTTTTTGTTTAGGGTTGTCGGTATTGAAGGTGGTTCAATGGAGGACACCTTAATAGAGGGTGACCGCGTTATTATTACAAACATGTTTTATAAACCTGAAAATGGTGATATTGTTGTTATTTCACGAAACTATAATAACATTAATAACGCTGAAACGGATGAACCTATAATTAAGCGTGTAATCGCAGTTGAGGGACAAACGGTTGATATTGATTTTCAAAAGGGAATTGTCTATGTTGACGGCAATGCGATTGATGAGCCGTATATTAAAAATTTAACTAACCGCGCTCATGATGTGAAATTTCCCGTAACCGTTAAAAAAGATTGCGTTTTTGTGTTGGGAGATAATCGCGAGGTGTCACTTGACAGCCGTGATGAGAGAATAGGAATGGTTGATACGCGATATATTTTAGGAAAGGCTGTTTTCAGAATTTTCCCGTTTGAAAAAATCGGCGGATTGTACAATTATTAAATAGTGTCCGGTTTCTCGGCAATAATAATGAGTTTTAGTCAAAAGAGTAGATGAAAAGTCTACTCTTTTATGTTAAAATAACGATAAATTAATATGTTTATTAAATATTAAAATCTTTTAAACTTGTAATGAGTACGTTTTAACAGTCATTATTTTGTTATTGGGGTAAGAATATTATGGAATTGGTAAAAGTGGGAAATAAAACATATTATATTAAGAATGCGACCAATATAGGTGTCTATAAAATAAATGATAAGGACGTTTATTTAATTGATACGGGTAATGACAAGGATTGTGGTAAGAAGATTATTAAAATAGTTGAACAACAAGGGTGGAGTATAAAGGGAATAATAACAACCCATTCCAATGCAGATCATATTGGAGGTAATAAGGTTATCCAAGACAGAACCAATTGTCCTGTGTATGCACTGGGTATTGAGAAGAGTTTCACGCAATTTCCGATTTTAGAAGCATCGTTTTTGTATGGTGGATTCCCATTTAAAGATATAAGAAACAAATTTTTGTTAGCAAAAGAATCGGTTGTTACACCGATTGAAAACAACCTACCCGTCGGTCTGGAATATTTGACCTTAAAAGGACATTTTTTTGATATGATTGGGGTCAAGACGGAGGATGATGTTTACTTTCTTGCGGATTCGTTGTTTAGCGAGGAAACAATTACTAAGTATCATTTGTTTTTTGTTTATGATGTCAGGGAATATCTTAATACCTTGGATTATCTTTCTACCCTAAAGGGTAAATTATTTATTCCGTCTCATTGTCAAGCGACTGAAGATATAACAAATTTAATAAGTATTAACAGAAATAAAATAAATGAGATCTCTGATAAAATATATCTAATGTGTCTTAATGAAGTAACCTTTGAGGATGTTTTAAAGGGTATTTTTGATGAATACAATCTAGTTATGAATCCAAATCAATATGTTCTGGTTGGAAGTGCAATTCGCTCATACTTAGCGTATTTGTACGACGAGGGAAAAATCTGCTTTGAATTTAAAGAAAACAGAATGTATTGGAAACATAAACAGCAAGGTTAACTTTTAATTACAATTTACTGAGTAGATGAAAAATTTACTCATTTATGTTAGAATATAGTGGGTTTAAATGAGGAAGTGATTTAAATGGATGAAACAACAAATATAAATTGGTTTCCTGGGCATATGACACGTACTAACCGTAAGATTAAGGAAATTCTTCCGCTAATTGACGCGGTGGCTGAGATTGTTGATGCACGGGTTCCGGTCAGCAGTCGCAATCCCCAACTTTCCGAACTGATTGCAGATAAACCCCGTATTGTACTTTTAAATAAGTCGGACATGGCAGACGAGGCTTGCACAAGAGACTGGATTGAGTTTTATAAAACACAGGGTATAAAGGCTATTGCGGTTGATTGCAAGTCGGGCAAGGGCGTTGGTAATTTTATTAACGGCACAAAGGAACTTCTTTCAGACAGATTGGAGCATTATAGGGCAAAGGGAATGGTAGGCAAGCCCTTAAGAATTATGGTTGTTGGTATTCCTAATGTGGGGAAATCTTCGTTTATAAATCGTATGTCTAAAGGCTCAAAAGCAAAGGTTGAAGACCGTCCGGGAGTGACTAGGGGGAATCAATGGTTTAAAATTGATAACGAACTTGAACTTTTAGATACTCCGGGTGTTTTGTGGCCGAAATTCGAAGACCATATTGTCGGTGAACATTTGGCATTTACCGGGGCGGTCAAGGATGCCGTGGTAGATATCGAACATTTAGCGGTGAGACTTGTTTCATTTTTGGGTAAAAATTATCCCGAGAAACTTAAACAAAGGTATAAAATATCATTTGATGAGCAATTCGATTCATATGAGTTGTTGTGCATCATAGGTAAAAAACGCGGTATGTTAATGCGCGGTGGAGTTGTCGATTCCGAACGGGCTGCAATAATGTTGCTGGATGAGTTCAGAGACGGATTGCTTGGCAGAATAACTGTTGAGTCTGTTTCGTTTATGGGGGAAGATAATGCCGAATTTTGATTATGAGATGGCAGCAAAAACCCGGGGATATAATTATATTTGCGGTGTAGATGAGGCGGGGCGCGGCCCGCTTGCCGGACCGGTATGTGCCGCGGCGGTCATATTACCTGAGGGTGTTGTAATTGAGGGTTTGGATGATTCAAAAAAAATATCTGAGAAAAAGCGCGAGAAACTTTATGATGTGATAACCGAAAAAGCGGTCTGTTATTCGGTTGCCTTTGCAAGTGTTGATGAGATTGAAAAGCTTAATATCTTAAATGCAACAATGCTGGCTATGCAAAGGGCGGTACAACTGTTGAGTGTAAAGGCTGATTTCGCCTTGATTGATGGAAATTGTATCCCACATTCCTTAGGTGTCGATGCACAGTCGGTGATTAAGGGGGATTCAAAATCTTATTCTATAGCAGCAGCGTCGATTTTGGCTAAGGTCAGCCGTGACAGGTTACTTGTTGAGTATGATGAGCAATTTCCACAATACGGTTTTTTAAAGCATAAAGGATACGGTACAAAACTGCATTATGAAGCAATAAAGAAATACGGTCCAACAAAAATACATAGGATGAGTTTTTTAAGGAAGTTGTATGAAAAACAGTAAGAATATTGGGTATAAAGGCGAGGATGTTGTTTGCCGTTATCTGATAAAAAATGATTTTCTGATTTGTGCACGCAATTATCACAGCCGCTACGGTGAGATTGATATTGTGGCCGAGAATGAAAAAATTATTATCTTTGTCGAGGTAAAAACGAGGTCCAAAAATTCCATATCATCACCGGGTAGTTTTGTGGATTACCGCAAACAACAAAAAATAATTAAAACTGCAAATTATTATTTGATGAATAATCCGACCTCGTTGCAACCGAGGTTCGATGTGGCAGAGGTGTTTACCGAAACGCCGGATGACTTTAAAAACGCAAGAATCAATTATATAGAGAATGCGTTTGGGGTGTGATTTTTGAATTATTTTGACCTGCATTGTGATACTTTGCTAAAATGCTTTGAAACTAAAACTGATTTGTCAAATAAAGATCTTGCCGTTAATTTTGACAGCACCGACTGTTTTAAGGATTACTGTCAGGTTTTTGCTGTTTGGGTACCCGATACTCAAAATGATCCTTACGGTTTCTACAAGGACGTTTTAAGTCATGCTGTTAATAAGGTTTTTAATCATAATAATATTGAACTTCTTTCACAAAAAGGGAGTCTTGATGATGTTTTAAAAAGTGGCAAGAGGGCGGCAATACTTTCGCTTGAATCCGCAACTCCGATTTGTGATAAACTTGATCGAGTTGATCAACTCTTTAATGATGGCGTACGCATTATTACACTAACCTGGAATGCAGAAAACCTGATAGCCGGTGGTGTTGATTCAACTGCCGGGCTCAGCCGTTTCGGTAAAAAGGTTATAGCAAGGATGAACAAATATAACATTGCGGTTGATTTGTCACATTTGAATGAGAGAAGTTTTTTTGAGGTGACAGAGGTTGCTGACTATATTTTGGCAACCCATTCAAATTGCTATAAACTGTGTCAGCACAAACGAAATTTAAAAAACGCACAGTTAAAAACGATTTTAGATAAAAAGGGGATTGTCGGTCTCAATTTTTATCCTGCTTTTTTAAAGGGAGATGTGTTTGATTCTCTTTATCAAAATATCCAATATCTTTTGGAAATGGGTTTTGAAAACAGTATTTCCCTCGGCGGAGATTTTGACGGTGCAGATATGTCGCAAAAACTTAACAAACCCGCAAGACTTATAGACTTTGCCGATTATCTTGTGGGCAAAAATATGAGTAGTGATTTGATTAGAAAAATTTTTTTTGATAATTCATATAACTATTTTAACAATTTTTTGACAAAACGGGTTTAATGGTATAATATATACAGTATTAAAAACCATATGGTACGGCACATAGGGATAAACGCCGGCAATGTTAGCGGTTATATATCGTTTTTTATAAGGAAAGGATATGGCGGTTTTAATGATATACACAAGCTCAAGAAATTCAAGTGTAGGGGTCAGTGCGGCTGAGGCTATTTCACAGGGAATATCAGAAGATTCGGGACTTTTTGTTCCGGTGTCTCTTCCGATACTTACCGGTAATGACTTCGGTAAACTTAAGGATTTGAATTATATTGACAGGGCAAAATATGTTCTGGGTAAATTCTTAGATGATTTTACCGATGAGGAATTAGACCGTTGTGTTACAGGTGCTTACAGCGGAAACTTTGATGATGATCAACCGGCACCTTTAAAAAAATTAAAAAATAACAAATATATGCTTGAATTGTGGCACGGGCCCACCTGCGCATTTAAGGATTTAGCGTTGCAACTGCTTCCGTTTTTGCTTACTGCTTCTGTAAAAAAAGAGGGTGGCAATAAAAAAACAGTTATTTTAGTTGCAACCTCCGGCGATACCGGCAAGGCTGCGCTGGAGGGCTTTTGTGATGTAGAGGGCACCGAGATAATTGTCTTTTATCCGCAAAAAGGTGTTAGTCCCATGCAAAAACTGCAGATGTCTACGCAACAAGGTGAAAACGTCTTTGTTTGCGCGATTGAGGGTAATTTTGATGATGCACAAACCGGTGTTAAACAAATATTTACAAACACCGAAATTGCACAAAGGCTTAATGATGCGGGTCTTCAGTTTTCCAGTGCAAACTCAATTAACTGGGGCAGACTTGTACCTCAGATTGTATATTATGTTTCGGCATATTGCGATTTGCTTAAAAACGGTGAAGAAACTAAAGATGGATTTAATGTTGTCGTACCTACCGGGAATTTCGGCAACATACTTGCTGCTTTTTATGCAAAGAATATGGGTGTTCCGATTAACAGATTGATTTGTGCATCAAATGCGAATAATGTCTTGACCGAGTTTATTAACAGTGGTTGTTATAATAAAAATCGTCGGTTTTACACCTCGATTTCTCCCTCAATGGATATACTGATTTCCAGCAATTTGGAAAGATTGTTGTTTGAAATGTATGAAAAGGATTCTGCTAAAGTTAAAGATTTGATGGAACAGTTGTCTCAGCATGGCAAATATACTGTTGACAATTCTGTTTTAGAAAAAATACAGTCGGTATTCTTTGCGGGTTGTTGCGATGATGAGCAGACTTTGAAAACAATTAAAAAGTATTTTGATGATGATAATTATCTTTGTGATACGCACACTGCAGTTGCGCTTAACGTTTACGAGCAGTTTGTTGCCAAGACCGGTGATACTCGTCCCACGGTAATTGTTTCGACAGCAAGTCCTTACAAATTTTCACAATCGGTCTTGAAGGCGCTACTGCCTGAGAAGAACTGCGGTGACGAGTTTGAGATGGTTGAAGCATTAAACGAATATACAAAGGTTGCCGTTCCGAATTCGATAAAAAAACTCCGCGATGCCAAGGTTAAATTTGATGTTGTCTGCGAAAGGCAGGAAATGCCGCAAAAGGTACTTGATTATCTTAATATTAAATAATTACAGCCCGACAAATGCCGGCCGATTATTGCTGACATAGAGTCGGGCTGATTTTCAATGGCTATCTTGGGATAAATGTGTCGCAAACAGTTTCTTCACTTGAGGCTGCATGACTGGGTCCCACTTCGATTGAACCTGCTATACAATGACATCCGTCTGAGTTGTATTTGCAGTTTTCCACCTCGCATTTTATTCCGCTTATAACTCGGTATTCTTTTTTGTCTGTATTCATTTAATTTCTTCCTTTCGGATTATTCGAGCTTAATTTTGCTCAAATTTAGTATTATCTTTCTATAGCAAATTATTACAGTTTGGGGGATAACATGGCTTTATATACAATTTCTGATTTGCATTTATCTTTTTCAAGCGATAAGCCTATGGATGTTTTTTATGGTTGGGATAATTACGTTGACAGGTTGACTAGCAACTGGCAAAGGTTGATTAAGCCGGAGGATACTGTTGTTTTGCCGGGTGATTTATCCTGGGCGTTGAAATTAGAAGACACCTATGCGGATTTTGATTTTTTAAACAGATTACCCGGAAGAAAAATTATTTTAAAAGGTAATCACGATTTGTGGTGGTCAACAGTTAAGAAAATGACCGATTTCTTTAATAAAAACAATTTTAATTCTATTGATATTGTCTTTAATAATTGTGTGATTGCAGAGGACAAGTGCATTTGTGGGACAAGAGGCTGGTTTTTTGATGACCGAAAAAATTTGAAAATATTAAATAGGGAAGCATCAAGGTTGGAAACATCCATTAAAGCGGGACTTGACACCCAAAGAGAAATCATTTTGTTTTTGCACTATCCTCCTGTGTATGATGACAGGGTGTGCGAGCCTATTTTTAATGTTATAAAACGTTATGGGATAAAACAGATTTACTATGGACATATCCACGGTAACGGTAGAAATCTTGCGGTTAATGAATACGATGGTGTTAAAATGAAACTCGTTTCTTGTGACTGTGTT
>JAUMXX010000030.1:636-1496 GCA_030535285.1 bacterium | reverse complement strand
GTTGATTTCGTTCCCTATAGAATTTTATAAAAAATTAAAAAAATATGGAAATGTAGTAAAATATATGCTATAATATATTGATGTACATAGAAAATGCAAATATTTTTATGCATGATATAAATTTTCGGAGGTAAAAAATGAGTTTAAAAGGTTACAAGGAAGTAAAAACTAACCGTTATGAGTTGGAGATTTCGGTAGATGCAGAGGCTTTTTGCAAGGCAATTGATTCTGCTTATCGCCAGAATGCCAAAAAAATAAACATACCGGGATTCAGAAAGGGAAAGGCACCTAAAAGTATTATTGAGAAATATTACGGTGAATCTGTTTTTTATGAAGATGCACTTAATATTTTATATCCTGAGGCGGTCGAGGCTGCTATTGAGGAGTCGGGCCTTGAGTTTGTAGACGATAAAATTGATTTTGATCTTGTTTCAATGGATCGCGAAAACGGTGTAGAATTCAAGGTTGTAATTACCGTCAAACCCGAAGCAAAAATCAGTGGTTACAAAGGGTTGAAGGCTGAGCGTCTTATTGTTGAGGTGACCGATCAAGAGGTAGACGCTGAGATTAACCGTATGGCTGATAGAAATTCCAGACTTGTAACGGTTGAGGATAGGGCTGCTAAGGACGGCGATATTACCGTTATTGACTTTGAAGGATTTGTTGACGGTACTGCTTTTGACGGCGGTAAGTCTGAGGGCTTCTCTCTGACTTTGGGTTCGGGTCAATTCATTCCGGGATTTGAGGACCAAATTGTCGGACACAACACAGGCGATGAGTTTGATGTTAATGTTACATTCCCTGAGGAATATCAGGCTGAGGAGCTTAAAGGTAAGGCGGCTGTATTCAAGGTAAAATTG
>JAUMXX010000030.1:0-626 GCA_030535285.1 bacterium | reverse complement strand
AAGGTTCGTGAATTACCCGAAATTGATGATGAATTTGCTAAAGATGTCAGCGAATTTGATACACTTGAGGAATTGAAGGCTGATATAAAAGCTAAAAATTTAGAAGCAAAAGAAAGAAATTCGGATAATGATGTTGAAAGTCAGCTTATTGAACAATTGGTTGACATGGTTGAGGTTGAAGTGCCGCAGGCAATGGTTGACCGCAGGGTTGAACAAAGTGTTCAGGATTTTGCATACAGACTCAGTATGCAGGGTATGGATATAAACACCTATATGCAGTACACCGGTTCTTCAATGGATGATTTCAAGAAAAATATGGAGCCGCAGGCGCTTAATCAGGTTAAAGCACGTCTGGCGCTTGAACAGATTGTTAAATTAGAAAATATAACCGTTTCTGAGGAAGAACTTGCACAAGAGTATGATAAACTCGCCAAGCAATACGGTTTAGAGGTTGACAAGGTTAAGGCTTCGATACCTGAAAAGGAAATTTCTAAAGATAAAGCAGTTGACAAGGCTGTAGCATTTGTTAAAGAAAACGCTAAAATCAGCGATGTTAAGGAAAAATCCGCAAAAGAGGAAGCAAAAACCGAGAAGAAAGAAACATCGGATAAAGCAAAGAAGACAAC
>JAUMXX010000002.1 GCA_030535285.1 bacterium | reverse complement strand
CTGCGGAACTAGGATTCGAACCCAGACAAACAGAGTCAGAGTCTGTCGTGCTACCGTTACACAATTCCGCAAAGTATATTTATTTAAATTAAATTGACCGACAAATGTTATTATATCCAATTATTTTAAGATGTCAAGGGTTTGAAATCAAAATAATTACAATTTTTATTTATTCTGAAAAAGTACTTGTTTTTTCATTTATTCTGTGATATAGTAATTTGCGACGCATATGGGGGTATAGCTCAGCTGGGAGAGCGCTTGAATGGCATTCAAGAGGTCAGCGGTTCGATCCCGCTTATCTCCACCATTTTATTTATTATCTGAACTTTAACGGTTTGGATTGGGGCATTTTGCTCCACCGGTCAAAAGGCTCGACACACAAGCGATTATAATGTTTTGTGCTAATCTTAGGTTGGCGGCTTTGCTGAAAAGGTTGGCTTGGTGTCGAAACTTGACTAAGTGAAGATACGAATCTTGTATATGAGATTCGTTTTTTTATGCAGTTTTTCGGTATTACAATGTAAATTTTGGATAAAGAAAGCGATGCAACAAATGCATCGCTTTCTTTGGTGTTTGAACTTATTTAAAACCTGCTGCAAGAGGACAATCAACCTCTTTGTTTTCTTTTGGCAAGCATGCGTTGGAGCAATTTAACAATCTCTACAAGAGGGATAATTGCTACTGCCAGTGCCATTGCGATTGTATATTCGGTGAAGCTGATAGCTGTGAACTTGAACGCCGTTTTCAAGAATGGAACATAGATAACGGCGGTTGTGAGCACAAGCGCTAACACAGCGGCTCCCCATAAAATCATATTTTGTTTTTTAAGCGTAAAGATCGAACCGCGTTGTGAACGCATATTGAAAGATTGGAAAATTTCTGCCATCGACATGGTCAAAAATGCCATCGTTATGCCGTCGTGGCTGTTAGTTATTTCCCATCTGCCTGATTCAATGAAGTGACCGATAAAGTATGCCGCGACCGTTAATATAGCAACAAATAAACCCTGATATCCGATATCAAATCCTACACCACCCGAGAATATTCCGGCTTTCGAACTTCTGGGAGGTTGCTTCATCGAATCCTTTTCGCCCGATTCCATGCCCAGTGCCAGAGCCGGCAGACTATCGGTAATCAGGTTTATCCAGAGCATGTGAACCGGATGTAAGATTGTAAATCCGAGCATTGTGGCAAAGAATACGCACAATACCTCGCTGAGATTTGATGAGAGCAGGAACTGAATTGATTTTCTGATGTTTGCATAGATTCTTCTGCCTTCGTCTACAGCCGAAACAATAGTTGCAAAGTTGTCGTCGGCAAGAATCATATCAGCAACATTTTTAGTTACATCGGTTCCGGTAATACCCATTCCGATACCGATGTCGGCAGATTTAATACTGGGTGCATCATTAACTCCGTCACCTGTCATTGCCGTGACCATTCCGAGTTTCTTCCATGCTTCGACAATTCTCACCTTGTGCTCGGGTTGAACACGGGCATAAACCGAATAATTCTTGATAGAGTCATACAATTGTTCATCACTCATGCTGTTGAGTTGATTACCCATAATAGCTTGTGAAGAATCGTTTATTATACCAAGTTCAGTGGCGATTGCTACCGCGGTATCAATGTGGTCGCCGGTAATCATAATTACGCGGATACCGGCATCTTTACATTGGTCAACAGCAGCCTTAACTTCCGGCCTTATAGGATCTATCATTCCGGTCAAACCAATAAACACCATGTCTTTTTCAAGGACTTGAGGGCTGCAGTCTTCCGGTTTGGAATCATATTCTTTGTATGCAGCGGCTAATACGCGCAGTGCCTTATCTGCCATGGCTTTATTGTCAGAAAGAATTTTGTCACGTCTTTCCGGGGTTAGTTCTTGCAAACCGTCTTCGGTCAAAACGTGCGAGCAACGTTGCAGAACTTCATCCGGAGCACCCTTTGTGAATTGAATAAAATTATTCCCGTTTGAGTGAACGGTTGACATCATTTTACGCATTGAGTCGAAGGGGGCTTCGCCAACTCTCGGATATTGATTTTTGAGATTGTTTTTGTGCAGGCCGCATGACAATGCATATGCAACCAAGGCACATTCGGTGGGTTCACCGATGGTATTGTTCTCTTCGTTGAGTTCGGCATCAGAACATAACGCCATCGCTTTTGCAAGCAGTTGCTTGTCACAGCCAACATAATCAACGACCGTCATTTTATTTTGGGTGAGAGTTCCGGTTTTATCAGAACAAATAATTTGAGCACAACCCAAAGTTTCAACTGCAGTAAGTTTTCGGATAACTGCATTACGCTTTGACATTCTTGTAACACCGATTGACAAAACAATGGTAACAACAGCCGCAAGGCCTTCAGGGATAGCCGCAACGGCAAGACTGACTGCCAGGACAAATGTATCAAGCAGTACGCCGGTGTTGAGTGAGCCTGCTTTTAAGATGCCCACTCCGAAAATAACAACACAAATGCCTAAAACCAGCCAGGTCAGAATTTTGCTGAGTCCGGCTAATTTGATTTGAAGCGGGGTGGCCTCGTCTTTTGCTTGTGACAGAGCATTGGCGATCTTGCCCATTTCGGTATCCATACCGGTAGCACAAATAACAGCAGTACCTCTGCCGTAAACAACGACACTGCCCATGTAAACCATGTTCTTGCGGTCGCCCAGTGAAATTTCACCGTCCCCGTCAAGCACATCTGCTGTTTTTACAACCGGCACTGATTCACCCGTCAAGGCGGCTTCTTCAACCTTCATTGAGGCACATTCAATGATGCGGGCATCAGCCGGAACAGCATCGCCGGCTTCGAGCACGATGATATCACCGACAACAAGATCCTCGCTCTTGACCAAAACAATTTGTCCGTCCCGCAGCACCTTTGAGGTTGCCGCTGTCATCTGTTTGAGGGCTTCAATGGCTTCCTCAGCCTTACTTTCCTGGATAACCCCAAGTACCGAGTTTAAAATTACTACAAACAGAATAATGAAAACATCTGCAAAAGATTCGTTTGAATACGCAGAGGTGATCCCTGAAAGTATAGCTGCTGCCAGCAAAACTATAATCATCGGATCGGCAAGTTGATTTAAAAATCTAACAATTAAACTTGTCTTTTTAGATTCGTTTAGCTTATTCTTTCCGTTGGTTTCCAGACGCTTAGCGGCCGTAGCAGCAGAAAGTCCCTGGTGTGAAGAATCAAATTTTGAGAT
The DNA here is from genome assembly GCA_030535285.1 of bacterium. Lineage (GTDB taxonomy): Bacteria > Bacillota > Clostridia > Oscillospirales > Acutalibacteraceae > JAUMXX01. Next base: position 40,042 of record JAUMXX010000002.1, on the reverse strand, counting down.
TACTTTTTCTGATTCTTGCAAATAGTAGTCCATAACAACAATCCTTTCTTTTTATGAATACAAAATCCGGACACAGTTTTGCTGTATCCGGATTTTAAAACTCAGGTACAGCAAAAGCCGGACATGAGTCTCGTTCATTAAGGCAAACCAGACCATAAAAGGCCATGATGTTGATTTACCACGTGTTTACGCGAACTACTCCCTCACGATTAATGCTGATTATACCATTTTTACCTTTTTATGTCAATACAATCAGTACAACATATTGCGACCGGTTTATGCCGTAAATTACACAGTTTTCACAGGCCGCAGGGCGACGTCATTTTTTTTGCAGGTTTTTAAAATTTAAAAAATTGTCGATTCTTGTAAAATGACGCGGTTTATGATAATATTAATATTAATTGTTTTAACTTTTTGGTGATTGGACGAGTACAATGAGCAAAACGACACAAAAAATTAAAAATATGTTGTTTACACGTGCGGAATATGTGGTAATAGGTATGTGTTTCGTTTTAGTTGCAGGACTTATATATTTTAACATTTCATATTCTGTAGATGATGGGGACGCCGGAATCGAATATGTATCACCGAATTCTATTCTGGGTGTGTCACAAAACAGTGTGTTTTCTTCTGAAAACAAGGCAGAAACAGATTACGTTAAGTCCAATTCTCTGGCAATATCTTCGGTGCAAAATGATGTCGTATCCTCAAAATCTGAGGACAGGGAAACGAGAACCAAGGCACAGGAAATTATAAATATAAATACTGCAGATAAGCAACAACTTATGACCATTAAAGGTATAGGTGAGGTTAAGGCGGAGGCAATAATAAGTTACCGTGAGAGCGTAGGAAAATTCAAATCGGTTGAAGAACTTTTACAGGTGCGCGGTATAGGAAAAGCAACCTTGGAGAAGATCAGAGATTGTATAGTGGCAGAATGAGAAGTTTTATTTATAGACAAGGTCAGAAAAAGAGTATATAATATGAGTGATTAATTTTTTATCAGAGGTATTGTTTAATGTGTGGATTTGTTGGGTTTACCGTTAATAATGAAAAGGCCGTCACCGAAAATGCGATTGATAAAATGATGGATTCGATTGTTCATCGCGGTCCCGATTCATCGGGCAAGCATGTCGACTCCGACATCGCGTTGGGGTTCAGACGGTTGAGTATTATTGATCTGGCTGAGGGTGATCAACCCATATACAATGAAGACGGCACGATGGTGTTGGTTTTTAACGGAGAAATTTATAATTTTAAGGATATAAAAGAAGAACTGCTTAAAAAAGGTCATATCTTTAAAACAAAGACCGACAGCGAGGTATTGATCCATGGCTATGAAGAATATGGTGAGGCACTGGTTACAAAGCTGCGCGGTATGTTTGCGTTTGTAATCTGGAATATGACCGACAAAACATTGTTCGGCGCGAGAGATTATTTTGGAATTAAACCGTTTTTTTATTCCTTTGTTGGCGAGGAACTTGTTTTCGGTTCGGAGTTAAAAGCGTTTTTACATTACCCCGGTTTTGTTAAGGAATTAAATCACGAAGCACTTGAGCAGTATTTGTCATTTCAGTATTCGGTAACGAAAGAAACGTTTTTAAAGAATGTTTTCAGACTTGAGCCCGGACATTATTTTATGTATAAAGACGGCAAGTTGGAAACCCACAGATATTTTCAGGCGGATTTTAATGAGGTTGACGGAACTCTTGAGCACTATGCAAAAGAAATTGATGAGGCGATAAGAGAGTCGGTTAAGGCGCATAAAATAAGTGATGTTGAGGTTGGCTCATTTTTATCAAGCGGTATAGATTCAAGTTATATAGTTGCCACGGCAAATGTCGATAAAACTTTTACAGTGGGATTTGCCGATAACGGTTACAGTGAAATTGATTATGCCAAAAAGTTTTCTGAAAGTATCGGAATTAAAAATATAAGTAAGTTAATCACAACCGAGGAGTTTTTTGAGGAGTTTCCCAAGGTTCAGTATTATATGGACGAACCTCTGGCAGATCCTGCGGCAGTTGCGCTCTATTTTGTATGCAAGTTGGCGTCACAGAGTGTTAAGGTTATTCTCTCGGGCGAGGGAGCCGATGAACTTTTCGGTGGTTATCGAATCTACAGTGAACCGCTTTCGGGGGGAATATATCGCAAACTGCCCTTCTTCATAAAGCGTATTGTTTCAAAAACAGCAGTGCTTTTCCCACAAACGAGAGGGCTTAATTTCCTTGTCAGAAAAGGGCAGCGGTTAGAGGAGCGGTATATAGGAAACGCAAATATGTTTTCTAAGAGGGAACGTGAGAAATTACTCAAAAAACCTCTGGGTCTTGCGTCGGCAACCGAAGTTTGCAGGCCTATTTATGAATTTGCAAACCATCACGATGATATAACAAAGATGCAGTTGATTGATATAAACACCTGGCTGGCCGGGGATATTTTGTTGAAGGCTGACCGCATGAGTATGGCCAATTCACTTGAGGTAAGGGTTCCGTATCTTGATAAAAAGGTTATGGAAATTGCGTCAAGGGTACCGGTAAAACACAGAACTTCCCATTCGAATACAAAAATTGCTTTGCGTAAGGCGGCAGAGGGTACATTGCCCGAATTTACCGCGCAAAAGAAGAAACTCGGATTTCCGGTGCCAATCCGTGTCTGGCTTGCGCAGGAAAAATATTATAACCTTGTAAGAACAGAATTTGAGTCGCAAACTGCAAAGAAGTTATTTAATAACGAAATCCTTCTTAAACTTCTCGATGAGCACAAACAGGGCAAGCGGGATAACAGTAGAAAGGTTTGGACGGTGTATTCTTTTTTAATCTGGCACTCACAGTTTTTTGGCGAAACCGGTAAATAATTTTGCAGCTTACAACTATTAAAAATGAAACAGACCGATGTCGTACTTTACCATAGCTTTAATGCTGTGGCGTTACGAAAGTCGGTCTGTTTTTATCCTTTGATATGTCAGACAAGAGAGATAAAAGAGGCGTTATTTCCCCTTTTGCCGTTGGTTGCTCTGTGGGAATGGAAGGTATCGCTGTTACATTTGGTGCAAAGGTCGGTGACAACAATGTTTTCCGGGCGGATACCGGTGTTTTCGAGAATAATGCAGTTGGTTTTTTGCAGGTTAATATTGTATTTGCCGTTGCCTTTAAAAATACAGATATCGTTAATATTTACCCCGTCTATGCGCTCAAACTGTTCAAAAACCGGTTGGTCAACCTCAAAGCAACATTGCATTATTGAGGGTGCGATCCCCACTAAAATATCTGATGGATTGCATCCGAATTTTTTCTGCATGGATGCAACAGTTTTCTCTGCAATTTTTGAAACCGTACCCTTCCAACCGGCGTGGGCATTTGCAATTACCTTCTTTTCAGGATCCAGAAAAAGTAATGGGACGCAGTCGGCAAATTGAAGCACAAGGACAATTCCGGGAATGTTTGTGATCAGGGCATCAATATCGTTATAATCACGGTCTTTGAAGATCCCTTTACCTATATCGTCATCGGTTACAATTCTCACATTGTTGGTATGGGTTTGGAAGGAGAGCACACAGTTATGGTAATCCACACCGATTGCGTTGCAAATTCTTCTGTAGTTTTCAAGCACGTTTTCACGAGCGTCACCGTTTGTAAAACTAAAATTCATAGTTTGATAGATGCCTTGACTGACTCCGCCGAAACGGGTTGAAAAGGCGTGCCGTATAAGTCCGGTTTTATCGAAATGGGGGAAGGTTATATATTGAAGTCCTTGGCAGTCGTCAAGGTTAAGAGTATTGCTCTTTATCATAATTTCTCCTTGATGTAAAGTTTGACAGCCGGTGTTTATCTATCGCCGTCGAGACAGATATTATTCTTATTTATACTATATTCGTCCTCAGTACAGACAACCCGGATACTTCCATCCATATCGGTGCGAAAAATTTCTGAATTATACTCTGTTAAACGAGAAATCGTTTTGTTTCCCGGATGACCGTAGCGATTGTGCGCACCGCAGGAAATAACGGAATATTCAGGGGTTACACGTTTTAAAAAATTTTCGGTTGTTGATAGGTTACTGCCGTGATGGGCAACCTTTAAAATGTCGGCATCAATATCCGACTTTTTATTCAGAAGTTCTTTTTCAATTTCGCTTTCGGCGTCACCTGTGAATAAAAATTTTGTGTCAAAGCATTGGATCATTAAAACAACAGAATAGTTATTAAGCGAACCGTAATTGTCCGAGCAGGGCGAGAGACAGGTGATGGAATATTGTTCGGATTCGGATATATTACTGCCTGCAACGGCGGTGGTTATGCGGTAGTTTTCGTCATAGATTGTTTCAAGAAGTTCCTCATATACATCAGATTGGGGAATATCATTCTTGCTGATTTTAGGCATTATTATTTTTCCGATGTTAAAATCTTCGATTATATCATCTGCACCTCCGATATGGTCTTCGTGCGGATGGGTAAGCACCAGAAAGTCAATTGTATTTATACCGAGCCGTCTCAAATGTTGTGAAATATTATCACCGTCATCGCTGTTTCCTGTGTCTATCAGCATTGTTCTTCTGTCGGGAAACCGGATCAATGAGCAGTCGGCCTGACCAACATCGAAAAAGTCAACAATAAGTGTTTTACCTTCTACAAAATTGTCTTGCACCGAAGTTTCAATCAGAAAGTCAGTAAGATCAGCATTACATCCACATAAAAATGTTATAAGCAGAACACCTGCAACAATTGCTTTAATATATCTTTTCATAAGACCCCCACTATAGTTGTTCTGAATTAATTATACACTAAAAAGAGTCTTTGTAAAACTATTTTATAAAAAGGATGTTACAAAATTGAACACTAAGCACAGCACCACGCCTTCAATTGTGGGCAAAGCCATGGCAAGCAGGGTCCATTTGAGGCTTCCGGTCTCCTTTTTGATTGTCAGGCAGGTTGTTGAGCAGGGCCAATGACACAAGGAAAACAGCATAAAGGAGATTGCGGTTGTCAGTGTCCAACCGTTGTCTATAAGCAGGGTTTTGAGTGCAGCAAGGTTTGAAATATCAGACAGTGTTCCGTTTGAAAGATAGCACATTATTGCTATCGGTATAACAATTTCATTTGCGGGGAAACCCAGAATAAACGCCAGAAGTATTACGCCGTCGAGCCCCAGCAGTCTGCCTAAAGGATCCAAAATGTTTACGCAGTAGTCTATAAGTGCCACTCCCGAAATATAGGTATTTGCGAGCAGCCAGATAAAGAGTCCCGCAGGGGCTGCTACCATTACTGCACGTCCCAGCACAAAAAGTGTCCGATCGAAAATTGATCGCGTTATTATCTTTAGAATCTGCGGTTTTCGATAGGGCGGAAGTTCAAGAGTGAATGATGAGGGGATTCCTTTCAAAACGGTATGTGATAGGAGCTTAGAAGAAAGAAATGTCAGCGCTATCCCAAGTAAGATTACGGCAGTCAGAATGACTGCACAGTAAAGCGAGTCTGTAAGATGCGGCGTGGTACCAATAAAAAATATTGTTATAACCGAAATCAGAGCCGGAAATCTTCCGTTGCAGGGGACGAGATTGTTGGTTAGAATCGCAATGAGTCGTTCACGCGGAGAATCAATTATGCGGCATCCCGTGATACCTACTGCATTACATCCAAAACCCATACACATTGTAAGCGCTTGCTTTCCGCAGGCGTTGCATTTTTTGAAATATTTGTCAAGGTTGTATGCAATTCGTGGCAGAAATCCTGAGTCCTCAAGCAGCGTGAACAGCGGAAAGAAAATAGCCATCGGCGGCAACATGACCGAAACTATCCAAGCCAGAACTCTGTATACTCCGAATATCAACATACGGCTTATAAAGTCAGGAAATTTAAGATAAGTCAGAAAATTGTAAAACGGTATTTCTGCCGAAAAAAGCAAGTCGGACAGAACTTGGGAGGGGTAATTTGCGCCGTTTATAGTGATATAAAAGACGACGAGTAACCCTAGCGCCATTATGGGAAATGCGGTTTTTTTTCCGGTTAAAATCTTGTCGATTTTGCGGTCGGTTCGATCATAACCTTTTGGGGATTGCACACATTTTGAGCATATTTGTTCAGCGCAGAGCACGAAGCTGGCCACGACAGTATCGTTAATAATGTCATTGTCAAAGCCTTTGTCCGATAATTGATCGCGTGCTGCGTCCAAGGCGGATTTCAGTTCGGGATTTTGCGCGAGGTTACAGCCGAGATACTCATAAGCAGAGTTTAAAAGTTCAGGGTTGTTTTCGATAAGTTTCACGGCTAACCATCTGGAATCCAGTTTTTTGAGCGGGATTGTATTTAATATTTCTCTTATGTTCTGTATCTGTGTTTCTATTGCATTCGGATAGGAAACATATTGTTGTTGAGTTCTTTCGTTTTTTACAATCTTATGTGCGTTTTCTATGAGTTCATGTGTACCAATACCCTTTCGCGCGTTGGTGCACACAACCGGAATATCAAGGAGTCTTGATAATAAATCGGTGTCTATTATTATTTTTTTGCGGTTGGCTTCGTCGATTAGGTTTATACAAAGCACAACATTTGGAGTTATTTCAAGTATCTGCAATACTAAAATCAGATTTCTTTCAAGACAGGTGGCATCACACACCACCACAACGGCGTCTGCCTCGCCAAAGCAGATATAGTCACGTGCTATTTTTTCTTCGTGAGAGTGAGACAATATCGAATATGTGCCGGGCAGATCAACAAGGGTATAGTTGTTTCCGTTTTGTCGGAACTGACCCAAGGCATTTGAAACGGTTTTTCCTGCCCAATTTCCCGTGTGTTGTTTAAGTCCGGTCAGTCCGTTAAATACGGTACTTTTTCCTACATTCGGATTTCCTGCAAGGGCGATTACGGTTTTGTTTTCTGTGGTCGAGCCGGCACAAGAGGTCTTATGGTTTTTGCCGATGGCAATTAAATCAGATTGCATTGTCCTTTCACCTAATTCTGTTTACCAAGATTTTCGATGAATCTTCGCAACGCAAGGCAACAACCGCACCGCGAATTAAAAATGCCGCCGGATCACCTAAAGGACTCTTTCCTACACATTCAACCTGCGTACCCTCGATAAGTCCGATATCTTGCAGTCTTCTGCGAATGCTGCCTGATGAATTCATATGTGATATTCTCGCGGTTTGTCCCGCGGACAGATTTGAAAGTAAAAGTTTATTCATTTTTTTCAACCGCCTTTTTATTAGAATTTTAGAATGTTTTTCCCTTGTTTATTATATGAAAAAGCGTTTGAGGCGTTACAGATACAACCGTACTGTTTTATGTGTTGCAAATGCTGTTAGAACAATTGGTTTTTATGAGGTTTTTGGTTGAATATTTTATTAAAATATAGTAGAATTATCAAAACAGTGTAGTTATTGGAGGAAGAATTATGAGATTTATTGAAGAGAAAACTGCAAAACTGTGCTCAAGGTTGAGACAGCTTGCAAATAAAGCAGTTGGGATGAATCTCGAAATTACTTATGTAAAAAGCGGTTATAAGCAGGGCAATACTCCGCCTGTTGACGGATGGCAACCGTTTAATACCGATACACGCATCGGGGGTTTCGATCAACATTTTTGGTTTCATATTCCGTTTCATTCACCTAAGGTTGAACCGCAGCAAGAGGTTGTGTTTCAGTTAATTACCGGTGAAGAGGGTAAATGGGATGCAATAAATCCGCAGGCTATGTTTTATTTAAACGGGGAAATGTTGCAGGGCTTGGATATTAATCATACACAGGTTGTTATCCCGGCAGATACCGATTGTGATGTTTATATTTATTTTTATATCGGCACTCATGAAAACGAGGTGCGGTTTATCCCGTCGGTTCTGTGTTTAGACAAACGGATAGAAAAATTGTTTTTTGATCTAAAGGTGCCGTTTGATGCATGCAGGGGCCTCGATAAAATCCATGAAGATCATTCTCAAATATCCAAACTAATTGAAATTGCAACAAACATGGTAGATATGCGTGTTCCGTATAGCGATGAATTTTATGCTTCGGTTGAGGCTGCCTGTGAATTTCTGGACAAGGAATTGTATAATGGCATTTGCGCAGACAGTTTGTATACCGTTAATTGCACAGGACATACACATATTGATATTGCGTGGCTTTGGACGGTTGCTCAAACACGTGAAAAGGCTCAGCGCAGTTTTGCTACCGTAATTAATCTTATGAAGCAGTATCCCGAATACAAATTTATGTCTTCTCAGCCGATATTGTATCAGATGGTTAAGGAGGAAAACCCCGAGCTGTATGCGCAAATAAAAGAGATGGTTCGTCAGGGCAGATGGGACGTCGAGGGTGCCATGTGGCTTGAGTGTGATTGTAATCTTACTTCGGGCGAGAGTTTAATTCGTCAGATTTTATTCGGAAAGCGCTTTATGAAGCAAGAATTCGGGGTCGACAGTAAAACACTGTGGCTTCCCGATGTGTTTGGCTATTCGGCTGCTATGCCGCAGATTCTTAATAAATGCGGTGTTGATACCTTTGTAACCTCAAAAATCAGTTGGAATGAATACAACAAGATGCCTTATGACACATTTATATGGGAAGGAATTGACGGAAGTCAGATTTTTACTGATTTCATTGTTGCAAGGGGAATAGTTGGACACGACGGATGTGACACCATGACACTTTATGTAGGCGATATCACTCCGGATTTTGTCAGGGGTACAGTTAACCGTTATCAGCAAAAGAAGTTTAACACCGAGGTGTTTATACCGTTCGGTCATGGTGACGGCGGCGGCGGACCCACTAAAGAAATGCTTGAAAATCAGCGCAGGTTAAAATACGGACTTCCGGGATTCCCCAAAACCGTTATCTCTACTACCGGTGAATACATAAGCAAGTCAAAGAAGAATTTCTTTAAAAATTGTGAACAGTTAAAGCGTTGTCCGAAATGGGTGGGTGAACTGTATCTCGAGTTGCACAGGGGTACCTATACATCCATTGCAAAAAACAAAAAGAACAATCGCAAGAGCGAACTTTCTTACCAGATGGCAGAAGCCCTTTGTGCTATTAATACACAATTGCTGGGTTCAGAATATCCGCAACAAAAAATTAATGACTCTTGGAAGACTATTTTGCTTAATCAGTTCCACGATATTCTCCCCGGTTCTTCAATTAGGCAGGTGTATGAGGATTGTGATCGTGATTATGCCGAAATTTTAGAAACTTCACGAGAGATTATAGACGAAAAGTTTTCTGCGGTTGTAAATAACATACAAACAGATGGAGGCCTTGTTGTTTACAATGCGTTGCCCTTTGAAAGAAGCGGTTGTGTTGAGGTTGACGGCAAGACGGTCTATGTTGAAAACATTCCCTCGTTAGGTTGGCGGGTTGTTGACCAAATTTGTGATGTAAACACTATTAAAGTGTCTGATCGCAGCATAGAAAACAGCTATTACAGCCTTAGGTTTGATGACAGCGGTGCCTTGATTTCGATTTTTGACAAGTGTTGCAACAGAGAGATTGTTAAAACGGGACAACGGGCTAATGAAATTCGTATCTTCGAGGATGACCCGCGCTGCTACGATGCTTGGGAAATTACCGATTGGTATAAGCAAAAAATGTGGACAATTGATGATGCAGAATTTGAGCCGGTTGTCGATGGCGTCAGGGCAGGAATAAAAATAACAAAGAAATATTTAAATTCGGTTATACAGCAAACGGTGTACTTATACGAGAATTTAAAACGTATTGATTTTGTCACTGCGATTGACTGGTATGAGGAGCATCATCTGGTCAAGGCGTTCTTCCCGTTAGACATTAATGCAAGCAAGGCTACCTATGATATCCAGTTTGGTAATATTGAGCGCAACACTCATGAAAACACAACCTGGGATTACGCCAAGTTTGAGGTTTGCGCGCATAAGTGGGCTGATGTTTCCGACGGCGGATTCGGTGTCAGCATTTTAAATGATTGTAAATACGGTTACAGTACGTTGGGAAGCGATATGAGTCTTACATTGCTTAAATGCGCTACATATCCGAATGAGGTTGCCGATAAAGGACATCATGAATTTACCTATTCTCTGTTCTCACACGAGGGTGATTTCCGTCGCGGTGGTACTGTGCAGCAGGCATACGGCCTTAATCAGCCGCTTATTTGCAAGCAGGTTAACAGACAGTCCGGTAAATTGGATGATAACTATTCGTTTATAAGTTGTGACAGAAAAAATATTATTGTTGAGACGGTTAAAAAGGCAGAGGACAGTGATGATATTATCGTTCGGCTTTACGAAACCGACAACTGTCGTTGTGAGACAACTTTGACTTTTGGATTCGATTTTAAAAAGGCTGTAATTTGCGATATGCTTGAAAACGAACAGACCGAAGTCGCTGGCTGTGGCAATCAAATCAGGTTGGATATTAAGAGTTTTGAAATCGTAACGTTAAAGATCGTAAGATAAAGTTAGCGGTGTCTTTTTAGAATTTAAGCCCTCAGACATAAAATAACGTTTTCAACTTTAAAGTGTTTGATACGAAAAGCATAAACACGGGTTTTGTTAATCTTGGTTTTGCAGTGCTCTTAGAAAGGAATGTTATAATTATGAGTATAAAAAGGATTATTGCTCTTATTTGTTGTTTTGCTTTGCTTTTTTGTCTGGTTGCCTGTGCCGATTCAGGCAGAAAAGAAGCACAAGATGAGGTGCTGGGTGTTGATACCGGTGTTGATGTCGGCAGTTATGTGGCGCAGGGAAGATTGGATATTTTCAACAGTATAAGTCTTGAAACGAGGGCAAGTGAACTCGAAGAACTTTATGATGAGGAGTTTAAAAACGATCCCGAATATGAGGGGATGAGCGACATCTCAGGTAAGACATATACATATAAAATGTCAAATTCGGCAAAGTTTTATCACGAGCGAGATGCTATTTATGCCATAGCATGTTTTGACGATGTTTTTGGGTTCCAAATAGGTGTTTCAACGCAAAAGGATGTAATTGCGACGGTTGGGAAGGCCGTAAGTGTACAGGCGTCGTCATCGGAACTTTTTATCTTTCCGTCAACTCCCGACTGCGAAATAATTATGTACTCCTTTGATAAATATGACATAAGATTCTATTTTGAAAATGGGTATTTGTCGGCTGTTCTGATAACCGACAGTTCAAGATTTACACCGGATGCTCAGCAAGATACCAATCAAGAATAATTATAAACAGACACTATCCGCCAAAACGGGCGGCAATCGGGAAAGCGGGCCAGTATTATGCAGCAGGTTCAGGTAAACAGGTTTGATACAATTACAGAGGATATCAAAAAGATAATGTATGAAGTGTTTTGCAATGAGCAGGGCTTTACCTATGAAACGGTTTTTGACTGTTTTACACAGCAAGCATTTTACGTAACCCTTTCTTTCAATCAGAAAACTTTTGCCACCGCACGATTTTATATGACCGGTGAAGATAGTTGCAAAATCGGTAAAATTGCGGTGTTGCCAGAGCAAAGGGCCGGCGGGTATGGCAGGCTTTTAGTTGGCCAACTGCTGAATTTTGCGGCGGAAAAAGGGGTTTGTTCTGTTGTCGTAGGTGCACAGCAGCACGCCATAGGGTTTTATCAAAAACTCGGCTTTAAACAGCAGGGAGAGATTTTTTTTGAGGATGACAGAAAAATTTATCCCATGGTCATTTCGTTGTAAAAGTGTGGTAGAAACAGTCTGTTTTTCCGGTTTTTTTAGTAATCTTTTGATATTGATAAAATAAATCGCCTATTGTATAATAGACCAAGTCCTAATGTCGAATAATGGGGGTTTATTATATGTCCGGTTCACAAGGTATATTCAGTGGGTTAATGCCTATGATAGCGTTAAGGGGGTTTTCGGTTTTTCCAAACATTATCTCTCACCTTGATGTTATCAGGGAAAAGTCAATAAAATCAGTTGAATATGCTGTTAAAAATAATAAAACTATTTTTTTCGTTAATCAGAAAAACATCGCGCAGAACAATCCCGAAAGGGAGGATCTGTATAACGTAGGCGTTGTCGCGGCTATAAAACAGGTTCACCGTGCTCCCGGTAACGGAGGCGTGAGGATTTTAGTTGAGGGCATCTGCCGTGCTCGGTGCAAAGAACTCGTCGGAAAAAACGAGGTTGTTTTTGCTGACACCGAGGTTTTAAATGATTGCAAAAGCCGAATGAGTGCTGCCTATAAAGAGGCGGTTTTAAGGCATGCGCGTGAACTCTTTACTGATTATGCGCAGGCGGCTGCCAAGATACCGCCCGATGTTATTATGGGAGTTATGTCGGCGCAGGATGTAGGTCATCTTGCGGATTACATTGTTTCTAACATTCCCGTTGATACCCAGATCAAACAGTCTGTGATTGAACAGACAAGCCCTTTGAAGAGAATTAAGTATGTTTTGAAGGTACTTGACTATGAGAAACAGATTCTGGTTATCGATTCTAAAATTGAAGAATCTGTTCGGGTCAAAATCGACGATAATCAGCGAGAATATTATCTTCGCGAGCAACTTAAGGCTATAAATGATGAACTTGCTGACGGTGAAGATGATGGCTATACTAAAAAGATTGATGAATTAGACACGAGTGAAAAAAACAAGGCCAAACTTCGTGAGGAGGCAGCGCGAATTGCAAAAATGCCTGCCGGATCGCATGAAGCTTCGGTTATAAGAAACTATATTGATACCTGTCTGGATTTACCCTGGGGGAAAGAAACAATTCATAGGATTGATTTGGATGAATCACGCAGGATTTTAGACCGCGACCATTATGGACTTGAAAAGGTGAAGCAGCGAATATTGGAGTTTTTAGCGGTTTATACCTTGGCCCCTGAGGTTAAGGGACAGATAATCTGTCTTGTAGGACCTCCCGGCGTGGGTAAGTCTTCAATTGCAAAAGGAATAGCCGATTGCATGGGAAGAAGATATGAGCGTGTCTCTTTGGGTGGCATAAGTGACGAGTCTGAAATCAGAGGACACCGAAAAACCTACATAGGTGCTATGCCGGGCAGAATTATCAGTGCTGTTAAAAATGCAGGTAGTTGTAATCCGGTTATACTGCTCGATGAAATTGATAAATTGGGATATAGTTATAAAGGTGATCCCTCAGCGGCACTTTTAGAGGTGCTCGACCCTGAGCAAAATTCAGAGTTCTGTGACCGCTATATTGAGATACCGTTCGATTTGAGTAAGGTAATATTCATTACAACAGCAAATACTACGGCAACAATACCCACCCCATTGCTTGACAGGATGGAAGTTATTGAACTTTCAAGTTATACAAGCGAAGAAAAGTTTAATATTGCTAAAGCTCATTTAATAAAGAAGCAACTTAAGGAGTTTGGTTTAAGCAGCAAAAACTTCCGTATGAGTGATAAGGCAATACATACCGTAATTGATGAGTATACACATGAAGCCGGTGTACGCAAATTAAAAAACAGCATAGCGGCGATCTGCCGTAAAGCTGCGGTCGAAATAGTAGCTGATAGCCAAAAAAAAGTGTGTGTGACGCCCGTTAAGGTAAGGGAATTTCTTGGTACACCCAAGTTTAAAAAGGCAGTTGGCAATCATCGCGACGAAGTCGGCTTAGTAAACGGACTTGCCTGGACTTCTGTGGGCGGTGTTATAATGCGGCTTGAGGTTGTATCGGTAAAGGGAAGCGGAAAACTTGAAATCACCGGATCTTTGGGCGATGTTATGCAGGAATCTGCAAAGGCGGCAGTGACCTATGTCAGAAGCCGTGCGGACAAGTTTTCTATAAACAGTAATTTCTATAAAGAAAATGATATCCATATTCACGCTGATGAGGGTGCTGTTCCAAAAGACGGTCCATCAGCCGGAGTAACAATGGCAACAGCGTTGGTTTCCTGTCTGACGGGAGTTCCGGTAAGGCGTGATGTTGCTATGACGGGCGAAATTACCCTGCGTGGACGGGTCTTACCTATCGGCGGACTGCGTGAAAAGTCTATGGCGGCGTATAAAGAGGGGATAAAAACAGTTTTTATCCCGGCAGAGAATGTTGCAGATTTAGACGAGGTTGACGATATTGTAAAACAAAATGTAGAATTTGTTCCGGTGGAAAATATAGACCAGATTATTAAAATGGCGTTGGTTAAAGACGTTTCGGTTAAAAATAAACTGCTCGGGGTTGTTTATGCACCCCAGAAAGAGTTGGCGTAATCAGGGTTTTTCAACGCTTAAGTTTGGAGAAAAAATGAACTATAATAATGTATTTTTTGAGACCTCGGTTGGTACCGACAGGCAGTTGATACAATCCGATCTGCCCGAAATATGTTTTTCGGGTCGTTCGAATGTCGGCAAATCTTCGTTGATTAACAAGGTGTTGTCACGCAAATCAATCGCAAGGGTCAGCACTAAACCCGGAAAAACCGTAACCATCAATTTCTTTCGGCTTGAGAACCTGAGACTGTGTGATCTCCCGGGTTATGGATATGCAAAGGTGGCGTTTTCAGAACGTCAACGCTGGTCTGATTTGATGGAAACATATTTTAATTCCGAAAGAAACATAAAGCATGTTTTTCAACTTGTAGATATAAGGCACAATCCTACCGAATTTGATGAGCAGATGATTGAGTTTTTAATCCATGAAGGTTTTGAGTTTACGGTGGTTCTGACCAAAAGTGATAAATTAAATAAAACTCAACTTGCAGAAAGAATGGAATTTTTCAATAAACATTTCGGTATGTTTGAGAATAGAGTTTGCTTTGTGCCGTTTTCGGCGCACACCGGGGAAGGTATTGATAAAATAAGGAAAATTATTGAGGAAATTTCTCAAAGACAGTCGGAGGAATAGAATGCAGGAGTATGAAATAAATCAAAAGGGTAATTTTTGTGTTGGCGGGGCTGACGTAACCGAACTTGCCCAGAGGTACGGCACACCGCTTTATGTTTATGATGAAAATGTTGTGAGAGGTTCAATCAGGGCTTTCAAAAAATCCATGGAGGATAATTATGATGGCAACGGAATGGTTCTATATGCCAGCAAAGCATTTTCCTGCAAGGAAATATACCGTATTGCCCAAAGCGAAGGTATAGGGGCTGATGTTGTTTCTGCAGGCGAACTTTATACCGCCTTAAGCGCGGGATTTTCACCTGAAAATATATTTTTTCACGGCAACAACAAAACCCAAGAGGAAATAGAATTTGCGGTCAAAAATAATGTGGGCTGTTTTGTTGTAGACAATATTTTTGAACTTAAATCATTGAGCAGGATTGCCGAACAATATAACAAACGGGTAAGGATAATGTTTAGAATAAAGCCCGGCATAGATGCACATACACATGATTTTGTCAGGACCGGACAGATAGATTCAAAGTTTGGTTTTGCGCTTGAAACAGGCGAAGCAAAGCAGGCTGTTTTGCAGGCATTATCGGGTGAATATCCGGGCATAGAATTGATAGGTTTGCATTGCCATATCGGTTCTCAGATTTTTGATGTTGACCCATTCTGTCTTGCGGCAGAGGTTATGCTTGATTTCATGATTGAAATGAAGAAGGAAACCGGAGTAACCTTGGGTGAACTCAATTTAGGCGGCGGTTTTGGGATCAGATATACAGATGACGACTCACCGCGTCCGTATGGTGAATATATGGGTTCGGTATCAAAAGTAATAAAGAATAAATGTTTAGAGTGCGGATTCCCGACTCCTAAAATTTATATTGAGCCGGGCCGCTCAATCATTGCACAAGCAGGTACAACACTTTATAAAGTGGGCGCTGTGAAGAATATTCCGAATGTCAGAACCTATGTTTCGATTGACGGTGGGATGGTTGACAACCCAAGGTATATTCTTTATGGTTCAAAATACGATCTGCTCATAGCAAATAAAGCGTCGCAGCAAAAGAGTGATATTGTAACAGTTGCAGGAAAGTGTTGTGAAAGCGGCGATTTGATTCAGGAAAATGTTAAACTTCAACCGGTAGAGGTAGGAGATATATTGGCGGTTTTGGCAACCGGCGCATATAATTACTCGATGGCAAGTAATTATAATCGTATATGCCGTCCTGCAGCAGTGATGGTCAAGGACGGACAGGCGAGGGTTATTATAAAAAGAGAATCGTTTGAAGATCTTGTCAGGAATGATGTCTAAAGGTATATGTTAGAGTTCTGCCTTGTCCGGTCTCAATTTTTGCAGACCGGACAGGGTTTTTAAATTGCATATGCTAATATTGCGTTGAAGATACTAAATGTGACGGCTTGAGCAATTTTAATTTAAGGTATTGACACAGAAAATGCGATGTGTTAAAATAATCAGGCTGTAAAAAACAGCAGCATTAAATGGAGAGGTATCGAAGCGGTCATAACGAGGCGGTCTTGAAAACCGTTTGCCCAAAAGGCACATGGGTTCGAATCCCATCCTCTCCGCCAGTTTTATTAATAATCAATTATAATTGTTACTATATTTGGAGAAGTACTCAAGTTGGTGACGAGGCGCCCCTGCTAAGGGCGTAGGTCGGGTAACCGGCGCGAGAGTTCGAGTCTCTCCTTCTCCGCCAAAGAATAACCGTCATTTCAATACAACGGAATGACGGTTATTTTATACCTAAAATCAGTATTTTGAGAACTTTTTGGGAAACAAATTCTCCAATTGACTGTTAAGCCTGCTTCAAATCGTTAAAAGATTGGTAATCGTTAATTTATTGGCATAATCGTTCATTTATAGGCGGTAATCGTTGAAATACAGAGCCTTTTATGCCATAATAGACTTAAGGTGGTGGTATAATGTTCCCTATATTCGCAAAAAACAATCTTTCATCAACCGAATCTGTAGATATCATCGAAAAGATTGTGTATGAATATTTGAAGCCGTTAGGCTTTAGAAAACATGGTCGAACTCTCCATCGTTTTGTTGATACCGACATTTCGCAAGTAGTTAATTTTCAAAATGGTTGCCCGTCAAAAAGCGTATATGATATTCTTTGGGTCAATATTGGTATTCGTGTTCCCGAGTGCGTAGAACGCAAATTCAGCATAGAAAAACCCCTAAAGAAATACTATCATGAATATGAATGTAATATACGCACTCGCCTTGGTTCACTTGTTGACGGTAAAGATACATTTTATGATTTGAAGAAAGATCCCTACAAAATAGGAAAAGATATTGTTGAACGTCTTAAAAAATATGTTATTCCTGTTTTTGGAATTCTCAACAGTCGTGATGCAATCTTAAAGCGCAGAATAGAATATACACTTTTTGATCAATTCAACCATCATTTGATTCTACTTGAAGAAGCAATGATTATTGGCAGACGAGGGGATATCGTTGAGGCAACTCGTTTGTTTAATGCTTATTATCAAAATGCACTTGCAGAATATAATCATGACCTTGAAAAAGGAACTAAGACCTATCTTAAAAAAGGCGAGCGAATGATTTACCACAATGCTAAAACGAATGAAACCGAAACAATTATTGCGACTAAAAATGGGTATGTAACGACATACTGTGCCAATAAAGGTCACTTAACATATCTTGAAGAGTTGGCACAAGAATTAGGGATTACTCTTTGCACCCCCTGACCCCAAAATGCACCCCCTAAATTGACTTTGCACCCCCTTTGCTCAAAAGGGGGTGCATTTGTATCAAAATTAGGGTTATTCTATACCCAAAATCAGCATTTTACCAACTTTTGAACAGAGGAATTTATTTTATTTCATATTGTGTTGCAATATTTCATTAAATATATTAAAACGAAACCCCGGGGCAGTCATTGTTATACACTAACTGTCCCGGGATTATTATTTTAATTGTTTTATTTTAGAGTACTTTAGCCAAGAATTCTTTAAGGCGTTCACATTTTGGGTTTGCGAAAAATTCTTCCGGTGGAGCATCCTCCATTATTATTCCTTCATCGATAAACAAAACCCGATTGGCAACTTCTCGTGCAAATCCCATTTCGTGCGTAACAACCACCATTGTCATTCCTTCGTTCGCAAGTTCACGTATTACTTCAAGAACTTCGCCTACCATTTCAGGATCAAGAGCACTTGTAGGTTCGTCAAACAGCATTACATCGGGGTCCATGGCAAGCGCACGGACGATAGCTACGCGCTGTTTCTGTCCGCCTGAAAGTTGCGACGGATAGGAATTTGCTTTTTCCCCAAGTCCCACACGTTCAAGTAGTTGTAATGCTCTGTCGCGGGCAACGGTTTTTGATGTCTTCAACAGCGTGGTGGGTGCCATCATCAGATTTTTCAGCACAGTCATATGCGGAAATAAATTAAACTGTTGAAAAACCATGCCCATCTTTTGACGGTGCAGATTGATGTTAACGTTTTTATCTGTGATGTTTACGCCTTCGAAATAAATATTTCCGCCGGTTGGTTCTTCGAGGCGATTAAGACACCGTAAAAAAGTAGATTTGCCCGACCCTGAAGGACCGACAACAACAATAACCTCGCCTTTTTTAATTTCGGTGTTGATTCCCTTAAGTACATTAATCTTCCCAAAAGATTTTTCCAATTGTTCAACCTTAATAATTGTGTTATTATCAGTGGTCACTCTTACGCAACCTCCTCTCGAGTAATCCTACAAGCCAAGAGAGAATTACTACCATTACAAGATAAATTATCGCAACACAGATAAGGGGAATAAAATATGAGAATGTGCGGCCTGCTATTGTATTACCCGCTTTTGTAAGGTCGGTGACGCCAACATAGCCGGCAACCGAGGTCTCTTTAAGCAGGGCAATAAACTCATTACAAAGTGTAGGTAAAACAACTTTAAACATTTGTGGAATTACGATATACCACATTGTTTGAAAATAGTTGAAGCCCAGGCTACGTCCTGCCTCAAACTGTCCCTTATCAACCGACATGATACCTGCACGGAATATCTCGGCAACGTATGCGCCTGAGTTGACACCAAAGGCAAATATTGCCACAGGTACGCCGTTGTCTGCCGATGCAAATATAATAAAGTAGGCTATCATCAGTTGCACAACAACCGGAGTTCCGCGTGCAACGGTAAGGTAAAATTTACAAAGTGAATTCAAAACCCGTAAAATTTGATATCCTATACCCCCGCGAAGTTGCAAGGTTTCCTTGTTTTTATCAAAGGATGTACGGATTGCCGCAACCAATATACCTATAACAACACCTATTGCCAAGGCACCGAGTGTTATTACAAAGGTGTTTTCCAAACCTTGAAATATAAACTTATAACGGCCACCTTCAATCATTACGTGATGGAAGTCGGCATAAAACTTGACAAAAAAGGTGGTTATTGAATTCCACGCGCAACCAAACCACGCAAAAATATTGTTAAGTAATTCCAAGAGCAACATTCCTTTCATATAAACTTAAAAACAGGGCGGAAGAAAATCCGCCCTGATCTATTATGAGAAAACTAATTACTCTTTGGGAAGATAATAGGGATCAAGATCCTCAATAACATTGATTTTGCCGCCTTCTTTTACGATAACTACCTGGATACCGGTAGCATAGGTAGAAGAGAAGTCAACTTCTTTTAGTCTGTCTTCAGTAACCGTCATACCGGCCATACCCATTGAGTATTTGCCTGTCTGAACACCAGGAATAATAGAATCGAAAGCAACGTTTTCAATAACAAGGTCATAACCGAGTTTATCGGCAATAATCTTTGCAACCTCTACGTCGATACCGTAGTATTTGTCACCGTCGATGTATTCATAGGGTGGGAACTCAGCATTGGTAGCCATAACAAGATTGGGTTTATCTGTATCTACTGCTGTAACCGGTACACCTACGAGAGCTTCGCCCGAAGCGTTGATATACTTATCAACAATCTTCTTAACAGATCCATCATCAATAAGAGCTTTGAGGGCTGCGTCAACGTCGGCCTTTAATTTGCTGCCTTTTTGGAAGCAGATAGCATAATCTTCAACCGCATACTCGGTTTCAAGAATCTTAAGGTCTGTGTTGGCTGCTACATAAGACTTAGCAGGCTCGTTATCAATAATAACGCAATCAACCTTGCCGTTCTTTAGAGCTTCAACTGCTAAAGCGCCGTTGTCATAACGTGTAATCGCATCCTCGCCGAAGTCGCCGGAAGCGTAGATATCACCGGTGGTGGTGGTCTGAACACCGATTTTAATACCGTCACTACTGCCACATCCGGCAAAAATAACCGTGATCATCAATATTGCTAAAATAAGTGCTGCAAACTTTTTCATATTTTTCCCTCCAAAAAAATTTGTTGTATATACTTTATCACATTATGAATCAAAATGCAATAGTTTTGTATAAATATTAAATAAAAATGCAAAAATTATTGAAAAACAACCTATAGAGGTGCAAATATTCTATCGTTTAGAATAAATATGCAAAACAAACGTGGCGTTGGCAGCGCATATAAAGATTGTGGGAGAAAGGCGTTTGATATTAAAATTGAAAACGGTGGTGCCAAAATTTTCCCAAGATCAGTCTAACCTATCAATACATGAAGGGGTTTTGATATTGCTTCGGTGCGACTAGGTACTGAAAGTACGGGTGCGGCATTGTTTTCGATACTTTACATTTTTATACAGTTGTGTTAATATTAAAAGACAATAGAAGCGGAGGTCTTATAATGTCAGAAAAGAAATTTTTAGAATATAAGGGTAAACCGATGGTTAGAAACGGCAACACAATTTATTACGGGAATATGGCAGATGAATATGTTGTTATGTTACAAATTGTGTCAACCAAGACGGTCGGTGAACTTGAGGTTGCCGATAAGGTTGTGGTCCAGCTTATGAGCACGGATGCGGACGTTAAGATTAAGGACCGTGTCATTAAAAAGAGTGAGAAGAAGGGCCTTTATAACGCAATTGATGTCGGAGCCATCTGGCTCGAAAGGGCGTTGAGAAAGCAGTAGTATTAAATTTAGATATTTTAATTCGGGGGATGTGATACAATGCCTAAACTTTTGGAAATGTGTCCGCAAGATTTAAGGGCGGCAAGGGAGAAAAATCTTCCGCTTTTTATACCGGTGGGTACTGTTGAATATCACGGAAGTCAGTTGCCGTTGGGAACCGATTTGTACATCTCAAAAGGTATTGTTGATGAAATATCAAAAAAGGTTGATATTGTTGTGGCTCCACCGTTTGTTTACAGTCCTGGCGGATATGCGGTTTCCGGTCCGGAAAAAGGAACGGTTGATATAAGCGTCGATTGCTTTTCACAGCATTGTTATGAGATACTTAAGGCGTATAGACAGATGGGCTTTGAAAGGATATACGTTATAGTTCATCATCAGCCGGAAAATATTATGATAATGCTTAAAAATGTTTTCTTAAAACTTTCTATGTATGAGGTTAGTGAGGAAATCGGAAACGGTTGGTGGACTGATGGTAAATCCACACCTCACCGGTGTAGTTTTATAACCGAAAAGGCAACACTTGATACAGGCTGTTTCGGCGGCCATGGCGGAAAAGGTGAAACAGAGGCTATTATGGCGCTGTATCCGCAACTTGTACGTAAAGATTTGCTTTCTGAAAATGAGCCGTTTTGGAATGAAACCGTTATTGATGCAAACGAGGAAAACGCCAAACGTGAACTTGATATTGTTATTAATAAATGGATTGAGAAGCTAAAATAGAAAGAATAATAAAAAACTGCAGTGTTTTTCAACACTGCAGTTTTTGTTTTGTATACCCGGATTATACGTTTTCTGACTCAAATTTTTCGATAAATTCTACTAACTTTTCAACGCCTTCAACCGGCATTGCATTGTAGATTGATGCGCGCATACCGCCGACAGAACGGTGGCCCTTAAGATTTGACATTCCGGCAGCCGTAGCCTCTTTAACAAACTTTGCGTTAATTTCATCGTCCTCAGCTCTGAAGGTTACATTCATCATTGAACGGCATTCTTTTGCATTCGGATTTGTAAACAGCTTGCTGTTTTCAAGGCAGTTATAAAGCAGGGCAGCTTTTCCGGAGTTAATTTCCTTAATCTTTTCAAGTCCGCCCAGTTCCTTTATCCACTCTAAAACAAGCTTGCAAATATAAATCGGATAACACGGAGGTGTGTTATACATAGAATCATTTGCCGCCATAACAGAATAGTTACAGATTGTAGGAACATAATCGGGCAAATCTTCACGAAGCAGATCTTCACGCACAATAACAATTGTCAGACCTGCAGGGGCGACGTTTTTCTGTGCACCGGCATAAATAACACCGAATTTTGAAACATCGATCGGTTCTGAAAGGATACAGGAACTCATATCAGCGACCAATGGCACATCACCGGTGTCGGGAATGTAATCCCACTTTGTACCGAAAATAGTGTTGTTGAAACAAATATGTACGTAATCAGCATCGGGGTTAAGCTTAAGCTCTTCCTGACGGGGAATACGGGCGAAGTTTTCGTCTTTAGTTGTTGCCGCCAGATTGATTTCGCCATATTTTTGAGCTTCTTTATAAGCTTTGCCTGAGAATTGACCGGTAACAATATAGTCGGCCTTTCCTGTTTTCATAAGATTCATGGGAACGGCGGCAAACTGCAAAGAAGCTCCGCCTTGAACAAACAAAACTTTGTAGTTGTCCGGAATAGACATTACCTCTCTTAAAAGGGCTTCTGCTTCTTTTATTATATTGTCATAAACCTTTGAGCGATGGCTCATTTCCATAACGCTCATACCCGAACCTTGATAATTAAGAATCTCGTCGCGTGCTTTTTCTAAAACCGATACAGGCAACATCGACGGACCTGCTGAGAAGTTAAATATACGATCGTAACTCATTAAAATCCCTCCAAAATTTTTTAAGGGAGCAATTACAGCCTCCCAAAATGTATGAATTAATTATACGTCAGTAATTTGTATTTATCAACTTAATTTTGGCGCATTTTAATAATTTCAGTGTTTTTTATAAAAATAGGAGCTTTGTTGTGTAAAATCTTGTCGGCTATACACTTTAATGATCGTAAAATAAGTTTGACAAAATATGTATATTGCGTTTTTGTTTGTTGGTGATATAATAATATTGTCATAAAATATTTATTTAGTGCTATTTTGTTGTTGTGCAATGGAGTGAAGATTATGGATCTGATAAATGTTTTTTATCATTATAAACTTGAGACCACCTTTCAAGATAAGGATAACATGATATATCTTGTTCAACGGGTTAATATTGAAAAGGATGATAACAATAAAAGCAGAATCGCATCGGGTGAATTTAAAATAAATATATACGGTGGCGGTGAGTTTAAACTCGAACCGGGCAGTACATATAATATACTCGAGATTGATGAAAGCGTTTTTCGTGGTGTTTTGGATCTTTGCCGTATTGATAAACTAAACCCTTTGTTCACCTTTGGTATACAGAGTTTTACCATGAGGGGAGTTGACACTGCTTATATTAAAGTAGATAAAATATTCAAAGATAGTTATAATATCATTACACTAGATTCTGAGTTTGTTTTTGCAGAACTTGTTGCTAAGATAATAGAACTGATTATCACATTGTTTTCTTTAAAGCGCGAAACACAGGGAGTACCGGAGTTGTTTTCTCACAACTCGTCACAGAATCTTATTAATATAGTAGGAACAATTAAGAGCAAATTGAATCAAAACATAAAGTTTTCGTTAGATGAACTTTGTAAAGAGGTACATATCAGCAAATCGTATCTCTGTCATTTGTTTAAAAATCAGACGGGTAAAACCATTATGGAATATGTTTATGAATTGAAGATTGAAAAATCAAAACTTCTTTTATTAAACACCGATATGAAAATATATGAAGTTTCGGATTTGCTGTGTTTTGCAAGCAGTACCGTCTTTTGCAAGATTTTTAAAAAGGTGGTAGGGATGTCTCCGCTAGAGTTTAAAAAGAATAATGATGGCAATTTTAAACAAAAAAACCTTGAGGTTTAAAGTATATGTGGTTTCTTTAACAAAACAAAGCAATATTATTATATACAAAAGCAATATTTGTGGTGCAAAAGTAACTGCTTAAAAGGTATAATCAAGAATGGTTTAGGATATTGTAGTGTCGTGAATGTCAACTATTTAACCTTAAGTTACGGAGGAGATCAAATTGAAGAGAAGCAATGGAATCAAAGCTATTTTAAGGATAGCATCGTTAACACTTGCTGTATTGATGTGTTTTGTGATGATGTCGGTGATAACATTGATGCCGGTTACAGCAGCAGAATATGAGGGACGCGGCAGCAAGAGTGATCCGTATTTGGTAAAGACGGCAGAGCAGCTGAATAATATGAGGAAGAATCTTTCTGCCAACTACAAATTGGCGGCAACGGTAGATTTGTCGGGCATATCGAATTTCAAGCCGATCGGATCAATAAAGACACCGTTCACGGGAAGCCTTACATGTGATACCGATGCATCGGGCAAGCCGATATATGCGATAAAGAATCTGAAGATGAGTGTAAAGTATAGTTGGAAGAACGTAGCAGAGAGCAACGCTTTATACAAACCGGACGGAAGTTCGGGATGGGAAGCAGGTTTGTTCGGATGTGTAAATAATGCATCGTTCAGCAACATAGTAATTTTAAATGCAAATGTATATGTGAATATTCCGGGCGGTTCGGGAGATGCAGGAAAAGAAGGAACCAGACTTGGAGTAAACGAACAGGGAGCAGCTATATTTGTCGGTTTAGCAGTGGGAATCACTATGGAGAACTGCGGAGTAACCGGAAAGATACAGTGTGATTGCGGAAACTTTGTAGCGACTATGATAGGACAGACTAACAACAAGGTAACATCTGACGGAAACAACGGGAAGGTATTGCTTTCGACAAATAAGCAGAGCAAGGTAACAAAATGTTATAGTTACGCAGAATCAAGCACAGGCGGCGTTTTGTGGAACGCAGCGGGATTCTGCGGCAGTTCGGTTAATACAATATATGAGGGATGTTTTTACAGCGGCAACCAGAGAGGCGGCTGGATGAACATAGGCGGTTTTGACGGATATGGAAGCCGGGGAACAAAATATATCAATTGTTACACAGAAGGATTGGCAACCAATTCAAGTTTCAGTGCAAATGCTGAAGCAATAGATATATCGCAAAACTGCTGGACTTCAACAGCAGTACATGGTAAAGGTACAGCGCCCAATACACCGTCGAATATAGGAAAGCAGAAGAATTGTTACATATCTACAGCAACAAATGGTCTGCAGCAGAGATTTCAGCCTGCTTCATTAGCTGAAATCAGAGCAGTATTTTCTAAACTTCCAGGATGGACGGTACCTGCTGATGCAACAAAATATCCTCAGATAGCCGGATTAAATCCGATAAAGACCGAGGCTGACTTAGGAAAAGCCACAACAGCATCTCAGGGTACAGCTTCAAACAATGCAGCTACTACAGACAGTAATGCATCAACGACAGGTGAAGCAACAACCGAAGATAAAAAGACCGAGGAAGCACAATCCGAAGAGATTGCTGAGTCAAATCAGGAAAAAGGCAGTACAATCACAACTGTTATTGAGGACAAGACACTTTCGATGACTTTAAATGAAAAAATAGTATTAATTGTTCTGTTAGTGCTAACCGTCTTGTTCCTGGTTGCGAGCATATTTGTTGTGGTTTTGGCTGTAAAATTCGCAAAAAAAGCAACGGCTTCCGCAACAGACGCAGATGCAGAAGAAACACCTCAGGGTGCGGAGAGTGACACTGAATAGTCACGTGAAAATCTGAATAAATGTTTAAATTAAAACCTATCCGATGTTGTGTGTATCAACATCCGGATAGGTTTTTGTTACAAAGTACCAAAAATATTCGTTAAAAATTAAACTAAATAATGTCGGATTATATTGCTTTTGGTAATATTGCTATCAAAAAAGTTTCAAAAATTCATAAAAGTGTACAAATGAATGAACCAAAAGGTATTATATTGTTCTCAAAATGAAACAAAAAAACAATATTGAGATATTTTAAAGCAATAAATACTCTATAAAAACTTTAGTGCAAATTGTATAATGTATTTGTATCAGCATGGAGCAGTTTTTTAATTATGTAGAAAATTGTCTGTTATGCACTAAAATATAAGGAATCTATTTATATAAAATTCACAAATGGCACTCACAATTATTGAGAAGCAGTCTGTTTGTGTTTGATTTATATAAATAACTTCTAAGTTACGGAGGAGATCAAATTGAAGAGAAGCAATGGAATCAAAGCTATTTTAAGGATAGCATCGTTAACACTTGCTGTATTGATGTGTTTTGTGATGATGTCGGTGATAACATTGATGCCGGTTACAGCAGCAGAATATGAGGGACGCGGCAGCAAGAGTGATCCGTATTTGGTAAAGACGGCAGAGCAGCTGAATAATATGAGGAAGAATCTTTCTGCCAACTACAAATTGGCGGCAACGGTAGATTTGTCGGGCATATCGAATTTCAAGCCGATCGGATCAATAAAGACACCGTTCACGGGAAGCCTTACATGTGATACCGATGCATCGGGCAAGCCGATATATGCGATAAAGAATCTGAAGATGAGTGTAAAGTATAGTTGGAAGAACGTAGCAGAGAGCAACGCTTTATACAAACCGGACGGAAGTTCGGGATGGGAAGCAGGTTTGTTCGGATGTGTAAATAATGCATCGTTCAGCAACATAGTAATTTTAAATGCAAATGTATATGTGAATATTCCGGGCGGTTCGGGAGATGCAGGAAAAGAAGGAACCAGACTTGGAGTAAACGAACAGGGAGCAGCTATATTTGTCGGTTTAGCAGTGGGAATCACTATGGAGAACTGCGGAGTAACCGGAAAGATACAGTGTGATTGCGGAAACTTTGTAGCGACTATGATAGGACAGACTAACAACAAGGTAACATCTGACGGAAACAACGGGAAGGTATTGCTTTCGACAAATAAGCAGAGCAAGGTAACAAAATGTTATAGTTACGCAGAATCAAGCACAGGCGGCGTTTTGTGGAACGCAGCGGGATTCTGCGGCAGTTCGGTTAATACAATATATGAGGGATGTTTTTACAGCGGCAACCAGAGAGGCGGCTGGATGAACATAGGCGGTTTTGACGGATATGGAAGCCGGGGAACAAAATATATCAATTGTTACACAGAAGGATTGGCAACCAATTCAAGTTTCAGTGCAAATGCTGAAGCAATAGATATATCGCAAAACTGCTGGACTTCAACAGCAGTACATGGTAAAGGTACAGCGCCCAATACACCGTCGAATATAGGAAAGCAGAAGAATTGTTACATATCTACAGCAACAAATGGTCTGCAGCAGAGATTTCAGCCTGCTTCATTAGCTGAAATCAGAGCAGTATTTTCTAAACTTCCAGGATGGACGGTACCTGCTGATGCAACAAAATATCCTCAGATAGCCGGATTAAATCCGATAAAGACCGAGGCTGACTTAGGAAAAGCCACAACAGCATCTCAGGGTACAGCTTCAAACAATGCAGCTACTACAGACAGTAATGCATCAACGACAGGTGAAGCAACAACCGAAGATAAAAAGACCGAGGAAGCACAATCCGAAGAGATTGCTGAGTCAAATCAGGAAAAAGGCAGTACTACAACAATAATTAATGAGTCTTTGGTTAAAAGAACTACCGCTGAAAATGTACTCATTATCACATTAGCGGTGCTTACATTGATAGTGATGGCTGCAAGTGTATTTGTTATAGTTTTGATTTTCAGATTTTTAAATAAAAACCGTACAGTTTCCGATGAAGGTTTCTTGATTGATGATGTTCAATTTGATGAGGAAACTGAAGAACAAGATGTAGATGCCCCTGAACAACCGGAGTATGAAGACATCTACAGCAGTAAGTAATTGTGTAAAGGGGATGTTCTCTTGGTTGCGGCGGGCAAAAGTAGTTTAACAAAAGATAAAAAAACAAGAAGTTTATATTTCGTTAATAATCTAACTTATACGTTAATGAATTTACCGGGACTCGTTTTAACGATTCTTTTTGGAGTTTTGCCGTTATTTGGTTTGCTTTTGGCATTTAAGAATTTTAACTATGTTGACGGTATTTTCGGCAGTCCTTGGTGTGGCTTAGATCAGTTCAAAAACTTATTCTACTCTGATGACTTATGGAGATGCTTGAGAAATACGGTATTTTATAGTATTTCAAAAGTTATTACCCTCAATATTATTATGGGTGTTTTAGTGGCGTTGTTGTTGTATGAAGTTAGGAATAAAATAGCCTTTAAAATCTATCAGACAACAATGTTATTACCGTCCTTTATGTCGTGGGCAATTATCGGATATATCGTTTTTGCCTTGCTATCATATGATGACGGTTTAGCAAATCAACTTCTTGAATTTATTGGGATAGAACCTATTTTGTGGTATGATACGCCCATAGCTTGGCCATTTATTATAACTATTTCTATCCTTTGGAAAGATTCCGGAATGTCATCAATTTATTATTATTCTTGTCTTCTGTCGATTGACCCCTGCTTGTTTGAGGCGGCTGCTATTGACGGAGCGGGCAAACTTAAGCAAATCTGGCATGTTTCAATACCGGTTTTAAAGCCGATGCTTGCTATGTGCTTGATTACGCAGGTTGGTAACATTTTGGCATCAGGTTACGATGTTATGTACAGTCTTACCTTGAATTCTTCTTCGTTACGTTCAACAACCGATAACTTTGGTATGTACATGCTGAGAATGTTGAAGGGCGGCACAGATTCTTTTGGCCGAGGAACTGCGATGAATATTCTCAATTCACTTGTCAGTATGATGTTAGTTCGCGGAATTAATCAGCTTGTTAAAAAGTATGATAGCAGTTTAGCTATGTTTTAGAGGTGTGAAATATGAAAAACAGTAAAATTTTTGCTTCAGGTGTTCATTTGTTTTTTATAATTAACACCTTGTTGATGATTATCCCGTTTTTGTTGGTGCTTGCAATCTCAGTTTCTGATGAAGGTGATATTGCACAATTCGGTTATTCATTAATACCGAGGTCGTTTGATTTCGAAGCATATTCAATTTTATTCCAGAATGTCGGAGTTCTGGTGAGGGCGGTTATCTGGACAATATTTATTGCGTTGGTTTCACCGGTTGCCAGTTTGGTAATTACAGCAATGGGTGGCTATACATTTACCCGTTCGAATTTTAAGTTTAAGGGAGTAATTACCGGGTTTTATGTAGTAATGATGTTTTTAGGTGCGGGTATGATGGCCGGATACATTGTTAATGCAACCTGGTTTAAGCTTGTCAATAATCCGTTAATCTATTTTATACCGGGATTTAGCTTCTGGAATGCGATTTTATTCAGAACTAATTTTAATAATGTTCCCGAAGAGATAATTGAGGCCGCATCTATAGACGGTGCCTCTGAAATGAAAATCCTTTGGAAAATAATGCTTCCTATGAGTAAGGCTATATTCGGAATGCTCTATTTTTTAGCTGTTGTAGGAGGTTGGAACGATTACGGTAAGTCACTTATATACTTCGATGAGCAACATTCACAGTATTGGACCATTCAATATATTTTGCAAAGAAGCATACAAAATGCAGAATTTCTTGCAGAAGCATACGCAATGGCGGGAATTTCATCCGATTTACCACTTAATACAATGAAATATTGTGTTTGTGTTATTTCAATGGTTCCGTTGTTTATAGTATTTCCTTATGTGCAAAAATATTTTGCAAAAGGTATGGCGATAGGCTCTGTTAAGGGTTAATGTATATTGTTTAAAGCAGATTAATATAAGACAAATTTGGAGGTAAACACAGTGGTTAAAAGATTATTTGCACTTGTTCTGGTTTTGGTTTTAGCATTGAGTGTATCGGCTTGTGGCGGAACCAAGTTGGCATCTTTGGAAGACGATCCGGATAAAAAGGTTGAACTTGTTTGGGCTACAACCCACTTGGGTCACCAGGATGATGAGATCGTTTGGAAGCAGTTTAATAAGAATCTTCAAAAACTTCTGCCAAACACAACGGTTGATTTTATTGAGTTGAATGCAGAAAACTGGTCAAACTGGATGGCAGCAAAAAAACAGATTGATATTGCGTGGACCGGATATTCTTTTGATATGAAGAGTCTTATAACCAACAGATCATATCTTGGACTGAATAAACTTATCGATATGTATGCTCCTAATATTCAGGCCGAGCGCGAGGAGTGGGTTGATGCATATTATTCGGGAACTGTTGACGGGGAATTATATGCAATTCCTAATCAACAGCCGTTGTTAAAGCAGTCGGTAGGTTTGGAAATTCCTTATTCTTGTTACGACTCTTTTGATGTCGATGCATTTTTAAGTGAAGCCCACAATAACTACCATACAACTCAGAAAATGATTGATTTATTAGATAGTTATATGGCAGAGCTTCACGCTAAAAAGTTGGTTGATACTGATACTGTTGGCTGGAATCCTGAAACTTCCGTATTTTATGCTTTGGTTAACAGGGGATATGAAAGCGTATCTGACCTTTTGTCGTATGACGTTTGGACCGATGATGTTAAGGTAATTGCCAATTATGAGTTGCCTCAGGAAAAAATGGTACAGAAATTACTCCAATCGTGGTATCAAAAAGGTTGGCTCAAGGCTGACTATGTAACAACCGGTAACAACATTAACGGTTCCCGTAAGGCTCCGATTAATTTCACCCTTACTAACAACTGGATCCAGGCAGATGAGCGTGGAATAAAGGTTAATATGGATAAATACGGTGAGCCGGAATCATACACCCTTTATCTTGATAAAATAGAGCAGGGTTATAATGGTGTATCGACTATAGGTAGTGAGGCAACATATCTTGCAATTCCGTTTACTTCTCATAACCCCGGACGTGCAATCAAGTTGATTGATTTGCTGCGTTCTGAGCGCGGAACAGAAGCAAATGATCTTTTGAATCTTTTAGTTTATGGTTTTGAAAAAGATTCCGAGTATGCGGCAGAGTACGGTACCTATCACTATACCTTGGGTGACGGAACTGAGGAAAATGCTGATTGTGCATATGGTGTAGATTATACTATACAAGCTGATAGCAACTGCATATATGGAATTCCCCATTGGGTTGTTGGTAATGTTTATCTTACATATCGCACTCCCAATATTGTTTCCGGGCAGGTAGAAGATGCATTAAATTATCAGCTCAATGTTAAACCGACATTAAGGAAAACTCCTTTATATAAATTCAGACCTGATACATCAAAATTAGGAGATCTTATCGCAAACATTGAAAATGCACGGTCTAATGCCGGCAAGTTGACAACTAAAAATGATGCAGAGTTTGAGACAACTTATGAGAAAATGATCAAGGATTGTGAGACTGCCGGAATGACAGAATATAAGGAAAACATTCAAAAGCAGGTTGATGAGTATATTGCTGCGAATTCAGATGCTGCGGCATAATGTTTCAGGTTTATGATAAAAAAGGGGAGTGTGAGTATATGAGCAAAAGGATACTAAGTGGTGTTCTTTGTGTGATAATGGTATTTTCACTTTTGTGTTGCCAGATGGCTTATAATGTCTCGGCAGCCGGTGAAACCATTTCATTTTCCGCTACAAGCGTTTCAAACGCTGAAAGGGGAGGAACATACGAAATTGATTTTTGCGCTTCAAGTCAAATTCCGAACATTAGTGGCTTAGAGATGTCGGTAAGCTTCACCGATACGAGTCTTAAATTAATTGAAATGAAGTCGGATAAATTAGAAGATATTTTTACAACACAAAACGGTGGAACAATCCAAATCATTTGGACCTCGCCCACCTCTCAAACATTTAATGCAGGTGATAAGATTTTAACATTTAGATTTAATGTTTTACCTGCTGCAAGTGCTAACTCGACACAGACTGTTACTATGAGAGTTAAGACAGCATATTCTTCTACTGTTGTAGGGGGTAAACTAGTAAGCACGGAGTTTAAGATGCCTGTTGCAAATGTATCGGGTTCGATAGTTATCGGCGCTAATTCTGTTGTCGATCATGTTATCGCTTTGATAAATAATATTGGCACTGTTGAATATACCGAAGAGAGTCTTGCAAAGATAAATGCTGCAATGGACGCGTATTCCTTATTAAGTCCAACCGAAAAGGAAATGGTTACTAATTCAAATGTGTTGACTTTGGCAATAGCTGCATACCAAGAGGCCTATGAAAAGGCTAACAATCCAAGTTCTGATAATGATGCAAAGATTAACCAATTTAAAACAAAACATGCAGCAGCATTAGGACTCGGAACGGATTCAATCCCTGAAAATATGTATGAGCCTATCGTTGATGCTTATGTTGAGTTTTATAAACTTGATCCAGGTTTAAGGGTTCAAATGAACACCGAAAAATCAAAGGTGGATTCACTTTTTAATGCGATTCGGGAACAAAATCCTGGTTTGGCTGATCAATTCTTAGCAAAATTTGCCCAGGAAGAAATTGATGAGTATAAGGCGTTGTATCCGTATGTTTTCGACCTAACACCTACTACAATTGCTCAATTGTCAGCTGAAAATAAATATGAGTATGTTGGTAAAGACGAGAACGGTGATCCTGTCAATGAAGTTATTACCGGAGGAGCAAAAGGAAACGCTATTGTTTATCTTGAGAAAGCTACTGAAGGATTAAAAGGACTTTCGGAGTATGCTCAGGGGTTTGCTAATAGCACTCAGGAAAAAATCAATGAACTGACTAAGGCTTTGGCTAAAAAACAATTTGAAGATTGGTTTGCAGGTTACGGTGAAACGTTAACCTATTATTCAGATCCTGCAAACAGTGATAAATTGCCTTATATTTTGGCTATGGGTGATTGGTTGACATCTGCAAGAGGCGATCTTGATCCATTGATAATAAATTTTGAACAGTTTACGGATTTGTATTCCCAATATAACGAACAACTTGGTGTTTTAGAACTTTATTATCAATTAAATAAAAACGTAGATAATTCTAATCCTGCTGAAGATAAAGCAAGGGCGTACATTACAAGATTCCAGTGGATTTTAAGCCAGACACCAGACACAATTTCGGCTTCTGATGCAACCGAGATAGCAATTGCGTACGAGGTGCTTCAGTTCTTAGACGAAGATGTGCTTGAGATTTTGGCAAAACAGGTTGAAAATGTAAATGCGATGTATGAGAAATCATTAGAATTTGACAGCACAGAATCTGATGATTCTGCAGGTGGAGAGGTTACCACAATAACTAACACGGTTACCCTTACAAAAACAGTTTACAAGCAGTCTGATCCGGTTGAAAAGACGGTTGTTAAAACTGTTGCTGCTAACACAGGTGACTTCCTTGTTAAAGTTATGACAGGTAAGATGGGTATTACCGCGTATGTTTTAATGGGTATTTTAGGTGTATCAATGATTTGCCTTGCTTCTTTACTGTGGGCATATTTCTATTTGATTAAAAAGAATAATAGAGATAATAATGCTGAGCCGATTATTTTTGAAAGTGAGGTGCCTTTAGTATGAGGTTGAATTCAGCGGTGTTAAAGAGAAATATATTCAAAGTTCTCAGTGCAGCACTTACTATGGCATTAATTGTCGGGCTGTTTTGCTTCCCAACAACTACCGTATCTGCTGCGGAATTTAATGAAACCAATCCCGACCTAACCCTTGTAAATATTAACTCAAATCTCGAGGTTAATTACGGAACGCCGGGATACGACTGTTCAGGCAGCTTGAAAAATGCATCGGCTAATAACGGTACGTATGAGCTTTCTTCTAACGCGTTCTGTGTTTGGGATACAAACGATGACGTTACTTTTGCTTATAAAGAGTTTCCTGTTGCGGGAACAGATAATGATAATTTTACTATGGAAGCAACTATACTAGATTATTATCCGAAAGATCAATTGCATAGTGATGCAGGTGCAGGCCTTATGATCAGAACCGGACTTGGACCCAATGATCCTGAGGTTATGTTTCATGTGAGACCGGATAATCGTCTTATGTTAGTTTACAGAACTTCTAAGGATGGTGCGACGACTGCATCCTATGTAGAATTTGACGTTAAGTATCCTATTAGATTGCGTATAACAAAGGTTGGTCAGAAGATAGGTTTCGCGTATCTCCTTAAAGGTAGCAGCAAAATGGTTGAAATGGCTCTGAAACTTAAAATAAGATCAGATGGACCGCTTTACGCCGGTTTCGCAAATTATTCAAGAAATAAAGCTGTTACATCTACAATGTGCTTTGAGGAATTGACATTTTCCGGTTTCGGAACGGCTGATGGTACGGTTGTTCCCGATTCTCCGGGAGATAATGTTGAAGATCCCGATAAGGATGTTGTCTTCGAAGAAGAATTGCCGATGACAGATGATGTTTTATTCTATGAATCTTTCACTGATAGATCTATCCTAACCGGTAAAGAAGAAAAGAACAATCCAATTTGGGACGGTCCTTATGAAGCAAATATTATTACCCTTAAGGAAAAGCGTGAGGGCATAGAATACGGTAACAGGGTCTGGTTTATGGACTTTGATGAAGACAATTTTTATGCCGGTAATGAGAAAATGTCGGATTATATAGCAAGTATGGACTTTATGTTCACTGCTGCAGACAATGCTTCTCAGGCGGTTGTTAAATTAGCGGTCAGAAATATGAAGAATGAATTATACGGAATTTCAAATTACTCTGCTGTTTTAAGCGGCCGCAACAAATTAGCACTATATTATAAAAACCAGGCTACTAATGGAATTACTGCCAATGGCTATGAGTTAGGTAGTGTTACTGTTGATGACTATGCTGACGGACAATGGCATACTTTATCAGTTAAGGTTGTTGATAATATAATCAGGGTTTCCTTTGATGATAAAAAAGACCTGATAAGACATAATTTTGTTGAAATAGGTTCTTCAGTTAAAATTGGCACTAATCCCCGTGTTCTCGGACGAGGCAATATAGGTATAGCAACCTTTGAAAGTTCAGTATATCTTGATAACATTATTGTAAAAGCGGTTAAAGATCCGTTTGGCACACATAGCCATCCGGATTATGGAACACTTGATTATGATAACTATATCGGTGGAAATTGGAATGAAAACATTCCGCAACACATTGTTGATTGGATTGATATGGGAAGATATTATGACGGCTTAGTAACAGGTTAAGCAATGACAACTATATTATTATATGTATTTATAGTGTGATGTTTATTTTCTTTAACTGATTGGAGGTTAAACAATGCGAAAAATTAGCATAAAAAGAGTACTTTCTGTTTTGCTTACAGTTGCCATTCTTTCAGTGTCGGTAATCGAGTGCGTTTTGCCCATGACTGCTTTTGCTGCTACATTGCCGTCTGAATTAGTATCAACTGTCACAAAAATGGAAGACTTTTTAAAAACGGGTCCTTTTATAGCCGAGGACCTTAATGATGCTCAAATTATTTATAATGAATATATTACAGTTGACGAGACTGTAAGAAATTCCGCAACCGATGCGAGAATAGACGCTTTTATTGATGTCTATAACCAACTTAAATCGGGCGCAAAATTCGTTGATAATTTTGAAGGTGAGTTGGCCTGGCAGGTTGAGGCTAAGATAACACGTCTTGTCTATACAAATGCGGCCGGGCAAAGAACCACGGCTCAGGACACACGTCAAAGAGAAAACACAACCGATATTACTGCAAATGGATTTTGGGGTATAGTAGAGGATGATATTTTACCTCCTTCCCCTGATTTGAAAAACCATGCGTTGTCGATGAGAAAGAATTTTACAAATACAAAGGCAGAGCTGAATGTTAATCACACTAAGGATCACTATCTTATCAATAGTGTAACCTCTGATTATTTAGGCTCAAATGCCGAAATATTCAATATTTCTGCGGATTGGTATTACAATTCGGATTCCACAACCGAGAGTTTGTTTGTAACTAATTACACTTCTGACCATAATTGGACCGGTATATTTATCGACGGTTCTACCGTGAAGAAGGTTGTCAGCACGCATCAGGATACAACACCTATAAAATTCATTCAGAATGTAAGCAATGTTACATCTTTAGTAGATGTGTTGGGCAATCCTGTTTCCTTTAAGTCGGGTCAGTGGTTGTCAACTGAAATGACCTATGATATATACGATAAGGTATATTTATTTAAAATCAGTGGTTTGAATGCTTCTTCTGCTACTGTTACTGCTGAGTTTGCGTTGGCCAGTTCTGATATGATCAGTAAAGTTGCGTTCGCTTCAAGAACAATTGCAGGTTCGCCCATGGTCGACAATGTTGTTTTCTATGAGTATGGACCGGCTTGTTATCCTATGATTATTGATGCAATCCCTGATTTAGATGTGTTGACAATTGATGACGCAAAAAAACTTGAGTACATCCGCAAGTTTGTTGATGGTTTGTCGGGTATTGAACGTTATCAAATCAGCAATTTGCAGAAACTTGTTGATGCCGAGGCTAAATTGGAGGAGTTATTAAAGGCGGCTGCAAGTTCCGGTACAGATGTTACAAATCTTGATTTTGAGAATCCAACACATATTGATCCGCTGTATTCCGTAAATCTAAACAATAAGAACAATTTGTATGTTTCCTCAAACACAGTAAAGGGTAACGGAAATGACAGTAATGATATACTTGTGTTTAGGTCTGATAACGGAAGTGCCAAATTTATGTTGTCTCCATATATTCAAGCGGATAATGAGTTATATGAAGTAACCTTTAAGGCCTATCTTAAGAATAGCGAGTCGCTTGACGTTATCTATGATTATGTTGATGATCAAAATTATAGTTTGCTCAGGATTAGTGCAGCCGGAACTGGTATTGTTACAAGACCGAGAACCTGTGTTGATGGTAAAGAAAGTAGCGGAGGTACTGTACAATATTCACCGATATACTATGAAGAAGAGGCCAATACCATTTTAGATACACCTATTAATAAATGGTATACCTTTAACCTCACCTATCTTGATGAGGGTGTACACTTTGCTATTAAAAATATGTATGATAATGTCGGTGTTTTTGTTGGCTTTGCTACCACTGGATTACCTACGGTTTCTAAATCGTTTGGAAAGCTTAGTCTTAAAAATCCTCTTTCAACGAATTTTGCTATCAGGGCAGGAGATATCAACAGAGATTATTATTTCGATGATTTCTCATTTAAATATAAAGATACACCCGAGCACAGACGTGTTTCGGAATTGATGGATAAATATCCCGATATTATATATCTGGATGAAAATACCGTTTCAAAGCTTGATGAACCTGCAATAAAAGATGTGGCAGATACTTATAATTCTTATGATGAGAAGACCAAGAGATATTTGCCCTTTATGCCGGCGTTCCTTAAACCGTTGCAGGATGCACTTGAAACGCAGGAATGTGCCGATCAAACCTTCGACCCTGTAGATCCGGCTACTGTTGAACAGCGTATTGACCCTGAAAGCGGTCAACTGGCGTATGTTTTCAAAGACGATTTTGAAAACGGTATACGCCGCTGGGCAAATGTTGGTGATACCTACAGAACAGAGTCTGCCTGGATTAGTATGCCTACGGCTGAAGATCCTGACAATATGGCACTTGCAGTTAAAGGTATTACCCCGGCGCTTGGTGTTAAAGATGAGTACATGGCATTAAATGGATACAAGCTCGTTTCTCGTAAATTCACTATGACTATGAATACCGATAACTGGAATTACTATGCGTTTGTTAGTGCTTACGCTGATTCCGGAAACTTCACTTATATGGCGTTCAGGGAATTTGCAGCCGATGACGGATATCCATATAGAGGAAACGTTGTAAATGACTACAATGCTTCTCAAGTGCATTACTTTTATTACAACACTCTCCCGAAAGGTGTCATCTTAACACTTGATGTCGAACAAACCTTTAATTATGAAACGAATTCGGTTGTAACAATAATTACCGATGCTGAGGGCAATAGAGTCAAGTCAACTCTGCCGCTTCCTACGGGCAAACCGTATGCTCTTAACGTTCTTAACGGATGTGTTGTAAGTAATTCAGAGTACTATATATATGATAATTATGAGGCCTTATATGTAGAGCGAGACCCTGATTATGAGCGCAAAAAAGGCGAGACCCATGTATTCTATACAAGCAACACCTTCTTAAATCCCGGTGATGTTGCCTTGATTAATGGTTATTATGTTGGTGATAATATAGACAAGGTTGAAATCTGTCCGGTTCCCAACACCGTTGATTTAACTAATCTTGAGTATGGCTACGCTGATCGTGAGTCATATAGTTCAGCAGGTGTTTTGGATTCTGATGATATTTCAATCCTCCCGACTGCTGAGTATTGGAATGACAGCGAAGCAGTTGAGGCAGATATATTGCAAACAACCGAGAGAAGCGTCAAGTTTATAATTCCTCCGACGTTTGCTAAAGGTATGTATTCAGTTAAGATAACATATGACGATGTTACAACAACACACCCGATTGCTACTACAAACACATTGTATTTGAATGCGCCGTTTGTAGAGTATACAATAGGTGATGATGGTGAAACTACAACTGCCGGCGGAAATCTGGTTGTTGTCGGTGAGAATTTGTTCCCCGACTATGACAGAAGCCTTACCGACGAGCAAAATCTTGCAAGAGCAAAGACAGAACTTGCTGTTTGCATAAAGGATAAGTCGGGTAATGTTGTTGCTGAAAGAATTGATATTACAAAAGTCAGATCAGTATATTCATTCAATGTTACGATTCCTGAAACCGTTACAGTTGGCGAATATGAACTTTGGGTTTACAGTGGATATGGTAATTCGTCTTGCTGGTCCATCCCGTTTGATTTCAAGGTTGATGTCGATCTGAGAAGTACATTTGCTTCGAAGGTTTATAATGTTGTTGATTATGGTTCAACCTGTAAAGGCGCACAGAACTTCACACCGATATTATCAAGTGTTTGTAATATTGCCCATGAAAACGGTGGCGGAACAGTTTATCTCCCATCCGGTATTTATAGATTGATGACTCCGGTAATAATCCCTGAAAATGTTATTCTTAAGGGTCAAGAAAAAGAAACTACACAAATCATATTCAATCCTACCTACTGGCAGGTTGGCGATTTGCCTAGTAGTTTGCTGTACTTCACTAAAAATTCCGGCATGCAAGATATTTCTGTTATCGGTTCGAGGAGAAAAACTACACTTAATTTTGTCGGTAGTGATGCGCAGAACCTATATTTCGAAGATGTAAGATTCGAATTTGACTATACCGGCGGACAGATTAACATTAACGGAAGTCCTATCAATCAAAACACCGGTTACCTTACGAGTTTAGTACGTGCTGAAGCCGGCGGACGCTTTTTAGTAGCCGATCAGGCAATAAATGTAAGGTTTGAGGATGTTCGTTACGCTTCATACAATGATAGTTATGGCGGTATAATGTTAGATCGTGCAAGTCAGCAGTCTAAGTATTGGTATTTCAATAAT
The DNA here is from genome assembly GCA_030535285.1 of bacterium. Taxonomy (GTDB): domain Bacteria; phylum Bacillota; class Clostridia; order Oscillospirales; family Acutalibacteraceae; genus JAUMXX01. The sequence goes on along the minus strand of JAUMXX010000002.1, from coordinate 795 downwards.
ACAACTTTACATGAAATCAACTGGAGTGAGGGATGTATGAATTCCTCAATGTTCGAAAACACCGATTTCTTGTATTGTGTTACAGGTTTGTGGGGTGACGGATTCTATTACGGTGACTGTCAATTCACTTCTAACACAACCAACAACCGTGAATTGTTTGTTGCTGATATGGTCCCTGCTTATACAGGTACAATGAAGTTTGCGTATGAAACCGACCCTGTTTCCGGGGAGCAGGTTCCAATGAAGGATGCTAGCGGTTTAAATACAATATTCAAGGTACAAAAAGTAAGTGAAAGAGAATTCTTGAATGGACAGTTATATGTTAGGTACGGACCGGGCGACGGTCAGACACGTAAGGTTGTTGAGCTGTTACCGGGTGATAGGATAAGGATTGACAGGCCGTTGGCTGTTGATCCCGAAACAACGACCCTTACAGTAACAATAAGAAGACCGCGTCAGAATATCTATTTTGTTGATAATTATTGGTACAATGGTCAGTGCGGCGGTTTCTTCAGTGGTGCCTGTGATGTTGTTTATGACGGAAATCTTCGTGAACGTAACTGGACGGTCTATCTCTGGCCGCAAACAGATGATCCAATTTGGTATTTAACCGTTTTAAACGACGAATTCTTATATGATCCTTTCTACTATCATAATGCTGATGGTTCTTCGTTTAAAGATAGTCCTGTAAGTCCGGGTTGGGACATGAGTTATAGTGCCGGTGGTGCCAGATGTTATGCTTATCGTGACAGTATTGTTGACGGTCAGTATACAGATGTAGGTGGCGACGGTGAT
>JAUMXX010000094.1 GCA_030535285.1 bacterium | reverse complement strand
AAATAATATCATTCGAGCAAATGTTTGTCAAATACATTTTATGATTTGTCACAATATATTGTGCCGGTTTGGAGATATATATGAAAAAAAGTGAATTCTATTATGATTTACCGGAGGAATTGATAGCGCAAACTCCAATAGAACCTCGTGATTCGTCACGCTTAATGTTTTTAAATCGTGCAAGCGGTGAAGTTGAGCATTTAGTTTTTTCTCAACTTGGTAAGTTTCTTAAAAGAGGGGACTGCCTCGTATTAAACGATACGCGTGTTTTGCCTGCAAGGATTTTCGGAAAAAGAAAAGACACGGGTTCAATAGTTGAGTTCGTTTTGCTAAAACAGCGCAGTGCAACTGAATGGGAGGCAATCGCCGGACCCGGAAAAAAAGCAAAAGTAGGCTGTGACTTTTACTTTAATAACGAATTAAGTGCTACCGTTACCTCGGTACTTGACGATGGCAACCGGGTGCTGTCATTTCAATTTGACGGAAATTTTTTCGAGGTACTTAACCGTATAGGTGAAATGCCGCTTCCGCATTATATTACACAGGAATTAAAGGATAAAGAGAGATACCAGACCGTTTATTCAAACGAACCGGGTTCTGCCGCAGCACCTACAGCCGGGCTTCATTTTACAACCGAGATGCTTGATTGTTTATCAAAAAACGGAATTGATATTGCATATGTGACATTACATGTTGGATTAGGTACTTTCAGACCGGTTAAATCAGACGAAATTGAAAACCATCATATGCACAGTGAGTGGTATCATATCTCAAAAGAGTCGGCCGATAAGATTAACAGTGCAAAGAGGAACGGAAACCGCGTAATTTGCGTGGGGACAACCTCTTGTAGAACTATAGAAAGCGCTGCTCAAAGTGGACAACTATGCGAATGTAGTGATAGTACTGATATTTTTATTTATCCGGGATATAAGTTTAAATATGTTGACGGACTTATTACCAACTTTCATCTCCCCGAAAGCACTCTGATAATGCTTGTTAGTGCGTTTGCAGGACATGAAAATACTATGGCTGCATATAAAACCGCTGTTGAGAATAAATATAGATTTTTTAGTTTTGGCGACGCAATGCTCATACTGTGAAGAATGAGCAGGTAGGAAGTACGAGTAATAGTAAATAAGTAAGGAGCTCATATGTTTAAGGTCATTAAAACTGAAAATAATGCAAGATTAGGTGAATTTAAAACGGTGCACGGCACGGTTCAAACTCCGGCGTTTATGAATGTTGCTACCTGCGGAGCAATAAAAGGAGGAGTGTCTGCACCGGATCTGGCTAATTTAAACTGCCAGGTTATGCTTTGTAATACATACCATTTGCATATCCGTCCGGGTGATAATATTGTAAGACAAATGGGCGGTTTGCATAAGTTCACAAATTGGAGCAAACCGATTCTGACTGACAGTGGCGGATTTCAGGTTTTCTCACTCTCATCCTTGCGCAAGATTGAAGAGGAGGGGGTAACATTTGCGTCACACATTGATGGCAAACGTATTTTTATGGGTCCTGAGGAAAGTATGCGTATCCAATCAAATCTCGGCTCTACGATCGCTATGGCCTTTGATGAATGTGTAGAAAATCCATCAACATATGATTATGCTAAACAGTCTTGCGCTCGCACAACCAGATGGCTCAAACGCTGCAAGAATGAAATGCTGAAATTAAATGCAGCTGATAATTGTATAAATCCCAAGCAACTTCTGTTTGGGATAAATCAAGGTTCCACCTTTGATCAACTTCGAATCGAACACATGAAAACTATCACCGATTTAGAACTTGACGGCTATGCGATCGGCGGCCTGGCTGTTGGAGAGACCGCTGAGGAAATGTATAGAATTATTGAGTCTGTTCAACCTTTTATGCCAAAAGATAAACCGCGTTATTTGATGGGCGTCGGCACGCCGGCAAATATTATCGAGGGTGTTGAGAGGGGAGTTGACCTTTTTGACTGTGTTATGCCCAGCCGTAATGCAAGACACGGTCATCTGTTTACATCACAGGGAATAATAAATATCAACAATGCAAAATATATCACCGACGACAATGCTATTGATGAGAACTGTCAGTGCCCCGTCTGCCAGACTCACTCTCGGGCATATATAAGACATTTAATTAAAAGCGGAGAGATGCTGGGTTACAGGCTTTGTGTTGCTCACAATCTTTATTTTTACAATAACCTAATGCAAAATATACGGGATGCATTGGCAGACGGTAGTTTTAGTGAGTTTAAAAACAGTCAAATTGAATTACTGTCACAAAGAATTTAAAAATATATTGCAAAATGCTTGTTTTAAAGCTATAATAACAGAAGTATCGGAGGTGTTGACATGAATCAGAACATTTTGTTAGTAGTTGTTTGGGGCGGTTTTATCGCTTTGATGTATTTCTTTATGATTCGTCCTCAACGTAAACGTCGTAAAGAAGAGGAAAAAATGAGAAATTCCATTCAGGTTGGTGATGAGGTAGTTACCATTGGCGGAATTTCAGGTAGAGTGGTCGCTGTTAAAGAAGATTCTTTTGTTATTGAATCGTTGATTGATCGTTCTAAAATTTCATTTGAAAAATGGGCTCTACAAAAAAACAAAACGGTACATGATGACGTAAAGTAGTAATAAATTTTTTTATCTTCGAATATTGTATTATATATCCACAGTATTCGGAGGCGGTTATATGATTAAGGGCAATAAAACTGATAGCAACAGGCCGATTTATATTTCGGTTATGATCGGTATAATTTCCGGTTTGATTTTAATTTTGCTGCTATCGCTTATTCTGTCCTTTGTTATGACCGTTGTTGATTTTCCGCAACTGCTTGTTTCCTTGTCAGCAACCCTGTCATTTTCAGCCGGCGGTTTTTTAACCGGGGTGATTTCGGCAAAGCTGAATAAAAACAAAGGGCTTTTGATCGGTGCTTTAGCAGGTCTGTTTTTATTTTTGTTAATAGCGCTTATCGGGCTGCTTGTTGCAGGTGGGGGAATCGGAACTAAATTCATAATACGATTTCCAGTAACTGTTATTTCTTCTGCAATCGGTGGAATTATTGGCGTAAACTTGGGTTCAAAAAGAAATGTCTTATAAAATAGGAGGAAGTATCAATGAAACACATTAAAACAATTAACAACGCTTGTCTGGCAAAATCCGCAAAAAAAGGCGGCTGCGGCGAGTGTCAAGCATCTTGTCAATCTGCATGCAAGACATCCTGCACCGTAGCAAACCAAAAATGTGAGAAATAATTAACATTAAAAGGGACAGTGATCTGTCCCTTAAAATTTTGAGGTAGAATATGGTACATAAATTTTGTTTCGGTCCCGCTTATATTGCAATTGATGTTTACAGTGGTGCTATTCATATTTTAGATAAAATCTCATATGACCTTATGGATTTTACAGGCGAAAATATGGGTGAGAAGTGCCCCGGCGAAGCCTATACTCAATTGCCACAGTACACTAAAGAAGAACTTGATGAATGCTATAGGGAGTTATATGACCTTTATAAGCAAGGTATGCTTCACGCAACAGATATGTATAATGATATC
>JAUMXX010000093.1 GCA_030535285.1 bacterium | reverse complement strand
TCCCACTCGATCGTTGCGGGGGGTTTACTCGTGATATCATATACAATTCGATTTATACCCTTAACCTCATTAACAATTCTGCGGGAAACGGTGTCGAGCAAATCATAGGGGAGTCGTGCCCAATCGGCTGTCATGAAGTCTGTTGTAGTGACTGCACGTAATGCGAGGGTGTAATCATATGTCCGGAAGTCTCCCATTACGCCGACACTTTTCATATCGGTCAGCACTGCAAAATATTGATTTATATCACGTGTTAAATTTGCGTTTGCAACCTCTTCGCGTAAAATCGCATCGGCATCTTTCAAAATTTCAAGCTTTTCTTTGGTGACCTCTCCGATTATTCTGATTCCTAAACCGGGACCGGGGAACGGTTGGCGCCATACCATTTCTTCCGGCATTCCAAGTTCAATTCCGACCTTGCGCACCTCATCCTTAAACAAATCACGCAGGGGTTCAATTATTTCGTCGAAGTCAACATGGTCAGGCAATCCGCCGACGTTGTGATGACTCTTTATGAGTGCAGCATCTCCGGTGCCACTTTCAATAACATCGGGGTAAATAGTTCCTTGTACCAAAAAATCAACTTTTCCGAGCTTTTTAGACTGGTCTTCGAACACGCGAATAAATTCCTCGCCAATGATTTTACGCTTCTGCTCCGGTTCGGTTATGCCTTTAAGCTTATTCAAAAAATGCTCGGTTGCATTGACCGTTATCAAATTGATGTCATATGTATCTTTGAACATAGATCTGACCTGTTTAACTTCATTTTTCCTTAAAAGTCCGTGGTCGACAAAAATGCAGGTTAGATTATTGCCTATGGCTTTGTGTAATAAAAGTGCCGCTACCGAAGAATCAACACCGCCTGAAAGTGCACAAAGGACTTTTTTGTTGCCTATTTTTTCTTTCAAATCAGAAATTGTCCTTTTTGCGAATGATGACATAGTCCACTCACCTAAACATCCGCAAACATCATAGACAAAACTTCTCAACATTTCTGCTCCGAAAGGTGTGTGCAACACTTCGGGATGGAATTGAACAGCATAAAGTTTTTTAGAGGTGTTTTCCATAGCAGCAACGGGACAATCTGCGGTCTTTGCAATTATTTTAAATCCTAACGGCACCTCTTGAATATAATCCGTATGGCTCATCCAGCAGATGTTTTTAGCTTCGATATCTTTAAAAATTTTGCTGTTTTGGTCAAGATTAACAGACACCTTGCCGTATTCGTTTTTACCGGCTGCAACACTGCCGCCTAAGGTTTGTGCCATAAGTTGAGCACCATAACAAATACCCAAAATGGGAATACCTAATTCAAAGAGTTCTTTTTCATACAACACCGCGTCGGGACCGTAAACACTTTTTGGACCACCCGTAAGGATAATACCTTTATAACCGGCAGCCTTTATATCATCTAGTTTTGTTGTGTACGGGCGCACCTCAGAGTATACACAGTTTTCTCTGACACGTCTGGCGATGAGTTGATTATATTGTCCGCCAAAGTCAAGAACTAATATTTTTTCCATTACTATTCATTCTCCATTTTGTTTTTAAATAATTATACATAAATTCGCCCTTATTGTATATACAAAAAGAGCGATTTTTTTTATTCTACGGTTACTGATTTCGCCAGATTTCGCGGCTTATCAATATCGCAGTTGTTTTCTTTCGCAATATAGTAGGCAAAGAGCTGAAGAGGTAAAACAACTAAGGATGCGGCAAATAAAGGATTGATTCTCGGTACGAGCAGCACATCTGAAGATTCTGTATAAATATCGGTGTTACCTTCTTGCGCAACCGACAATACTTTTGCACCGCGTGCCTTTACTTCTTTTATGTTACTCATAAGTTTATCGAAAAGCTTTTCGTAACTGCAGAGTGCAACAACCAAGCGGCCCTCATCAATCAATGATAGCGTACCGTGTTTTAATTCCCCGGCAGCATATGCTTCCGAATGGATGTATGAGATTTCTTTTAATTTGAGCGAACCTTCCAGTGATACCGCGTAGTCAATATTTCTGCCGATGAAGAAAATTGATCTATTGGTGTTGTACTTCTTTGAAAGTTGGTCGATATTTTGGTTCATATCGAGGGTTTTTTGCATAAGTTCAGGAAGCTTTTCGACATCTGCAAGCAAAGCAGAAGTCTGCACATCTGAAATACGTTTTGTTTTTTCAGCCATGAAAATAGCAATTAAATACAATAATGCAAGCTGGGTTGTATAGCCTTTTGTTGTAGCAACTGCAATTTCCGGTCCTGCCCAGGTGTATAATACATCATCGGCAAGTTTTGCAATTGTGCTTCCGACCACATTTACAATAGCGAGTATATGTGCGCCTCTTGCTTTAGCTTCTTTCATGGCAGCGATTGTATCAGCTGTTTCACCTGATTGACTAATAACAAGCATAAGCGTGTTTTGGTCGACCACAGGATTTCTGTATCTGAATTCTGAAGCCAGGTCAACTTCAACCGGAATTCTCAAAAGCTCCTCTAACACATATCTTCCGACCTGACCTGCATATGAAGCGGAACCACAGGCTGTGATAACAATGCGGTTGAATTTTGATAGGTCTTTCGCCGAAAGGCTCAAATCGTCAAAAACTATCTTCCCGTTTTTAATTCTCGGTTCGATTGTATCCTTGACAGCCTTTGGTTGTTCGTATATTTCCTTTTCCATGAAATGATTGTAGCCACCTTTTTCAGCAGCATCAATATTCCAATTAATTTTGCTTTTTTCTTTATTCACTTTTTGAAGTTTGCTGTCAAAAACAACCACTTCATTTTCACTCAGTTCGGCAATTTCACCGTCCTGCAGATAGATAACATCGCGGGTGTGGGAAATAAGCGCAGTTACATCAGATGCGATGAAATTTTCATTTTCACCTACACCGATGATCAGGGGACTTGAATTACGAACACAAATAAGTTTTCCGGGGTAATCCTGACACAAAATTCCTAAAGCAAAAGATCCCTCGAGCACGGACACAGTCTTGTGTACTGCTTCAAGAAAATCACCGGTGTAATACATACTGAGCAAATGTGCAACAACCTCGGTATCGGTCTCGCTATTAAATTTAATCCCTTGACTTTTCAATTTGTTTGTTAATTCTATGTAGTTTTCGATAATTCCGTTGTGAACAACCGAAAATTTATTATCATTGCTCATATGGGGGTGGGCGTTTCGGTCTGACGGCGCACCGTGAGTAGCCCAACGGGTATGTCCGATTCCTATATTGCCAACAAGACTTTTACCACAATCGGTCAGTTCGTTTAATTTATGTATTCTTCCGGTGGTCTTGTGTGTTGTGATTTTCGAATCCGAAAGAAGAGATATTCCGGCTGAATCATAGCCGCGATATTCAAGTTTTTCAAGACATTCTAAAAGAATTGGAGCGGCTTGTTTTTTGCCGACAAATCCAACTATTCCACACATAAACAACGCCTCTTTCAAGTTAAAAAATAATAATATAATTATATGTTTATTTTGAAATTTTGTCAATGATTTTTAAAAGTTGCGGCACAAAGATCATGCTGTTAAAAAATTACCAAAAAATTCAAATTAACGGGTGGTTATGTTGGGTTTGTTGTGTTATAATAACCTCAAACCGTCGGTGATTTCACACCGACGAAATGCAAAGCATTTGAAAATCAAAGATTTTCGTTTGAGAAC
>JAUMXX010000092.1 GCA_030535285.1 bacterium | reverse complement strand
ACCAAAGATCCATACCCATGAACTGAGTCCAGAAGCTCTTAAGCGCGAAACTCATGTTACAACCGAGGTCACCGGCCGCATAAGCAATACTGTCACGTATGCCAAAGGGACGCGGTTTGCGATTATGCTCCATAATAACAATCCTCTCTTTATTTACTGCTTGTCACAGCATTAATGATCCACCTTTAATGGATATTTATATTATAATTCATACAAAGAAAAATAGTTAGCATAATTTTTATCTAAATTTGCACAATTTTAATATTTGTGCTTCAAAATCATTGAATTATCATTAAATTTATACTATAATTATACTAAATTTAAGAATTAATTGTATTCTTCTTACAAATCGAGGTGAATCTGTGTTTTACGATAAAGAACTTACATTTCTGCAAAAGTCAATCGCTAAATGCCGAATTCGAAGCACAATGATACATCCACACGAAGAAATCGACGATGCTGTTTACAAAAATCTCGGCAATATATTTAAAAGCGGGAATGAGAAGAACACATTCATTGAATATTTCCCGGAAATAAAGTCAAAAACAATATACCGTGTAACCGATATGTTTTGCTGCCGTTATTTATACTTAAAACTTCCTCACTGTGACCCGGAAACTGTTCTTTTCATCGGTCCGTATTTGTATGAAGATATTTCTCTGCAACAAATAATGGAATCTGGAGAGCAGATCGGCGCGTCCCCTAAACAACTTAAAATTCTTGAGTTTTATTACGCCTCACTGCCGATCGTTAAGGACGAAAACTACATACTTGCCATTTTAAACACCTTTGCCGAATATATTTGGGACGGTAGTGATAACTTTGTTTTTACCGATGTAAACCATGCATATTCGGCCGAATCTGTTGAAAAACTTTTTGGGGTTAACGATCCTACCTATTCCAACCCGAAAGATATTGACGCAATGGAAAAACGGTATGAATTTGAAAACGAGCTGATTACTGCGGTAACACAGGGAAATATCCGCAAAGCAGAACAGATGATGATAAATATTCCTATGCTCGCTTTTGAAACACGAATACCCGACCAGTTAAGGAACATCAAAAACTACTGCATAATTATGAACACACTTTTCCGCAAAGCTGCCGAAAGCGGCGGTGTTCACCCCGTTCACCTTGACAGTGTTTCCTCTGAATTTGCAAGACGAATAGAGAACCTACATGCCATCGCTGCTGCGCAAAGATTAATGCTTGAAATTTTGCGAGCTTATTGTGATCTCGTAAAACAGCACATCGCAAAAAATTATTCTCCCCTTATCAAAAAGGCAATTATCCTTATCGAAAGCGACCTGTTGGGTGACCTGAGTCTACGCACACTTTCACAAATAAGTAATGTAAGCCCTGAATATTTTTCGGTCTGTTTTAAAAAAGAAACCGGCAAAACACTTACCCAGTTTGTAACCTCAAAACGAATTGAATATGCGAAACATCTACTTAAAAGTACAAATCTGCAAATACAGACAATTGCCCAGCATTGCGGTATACTTGACCTGCACTACTTTTGTCGCGTATTTAAAAAAATTGTCGGAAAAACACCGTCTGAATACCGTAATAGTTTAATGTTTAATTGATAACTAGACGACTTATCGGTTCAACAGTAAATGCCGGATATAATTTTCAGTCATTATCTTAACAGTTTTGATTCCAACATCAAATTTTTAATTCCCGTATTATTGATTGTCTCTTGCAAAAATTGAAAAATATTGTATAATTAAATCGAATCATATTCAACGACCGATTTGTTGATAAATGTAATGGATTCAATAATATACTTTTAGGGAGCTTAAATTATGGATGGTAAAATTATTGTAATGGATCATCCCCTTATCCAGCATAAACTCAGTCTTTTAAGAGATGAAGCCACCAATGTTAAAAACTTTCGCGAATTAGTTAGTGAAATCGCCATGCTAATGGTTTACGATGCAACACGAGATCTTCCTTTATCTGATAAAAAGGTAAAAACACCGTGTGGTATAGCCGACTGCAAGCAATTAGCCGGACGTAAACTTGCATTTGTTCCGATACTGCGTGCAGGATTAGGAATGGTAGACGGTGCACTTTCACTTGTCCCCGCCGCGCGTATCGGACATATAGGTCTGTACCGTGATGAAACAACCTTGACTCCCGTAGAATATTATTGCAAACTTCCAAAAGATATTGAGGAACGTGACGTATTCATTTTGGATCCCATGCTTGCCACCGGAGGTTCAGCAGTTGATGCCGTAACCCAGATAAAATTAAGAAATCCGCGCAGCATTACGTTTTTATGCATAATTGCTGCTCCGGAAGGAATTGAGGCTCTTCATAACTCCCACCCGGATGTTGATATTTTCTGTGCCGGCAAGGATAAATGTTTGAATGAAAACGGTTATATTGTTCCCGGTTTAGGTGATGCCGGCGACCGTATTTTCGGAACAAAATAATAGTATAAATGTTAAAAAGACGATGCTCATTAAAAGAGCATCGTCTTTTTTATCCAATTAATTCAATTTGTCTGCCTAAAACATCAACCGATTTTATTCTTCTTCCTTTTTAGACCCTGAAAGCAACAGATTTGCAATTATTCCTAAAATAAGCGCACATGCAATTGAAGTAACCTTTATCTGACCAAAAGTCAAAGAGAAACCGCCTATACCGAAAATAAGAATAACTGATGCAACAAAAAGATTACTGTTTTCCTCAAGGTTGACTTTTTGAACCATTTTTAAACCACTTACCGCAATGAAGCCGTAAAGTGCAACACACACGCCGCCCATAACACAACTCGGAATTGAAGCCAAGAAGGTTGCAAACGGAGTGAGGAATGAAATAATAATTGCTAAAACAGCGGTTGCAATAATTGTAACAACCGAAGCATTACGTGAAATAGCCACACAGGCAACCGACTCACCATAGGTTGTATTAGGAGCGCCACCGAAGAAAGCTCCGGCAATAGAACCAACACCGTCACCTAAAAGGGTGCGATGCAAACCGGGTTCCTCCAACAAATCTGTTTCTATGATAGAGGAAATATTTTTATGGTCTGCAATATGCTCGGCAAATACAACAAATGCAACCGGAATATACGCAACAGCAATTGTTCCTATATACGCACCGTTTAATTCACCAAACGCTCCGAATGCTTTTAAGAATGTAAAGTCCGGAACGGAAACAAAGGTTTGAATACCAACGCCACCTTGAGTCAATGCAGCAAAACCACTTAAATCTATAACACGCAATGCGTCATTACCGGTATAAATTCCGATAATTGTCAAAACAAGAGCAACTATATAACCGGAAACAATTCCCAATATAAAGGGAATCAATTTTGTCATTTTCTTTCCATATGTCGAACATAACAGTGTTACAAACAAAGTAACTAATCCAACTGCAATGCAAACAAAAACATTTGCTGTTGATACCCCGTCAACCTTGTAGGATCCGGTTTGAAGATCTCCCACCGCATTGCCGGCTAATGACAAACCGATAATTGCAACGGTAGGTCCGATAACAACAGGAGGCATTAACTTTGAAATCCACTTAACACCTGCAAATTTAACAATGACAGCAATTACAACATAAACCAGTCCTGCGAAAAGAGCACCGATGATAAGCCCTAAATACCCCAACGCAACGCTTGTTGCTCCGGCAAATGCTGCAGCCATTGAACCAAGAAAAGCGAAAGAAGAACCTAAAAACACAGGGCTTTTTGCTTTT
>JAUMXX010000029.1 GCA_030535285.1 bacterium | reverse complement strand
TTTGGTCGGAGTGACAGGGTTCGAACCTGCGGCATCGACATCCCAAATGTCGCGCGCTACCAACTGCGCCACACCCCGATTTATTCAATTTTATGCTCGGATTTTTACAGAAATTCCGCAACTGTGGGACACTATGTGGTCGTAAGCCTATTATAGCACATTTCTAAAAAATATGAAAGCGGAAAAACCGCAGTATTAAAGGCTTTTTTGAGGTGTATGGGATTTTACTTGAATTACCTATCTCACAGTCCCAAACCACCCGCGCTCCCAGCTGCGCCACACCCGGATATCTATTCAATTTTTATTGTTTTTGCGTGGAAGTGGGATAAACTGTGGTCAAAACGATTTTTGACCGATTTTTTGATTTTTATAAATGCCCGAAACCCGCATGAATACAGGGGTTTTGAGGCTTTTTATTTTTCAAGGCATTAAACGCCCGACACGCTCCCAAAGCAAGCGCCCTACCAACTGGGCGACACCTCGTTATTAGGTCATTTTTGTTGTGCGGTCTATGTAAAATAGCAAACAAAAACAATATTTATATATTTGAAATTACCGAAATATTTTATAACAATTTTTTCATTTTGTCAATACAGATATTTTTCTTGCATACCACTGTAAAAACTGTTTTAATGTTTGGATTGTTGAAATGTTGGCGTAGCATTATGTTTTAATACTGTGAAATTCGGTATTTGTAAAAAACGGTATTGATTAAGTACATAACTTACTATATAATATTTACCAGAATTAAAGAAAGGATGAAGGTAATGGCAAAGAGGAGTTTTAAAGCAGAATCCAAAAGACTTCTTGATTTAATGGTTAATTCGATTTATACAAATAAGGAAATATTTATAAGGGAAATTATTTCAAATGCCAGTGATGCTTTGGATAAGTTGCATTACGTTTCATTAACCGATGAAAACGCAAGAAACAATGATGAATTACATATTGAAATTTCTATAGATAAAGAAGGTCGCCGTATTACCGTATCAGACAACGGTATAGGAATGGATATGGAGGAGCTTGATAAGAATTTAGGAACAATCGCTAAAAGCGGTTCTTTTGATTTTAAAAATGAGAATTCTGATGACAAGACCGACATCATAGGTCAATTCGGCGTGGGTTTTTATTCGGCATTTATGATTGCCGACAAGGTTACGGTTTTAACCAAAAAGTACGACAGTGATGTCGCATATTGTTGGGAATCCTCCGGGGCAGACGGATACACAATAACCGAATGTGATAAGGACACCGTTGGAACAAGTGTTATTATGCATGTTAAAGAGGATACCGAAAACGAAAAGTACAGTGAGTATCTTGAAAATTATCGCTTAAGGACACTGATTAAAACATATTCTGATTATATTCGTTACCCTATTAAAATGGAGGTCGAAAAGACTAGAAATACTGCTGCAGACGGTGAGGAACCTAAGTATGAACAGTATACCGAGGTTGAAACACTTAACAGTATGATTCCGATTTGGCAGCGTTCAAAGTCAGAGGTTAGTGATGAAGAGTGTGTTAAGTATTATAAAGATAAGTTCTTTGACCATGCAGATCCCAGTGCAATAATAAGGGTCAGCGCTGAGGGAATTGTATCTTATAAAGCTATGCTTTTTGTTCCGGGAAGTTTACCGTATGATTACTATACAAAAGAGTTTAAAAAAGGTTTGCAACTGTATTCCAGCGGTGTTCTGATTATGGACAAGTGCGAGCAACTTTTGCCTGAGCATTTTCGTTTTGTCAGAGGTGTGGTGGATTCTCAGGATCTTTCACTTAACATTTCACGCGAAATGCTTCAAAATGATCATCAGCTCAAAACTATTGCAAACAACATTGAAAAAAAGGTTAAGGCTGAGCTTTTAAAATTATTGAACAATGAATTTGAAAAGTATGAAGCTTTTTGGAAAAATTTCGGATTGCAACTAAAATACGGTATTGTAAGTGATTTCGGATTGCATAAAGATATGCTTAAGGATTTACTTGTTTTCTATTCATCTGCGGAAAACAAGCTTACTACTCTGAAAGACTATGTTTCAAGGATGAAGGGTGATCAGAAGTATATTTATTATGCTGCCGGAGAATCAGTTGAGAAGATAGCAATGCTTCCTCAGACAGAAATATGCCGTGACAAAGGGTATGAAATGCTGTATTTCACCGATGAGGTGGATGAATTCGCGGTCAATGTCCTGATGGAGTTTGAAGGTAAAAAATTCAAGTCTGTTGCAGCAGAGGATGCCGAGCTTCAATCGCAGGCAGAAAAAGAAGAAACCGAGAAACAACGTGAGGAAAACAAGGAACTGCTTGCTTTTATTGGGGAAGTTTTGAAGGACAGTGTCAAGAGTGTAATAATATCTGACAAACTGAAAAGCCATGCGGTTTGTCTTTCGAGTGAGGGCCCGGTTACGCTTGAGATGGAGAAATATTTTGCCTCTTTGCCGGGCGATGAAAATAAGCCCAAGGCTGATAGGGTATTGGAACTTAATGCAGCGCACAGTGCATTTACTGCTTTAAAAAATGCTTTTGTAAATGACAAAACGAAGGCTGAAAAATATTCTAAGATACTATATGCGCAGGCATTGATAGTAGCTGGATTGCCGATAGATAATACTGTTGAATATTGTGACTTGGTTTGTGATTTGTTTTAATTAATTGGGGGAATAATAATGGCACTTTTGCATGTTGGTTTTTTTTCTGATGAACTCGGAATGAGTGTCAGTATGGATGTTATCTTGCCGCAAAAATCGTATAAGCTTATCGGTATGGAGACAGAAGACTCAAAGGATAAGTATCCGACAGTCTATCTTTTGCATGGTTGGAGTGATGACCATACAATTTGGCAAAGGAGAACGTCAATTGAACGTTATGCTAGCGATTTAGGTGTGGCCGTAGTAATGCCGACTGTTGGTTTGAGTTTTTACTGTGATATGGTTCATGGCCCAAAATACTGGAAATTCATTTCTGAGGAATTACCTGTAATTTGCCGACGGTTTTTCCCGAACATGTCTGATAGGAGAGAGGATACTTTTGTTGCGGGACTTTCTATGGGAGGTTACGGCGCATTTAAACTTGCGCTTTCAAGACCGGATATCTTTTCAAAGGCCGCATCTCTTTCGGGTGTATTGGATTTGACGATGTTCAGAGAAAAATTTAGGGATCAGGAGTTCTGGTATTGGGATAATATTTTTTCTGCGGACGATAAAATAACCGGAACAGATAATGATTTATTTACTCTTGCTGAAAGGTTGAAAAAAAGCGGCAAAGAATTCCCCGAACTGTATATGTGGTGCGGAACAGAGGACGAATTTGTATATGATTGTAATCTCTCTGCTGAAAGGCAGTTTACAAAGCTTGGCGTACCTTTTACATATGAGGAAAGTTCCGGTACGCATGATTGGGCTCGATGGGATGAGAAAATTAATTATGTTCTCAAAAAATTTTTAGGCAGATAGGCGTTTATGCTTTTCTCAAATTTTATAGATTATTGACAGGTGGTTTTGCTGTATGAAAAAGGTTTTGTGTTTGATATTAATTCTTTCATTGATTGTTGTACAGGTGTTTTCGATCCCGGGAATTGCGGTTGAAGATGACCTCGAGATAAGTTCCTATAGCGGAGTATGTGCTGTAAAGGGTGTCGGTTCATCGGTTGACGAGGATGATATTGAATATGTTGATGCACCTTTAGGATCTTCCGATCGTGTCGGTGGTATCAATGAGTACTATTATAATAATCTTTTGAAAAACGGTTACCAAAAGGCATTATATAACGGTCTTCTTAATGCACTTGATTCAAATAATGAGGATGTTGTTAAACCTCAAATTTGTTTTGTATTCAATTTTAGAAATACCAATATCACCCAACAGGAACAATTAGATCGTTTTTTGGAAGATCTTGAAATCAATAACGTTTGGAATGCTTTTGTTTATGATCAGCCACAATTGTTCTGGATTTCAACCTGCGAAATGCTATTGACTTCGGACGGACGGGACTGTTATGTTTTTGTACTGGTGGGGGCAATTGATGAATATATAGATTCTCCCGATAAACTTTTAGAAGATTATAGAGCATTTGATTCTAATGTAAAAGCGGTTGTTGACGGCGCCCCTACAGAGTCTGACTATGATAAGTTGCTGTATTTTAACAATCATCTTATTAATAATAATGAGTATAATGAAAGTGTAGATCCCAACCAGGATGTTTTCCACTTGCCCCATTGTGCAGCCAGTGCGGTTTTGTCAGAATATTCGCCGGTTTGTCAAGGTTATGCATCTGCCTTTAAACTTTTTTGTGATTTGTCCGGTATTGAGTGTATTGAGGTTTACGGTTTTGGCAAAAACTCGCAAAATGCGAGCGGTCAAGCACACGCATGGAATTATGTAAACTTGAATGGGGCTTGGTACGCTGTTGATGTGACTTGGAATGACAGCCCTGATATTAATAGACAGTTGCGTTATTTTTTAATCGGATCTGAAACAATTGTAGAACCTTTATGGACCGGTTTAGAAAAATTCGGTCAAACGCATATTCTTTCGGCGATAAACGAAGATGGTAATTTTTATCCGAGGTTGTCAACTGTTGAGTACAATGCCTTGGGGGACATAAATTACGATGGACACATCAATTCTGCTGATGTAATTCACCTCGCGCGTTATTTGGCAAATTGGACCGAATACAGAACATTGGATGAGGAGCTTTCAGATGTTAATCGTGACGGTGCTGTTGATCCTTTAGATGTGATGATTCTTGCTCGGTATGTTGCCGGTTGGGAGGGTTATAAAACCCTACCGTATGTTTCATAGAATTAAAGTAAAAACGGTATGTTAAAAACATACCGTTTTTATTGATGTTATAATTACTGGTGCATTTCGCCTGCACAGTTATCGGCGCAACCGCAGTTGGATGAATCAATGTTACACGGACGCGGCGGGAAAAAGTCATCGGTTGGGAATTGTATTTTTTTGAAAACGTCACAAGGATCATCTGTTGTATTATCGCATTGCTTTTCGGGTATGCAGAAATCATAAACAGGAACAAGCATCTGTACATTTCTTATCAGTTGAACAATGCTGAACAGACCGAGTGTTACATAAACGGTCGGGGTTCCTACAGGACAGGAAACATCAACGGTTCCGCCAACACAATTACAAACACAAGCCGGCATACAACGTACGTTTTCAAAGCAGTCTTTAAGTTCGCAGATTTTGGCGTCAAGTGCTATGGGGTCAACGCACTGTACGTTGCAGCGTGGCATGTTGTTGGACGGTAAGCTTTGAATATCGAGGTTATCTTCTAAAGTTATTTCGTTTGAAAAGGTCTTGACACTACCTTCGCTGCCGTAAAGAATAACCTTCTTCTCGTGAAAAGCAATACCTTTTATCGTTTTCGGACAACTTCTCGGAGCTGTGAAGACATCAAACTCAAGCAGGAAGAAAAATGTCATGTCACAAGCGTAAAAACCGTGGTTAAATGATACCGGCTCAACATCGACATAGACGTTTAACACTTCTGCGGATTTTACCCGTACACTTAATGCGTTGTTAATAATATCCTGGTTGTTTGGTGAAAAATAGCATCTTAAATCTTCAAGACAATCACGGTCACAGCAGGAGTCATAGACTCTGCCTGCATCAATGCAGACGGCTTCTTTAAATGCTCCCGAAGGTGCCGGACAATTGCTTTTTATCTCAGACATAAAATAAGCCTCCATAAAAATATTATTTAATATAAAACAAGATAGTTGTAATTATCATTATCATATTATTCGAGAGCATAGAATATTGTGAATCGTTAAAATAGGTTTACAACATAATTTTTGGATGATATAATGTCATCTATATAGGTTCAATGGGTGTGAACAATTGCGTTACAAATAAGCAGCGTATTGTTTGTTTCGCTTTTTAAGCGGTAATATGTATAAATTAGTATCAGTATTTTTACCGTGACCTATTTTCAAGAAAGAGCGGGTGGCTTGTGATGGATTTCATTGAGATATTAAAAGCAATAATTATCGGTATTGTTGAGGGAATTACCGAATGGCTGCCTATAAGCAGTACCGGACACATGATTTTGGTTGATGAATTTGTCAGGATGCGGATAAGTGATGCTTTCAAAGAAATGTTCCTGGTGGTGATACAATTAGGGGCTATTTTGGCAGTTGTCTGTCTGTATTTTAACAAATTGAATCCTTTTTCATTAAAGAAAACTGCTTTGCAACGCTGTCAAACGTGGCAAATGTGGTTGAAAGTTGTGATTGCTTGTTTGCCCGCAGCGGTAATTGGATTGCTTTTTGATGACATGCTCAATGACCTGTTTTATAACTCGTGGGTAGTTTCAATAACACTAATAGTGTATGGCGTTGCATTTATCATTGTTGAAAATTTAAAGAGAAAAGCGGTTACTTCTCACATAAATGAGTTGAGTTATAAAACTGCTTTTTATATAGGGATCTTCCAACTGCTTTCACTTATTCCGGGAACCTCACGTTCAGGCTCTACGATTCTCGGGGCAGTTATTTTAGGAGTGGCACATTCTGTTGCGGCGGAATTCTCCTTTTTCTTGTCGATTCCGGTTATGGTAGGAGCAAGCGGGTTGAAAATTGTTAAGTACTTTTTAGATGGAAATACTTTTTCATCACAGGAAACGGTATTGCTGATTGTTGGAATGTTTGTTGCGTTTATTGTGTCTGTTTTAGTAATAAAAATGTTGATGTCTTATATAAAACGACATGATTTTAAGGTGTTTGGTTGGTACAGAATAGTTTTAGGTATTATAGTTTTGGCCTATTTTGGTATTGTGGCTTCACTTTAAAAAAGGAAATAAAATATGATAAAATTATGTATTTTCGATTTAGATGGCACGGTTGCTGATACCATTAATTCTATAGCGTTTTTTGCCAATCAGTCGTTAAAGAAGTTTGGACTGCCTACCATTGAGACACAGGTTTATAGGAAGATTGTCGGAAACGGCGTCGATGCGCTTATAAAAAATATGATAGAGATTTCAAACGGTACGCAAGAGGATTACTTGAATGTTCGTGAGCATTATATACGCGAATATAATGATAATTTTCTTTATCTTACAAAACCTTATGATGATATTCCTGAACTGCTTGAAAAATTGAAGGCATTCGGGATAAAAGTGGCAATTTTGTCAAACAAACCACATCAGACAACGGTTCAAATTGCTGCCGAGTTGTTTGGGGATACGGTTGATTTATGTTATGGTGCATGTCAAGAAAGACCGCTGAAGCCCGATCCGTCTGCAGTTTTTGAAATAATGGATAAATTCGACGTCAAGGCCAAAGAATGTGTTTATATCGGTGATACCGAAACTGATATGTTGACCGGAAAAAACGCTTCGGTTTTTACGGTTGGGGTATTGTGGGGGTTTCGGGATTTTGCAGAACTCAACAATGCACAAGCCGATAGAATTATCAAATTTCCGCTCGAACTTATTGATATTATTCAATTTCTCAATTCTGATTTTGAAATTTGTTGAAAACATTAAAAAAACTATTGATTTTTTTGAGATGTCATGTTATACTCGATATGGAATAATATTGTTAAAGGAGTCTTGTAAATGAAAAAGATACTTACAGTTGTGCTTGTTATTGCATTGATGTCAACTTTTTGTCTTGCCGCATTTGCAGTTGAAAGTCCGACCGGAACAACGATTACTGTTTCAGCAAAAGGTAATGGTTCTGTAGAGAAAACAGCTAACAGTGACGGCACATTCACGCTTACAGCTAAGAACAATACGGGTGACTCATTCGTGGGTTGGCTCATTGATGGTGATTATGAAATAGTTTCGGGCTCTTTAAAAAGTCCTGTAATTGTTATCAAGCTAGCTTCTAATGCTACTGCTGTTGCAACATTTACCGGAAGTATTTCAGAAACATCTCCCCAAACAGGCAATAATGTAATTCCGTTTGCAGTTATTTCCTTTTTGGCTCTTGTTTCCGTTTTTGCGGTAAGCAAAAAAATCATTGCTGAATAATTTGTTCAGTAATATCTTAAGTTTTAACAGGTAATATTTTGTGACTACATTCCTATCCTAAAATTTTAGGATAGGAATTGTATTATATACAGATTCAATGCTCAATATAGGGATGACGATTAATGAAAGAACCCAGCGAAAAAAAGCGGTTTAAATTTGGCAGAATAGTTATTTTAATATTTGCAATCATTGTGTTTTGTTTTAGCAGTGCAGTTATAATAAAGAGTTTGTTTTTTAGTGGAAAAATTGACAAAGGGCAATACAAAACCACTGAGACTGAGTCTTCAGAAAGTTCTCAAACGGTTGAGTTGATTGATAATCCTATAGATTTTGACGCGCTCGCTAAGGTGAATACCGATATTTATGCTTGGATCACTATTCCTAATACAAAGGTAGATTATCCGGTTCTGCAAAGCACCGATGATAGTGATGATTATTATTTGAATCATACTTTTGAAAAAAAATATAGTTCTGCCGGCTCAATTTATACCCAAAAGATTAATTCCAAGGATTTTTCCGATCCTAACACATTGATTTACGGGCATAATATGATAAACGGTTCGATGTTTAATAATTTGCATAAATTCAGGGATCAACAGTTTTTTAATGATAATGAATATATGTATATTTATACCGACGGACATAAATTAACCTATAGGATTTTTGCGGCATACGAATATGATAATCGGCATATAATGTATTCGTTTGATTTTTCTGATGAACAAGTACTCACAGAGTATTTTAATAGTTGTCTGCATCCAAAAAGCATAACTGCATTTGTCCGTGAGGGCGTTACGCTTGGGTTAGACGATAAAATTGTTACACTCAGTACATGTGTCCCAAATGGGAATCCAAAACTGAGATATCTTGTCCAGGGAGTGCTTATAAGTGACCAACTTACCAAATAATAGTGACAACAACTATGAATCAATCAATAGTGATGCGAAGGTCGAAACCTCGTTGAACGGGGTTGAGGCGGATGCAAAGAAAAATGACCGAAAACAAAAATCTGTAAATTGGTTTTCAAAAATGCGGTTGTGGAAGAAAATTGTTTTCCTGTTCGGTGTTTTCTTGCTCATATTACTTATTGTTGCGATTTCTGTTTATTCGGTATTGTATTTATCCGGCAAGAACAGTTTACTTGATAACAATATGGCGGCGGTCAAGCCCGAGTTGGAAGATACACAAGTCGTTGTTGATGACAGCGGAAAAACCGTCACATATAACGGAGAAAAATATAAATTCAATGAATCTGTCACAAGTGTGCTTTGCCTTGGGATTGATAGTGAGCGGTTGGAGTACTCAAATAAAATCGGCAAAAGCGGACAAGCCGATGCAATTTATTTATTTGTGTTGGATACTGCGACCGGCAAGACGAGGGTTGTTACAATTTCTCGTGATTCTATGGTTGACGTTAATGTTTATGCTCCTACGGGCGAATTCGTTGAGACAAAAAGAATGCAGCTGTGCCTGGCATATGCGTATGGCGACGGAAAGGAAGGCAGTTGTGAAAATGTTGTAAAGTCGGTTGAGAGGTTGTTATACGGTATACCTATCAATTCTTACTTTGCAATTGATTTGTCAGCAATTTCGGTTTTGAATGATCAGATAGGCGGTGTCGAGGTTTCGGAATACACCTCTGATTATTCGCAAAAAACCGGAAGAAAGGTGACTCTTTTCGGGGATGCTGCGCGAGAGTATGTTCAAAAAAGGGACATAAGTTTTTTAGATTCAAACAATTATCGAATAGAAAGACAACTTGAATATATTAAATCTTTTTCGAATAAGGTAATTGCTAAGACAAAAAACAACCTAAATGTTCCACTTAATATGTTTAATACGATTTCAAAATATTCTGTCACAAATGTAAATGCATCGTCGATAACATATTTAACTACGGTACTTTTAAAGAGAGACTTTGATATAAGTTATGATACTGTCAAAGGTGAGGTTATAATGGGTGAGGAGTATGCTGAGTTTATAGTTGACGAGAAATCACTCTATGAGCTAATACTTGATTTGTTTTATGTAAAGGTTTCTTAGACAGTATAACTTGATAGGAGAGAGTATCAAGAAGTAAATAATATGTGTATCTACCGGCATTAATTTATACTGATAGCACAAAGCAAAACCTATGATAGCAAATATCATAGGTTTTCATTTTCGCTTTCGCCGAATTTGTGAAGTTTTGTTTGTATAGTTTTAAGTATATAAATATAAGTGTAAAAAAACAAAAGGCAGGGCAGTGCAAACAGAAAAAACGGTATATATTGTTTGACATACAAGGTTAGGTAGTTTATAATAATTTTTAATATCCGCCCGTGGCGAAGCTGGATATCGCAGCAGATTCCGATTCTGAAGGCCGGGGGTTCGAATCCCTCCGGGCGGGCCAGAAAAAGCGACTTGTTTCGACAAGTCGCTTTTTCAATGAAATTCGCCTTGCGGCGAGTTATACTGCTTCGCAGTGATATTTGGCTAACGCCGAGTGAAATTGCCCTTCGAACAGTTAATAGGCAATATAATATCATTGAAACTGTAGATTTCAATATCACTTTCGCAACGAAAAAATCACTGTGCCGCCCCATGTAAATATAACTAAGGCGCACTTCCTTACGGGGTGCGCCTCAACAGTCACGATTTATTTTTTACTTGCTTGACAGAAAAGTGTTTATAATGAGATTTCCTTTGCAGTGTCAACCGGTTTCAAACTTTGATATGCGTTTGCATAGGTTGCCTCCATATATGGAACCACCCAAATATATGCAATGCCGATAGTAATAATACCTAAGAGGATCCATCCGATAAAGGACAGGTCGAGGACAAACAGTTCACCTTTATGTCCATTAGTCATAGTTTTAGATTCTTCAATGCACTCGAGTGCAGGCTTTCCTTTGTTTTCTGCCAAAACGTACATTGACATAGAGTAGGAATAACTTTTGATAATTCCGGGAATGACGAAAAGCATTGACCACAGGAAAGTAAACCAACCAATCAGGAAGGTTACTTTGAAAGCACTCCAGAAATCGTCAAAACCACAGAAAGAATCTTTGGCTTCCGGTTTTTCGCCGCGGATGACCATTAAGTATACACGAGTTAAACTCAAAGCAAATGCCGGCGTAACAATAACAGTTGAAGCAACGGAGCCTACCACCGGAATAAGTCCAAGTATAAATGATGCAATACCTGAAATAACCGCGATGATTAATGAGATCAAAAACAATATACCAATTTTGCCTTTGATTTGCTGTTTTGCGTTGGCTTTTAATCCAACTCTGTCCATAAAATATACCCCCCATAAAGTGTTTCGAGGAAAATCCTCAAAAACATTATTACATATTTTTACAAAAAACGCAATATATTTATTTTACAAAAGTTGATTGTCGAGGTCAAAAATCATTTGGTTCAAATCTAATTTGAAAGTATCTGAGAGATAACTTTAGTAGCATACATTTTTTTATATTTTGAATAAAAACATCCATAATTGTCCTTGACAATTCGGTAAAAATGCAATAAAATGGATTTTGTTGAGTTATTTTAATTAAACACAATATTTTTTATTTAGGGAGGACAAAATGAAAGCGAAAAAAATGCAAACAAAACGTGTTATTAGGCAAGTTTTCTGTATGCTGCTTTCGGTTGCATTGCTTTGTGTTCAATTTTCGGTTTTGCCGATAAACAATGCAGTTGCTGACACAGCAGGTACATCGATTAACTTTGATCCTAATGATGGCATGATAACCTACGGCCATACCGGCACTGTAGGTGCCAGAGCCGAACTTGAAACTGATAATTTCAGTATTCCTTCGGCACGGCCACGTATTAATTTCCCTGCGGATGTAATTAAGTATTTTGATGATTATGATGAAAACAACCCCTATTACGATTACGGACCTATGTTCAACAAAGCCCTTGAGCTTGCTCGTGGTTGTAAGGGTAAGATATTCTGCGATGAAGGAGTTTTTTACTTCGCTACACCTATTTACCTTTGGGGTTACCATTACGAAGTTACCGGTGTTTACGGAAAGACTATTTTCGTTGCTGAGCCGTATTTCTATGAAGTTGACGGAGTGACTCCTGTTGATGTCAACGGCTTTATGACTAACAAGAATCTTTCCGATACATATGCCTGGAATGAAAGCTTCGGTATGAGTGATCTTACCTTTGTTGCCGCCGGTGCTCATAAGACTTTTAAGCCCACCAGTACTGCCGAAGAGATCATGGCAAACATATTCAGTGACGATATTCAGCCGGTGAAAAATTTCTGCGGAATGTACCGTATCGTCACCAAGTATGCCGGTCTGAACAATCTGACCTTCAGCGGTTTTGATGCCCATATGAGTTGGGTGCGTCTGGATATGCTTACCCGTACTCAAAACTGCTCCTTCGGTCCATCAAGGGTGGCTATCAAAGGCAGTGACACCAACGATGCGTTTATAAACGACTGCTATTTCTACGGCGGTTATTACACCGATGATCTGGGCTATGCCCGTCTTCCGGTTTTGTTCAAAGCATTTAACCTTGCTACCACTTACATTACCAACTGTTATATGGAGAACTATATTTATAGTGACAGTACCGTTTGCTGGGCTCCATATTCCACTGTATCCAACTGTACTATGGTGAGGGTGCACAATATTGTCATCTACTCCACCAGCTCGACAAGTAGTTCTTTGAGTGGCTGTCTTATCAAGGACTGTGCCTATAACGACTTTGTGGAGTATTTTGAAAGTCAGGGGTTAGAAGCCTACGACCATTCGAAACGTTATTTCGATAGCAACACAAATACTTATGTGTATATGGACGGAGGCTACATGATTCTCAATCCGGGACTGGAAGATAGAACACGTATCGAAGCCAATTATTATAACGGTATACCGATATGCGTTTTTACGTTTTATCAGGGCAGCGCCGTTAGTCAGAATAAAATTATCTGTGACGATATGGAAAAGACTTGCATTGTCAGGATTTTTGATGAGTCGTACATGGAGTCTAACTATAAGCGCAACCATACCAACTTCCTTTTCACCGACAATGCTTTTGAGATCGGCCGGGTAACCAAAGACCAATTGTTGTATGACGGCATTTCTAAATATAAAGTAGCAGGAAACAATAATTGGATATCACGAGATAATAATGTATTTGCCGAGGGCTGGGAGGATCACATCGCCGTCGGGCATTGGGTTAAGGAGAATGGAAGTTGGGGACTTGATTGCACCCGCGCCGAGGAGCCTGTGTGTTGGTTGGACAACGGTGTATATATTTCTACCCAGCTCAACCGCTATCTCGATTTTTCGGCATTTGTTGATCCCAATGCAAAGACCGTAGGCTACAAAAAGCCTGTCGGCACTGACGAATCCAAGCTTCTTTATCTTGAGAAAGCTTATTACAACGATCTCAAAAACGGCGTTGAAGTCGTCAATCTTACCGATTTTGGTGCTCAGAATAAGTTAGTCCAAACTAACGCTTTTGCTTTGCAGCGTGCCTTTGACTACTGCGCTACATACGGTTCTATTTTGTATATCGAACCGGGCACCTTCTATACCGATAGTCCTATAGTGTTACGCGGCGGCAAGACCTACCGTGTGGTTTTCGATGGCGAGATACGCGCGATGCAATCGGATAGTCTAACAGACAAGGGTGTCTTTGTCATGAGCGCCGACGATAACAGGCCTATGAACGGCTATTTTTACGGATTGAGCGCGAGCTTGATTTCAAGTGAAACAAGCCTTTTCTATAATGTCAATTTTGATAAGATGTTGATCTCGGTTAACGAGATAAATCACGGTGTGGGAATGTTTACCAACTGCAATATCACAAACAGTATTCTGTGTCAGGGTCATGCCTCGTATTTTGATAAGGGAATATTCTTCCGTTCAACCCTGCGTGACTGCGTTATAAAGAGTATGTATTATACCGGTAGTACCTGGGAAGATACAGAAATAAACGATACTACTTACCGTTGCTTTATCGGGGAAAGTGACCTCATTGACTGTGTTTTCCGTGGCAATTGGCTGGAATTCGGTCAGTTCTCCGACGGTAAAAAGCTCACCGGCGAGGGCAACACCGTTTACCGAGGAAATGTTATTGACTATACCTATAACTACAGCTTCGGTCGTGATGATGTTTTTGTCGGCAACACTATGACCAGAGCTAGCTGGGGAGCAATTGTTGGTCATATGACCGGCAGCGAATTCCCCATTGATACCCCCGACGAGCTGGCCAACAAAGGCTACATGACCCTTGTTCATATGAATGATGGACTGAAAGTCATCGGTAACTGTGCCTGCGGCACGATGAACGAGGCAACTCACTTTATTGATTTTGACAGTCCAACAATCAGTTATGAAAATGAAGATGGTGAAATTGTTAAATCTATCTCGAATGCCCGTGTGGCAGGAAATATTGCCTTTACCGTGCATGAAGGCGATTGGAAGGTAAGGCTACCTTATGTTTCCTTTGACCGCACTGACAATATCGTTTTGGAAAATTGCCAAAACAACCAGTTACCCATGCAACTCTTCCGTCTTGTGGATCAGGGCGGCGAATATCCTTTGGATTTCAGCATAGAGTCGGTAGGTGAGTGGGCAATTCCGGGCGCTAGCGTTATCATCTATGACGATCAGAACGGCGAACTCGTAAAGACTCCTCACACCTATACCATTGATGAATTTGTGGAAGCCGGCCAGGCTGAGTCTGCAGAGCCTCAGAATCTGGTACCTGTTCCCGGAAACACCTACACGCAAGATGATATCTGGGATGTGAAGAACTACTATAGTAGTGATGCAGCGCAGACCGAAATAATACATTATGACTTTATGAATGCAGACCAGCAGGAATTGCAAGATCTGAAAGATACCTTCGCTAACAAAATAGATATCGTGAAAACACATCAAAATTCTCAGTATCAATCTCCTGTTTATGGAATTGCAGAGGATATTGACGGTTACAATTCATTCCACATTGATAGCACCTGGGTATCTAACGCTCAAGGTAATTCGTTAAAAAATACAATAAAACCAGCTTACTCGCTTATCTTCGATGAGTGTGGCGATGATCTTGTCGGCGCAAAAATGTCCCTCTGGCAGGATATAACCAGAACTAAAACCTGGTCAGATACTAGGCCTGTTGTAATAATTTATGGCGAGGATGAAAACAATTATTACGGTAAGTTTTTCCAGGCAGATGTTACTAGAACTGCTACTAATCATATATATACTAATGATGTCGAAATAGCTAAGGATGGTAGCGGCGACGGATGGGGAATCGGCATTAGTTCTAGCAGTACTGCTGTAAAAGTCGACATGATCGAACCGGCTACAGGTATTTATTCTAACGAAAAAGTTCTTGCCGATTATACCGGTGAGCATATGTTCCCAACAGACGATGTGCGTCCGGACACCCAGATAGTTGGAATGGATATAGAACTTAAGTATCATCCTGATTATAACTGTGCACAGATTATGCTAAAGACGGATTGGCGGTACAGAGGTACTGATAACAGAGTCGATCCTCCTGCTATCACAACAACACGTTACATTAATCTCGGAACTATCTCTATGAATAATAAGAAGCCAGTGCTTGGTTATACTTCAGGCTGGGAAGCATGGATTGAGAGTGTTGAGTTGGAGTATATTACTGATTCACCTTCTCAGTGC